>JAPPFH010000094.1 GCA_028875185.1 Chloroflexota bacterium | reverse complement strand
GCCTCCTTGTCGCACTTAGAGATAACACCATGATAACACGATACTATACACCTAGTTCACTGGGATGCTCGCCATAGAGATGGCGAGGGGGCCGGGGATGGGGTAATACGTACGGAAAACAGGCGTTCTGCAGTACCGGACAAGCCTTGTAGGGGTGACCCACCAGGTCGCCCGATGTATAAAAGCGGAAATTTCAGCGGGCGTCTCACGAGACGCCCCTACATCTTTACATTTCTCACTGCCATCGGCGCATGATGTTTGTTGATGTGAATGCCCGTCGGCTTAGCGTGACCTGTTTTGCAGCGACTCATACAGTTTTACGTAGCGCTCGCTTATGCGCTCGACGCCGTAGCGCGCCACGATCCGCGCGTGCAATTCCGCGCGCGGCCAGTCTTGCGCCAGCGCCCACTCGATGCCGGCGGCCAGGTCGGCGCCGTCTTTCATTTGCGCCAGAAAACCATCGAGCCGATGCCTGATCATATCATCGGGACCAGTGCCGGCAAAAGCGACGCAGGGACTGCCACAGGCGAGCGCTTCCATCAGCGTTTTGCCCAGCGCCTCCTGAGTCGTGGGCAGCACATAGACATCGCAGGCGGAATACAGCATGCCCAGGCTGACTTCATCATGGAAGCGCCCCAGCTGATGCACCGGCAATCCCACATCAAGCGCCTCCGCGCGCGCCGATCCAAACAGGACCAGCTCGGTTTCACCCTCAGCGATCCCCAACTTCAACGCGTCCGCCAGATATGAAAACCCCTTGCGCCTATCGCCGGCGCCGCCGATGGCGCCGAAGAGGATCAGCCTTTTGTCTTGCGGCAAATTGAAGGCATGGCGGGAAGCGGCGCGGTCCAGCGGCTTGAATACGCGAGGGTCAATCGGATTGCCGATGACTTCAATCCGCCGGTCCCCCAGTATCGAGCTTGCTCGCGCGCACTCCGCCAGCCATTCGCTGATCGTGACTATCGTCAGCGGCAGCCGTGACCATGTCCGTTTCTTCAATCGGTTGACGCGCCAACTGATGTCCCTTTTCGAGGGATGTTGCAATTGTGGGCAATGGCCGCAGGCATCGCAGTAATTGAGGCAATCGCCCGCATAATGGCAGCCGCCGCTGAATGCCCACATATCGCGCAGGGTCCAGACGATCGGCGCTTTGATCAAGGCCAACTGCTCGATAGGCAAGAAGTTGTCGCCCACCCAGTGGAGATGCACTATGTTGGCGGCGAATGTATTGATGGCGGACGCAATCGGATAATCAAATTGATTCAGGCTCCAATGCGCGCTGCCTTCCAGCCGCGGGTTACCGCTGAGCCTCCGTTGCTGTCGCCGCTCCGCCAGCCGCCGCCGCGCCCGCCCCCAGCGATTAAGTCTGTCCGCCAGCCGATGCACGGTCGGATCCTCTGTGACCTTGCGCAGCACCAGCATCTCGCTGTCCACGCCAGCGCCGAGCAAGCCGCGGTGCAAACGGTAGGCGCCCATCGCCGCGCCGCCGCCGCCATCGCTGATGGATAGGTGAAGCACCTTCACGAAGGCCGCCTTTGGTCAATCCCCACCTGCGATTATACACAGGCGGGAGCCAATTAGGCGTCAGTCACAGCTGGCTAAATCTGGTATAGTCATTGGGAGAATGACATCCGTCTAAGGAAAGAATCTCTAACTTGGACCGTAGCCCGCCTATATCCAGAATCCGCGCTTGGTATCAGGCTTTGCGTCCGCGCGTCTTCACCGCTACCTATGTGCCCATGGGCTTGGCTGGCATAGTGGCCCACGCGGACGGCGTATTTGACGCGGGCGTCTTCCTGCTGGCGCTGGTTGGGACGCTCTTCCTGCAAAGCGCCGCCAACCTGATCAACGAATACGCCGATCACCGCCGCGGCGCCGACCAGCTCAAGCAAGCCGGGCAGGGCATGATCATCAAACACAAGATCCTAGAACCGGCGATCGTTTGCGTCGGCGCGATTCTGGCGACGCTCGCCGGCTGCCTGATCGGGCTCTACCTGCTGGCGCAGAGCGGACCGCTGCTCTGGCTGATCGGCATCGGCGGCGTGCTCGTTGCGATCACTTACACCGCCGGTCCTTTCCCCCTCGCTTACAATGGGCTGGGCGAAGTCGCTGTCGCCGTCTTCATGGGTCCGGCGATTGTTGTCGGCGCCTATTATGTGATGTCGCCTGCGGTCACTGACGCGCGCATCGCTGATCTCTGCCTTATCTCGCTGCCGGTCGCCTTCATGGTTTCGGCCATACTGCACGCCAACAATATCCGCGATATGGACGCCGATCGCGCCGTCAACAAACGCACGTTGGCGGTCATCTTCGGTATCCGCTTCGCGCGCGCCGAGTTCATCTTCCTAGTAATCGGCGCCTATGTCTCGCAAGCCGTCGTGGTTGCCGCTGGTCTCATGCCGCCGCTGACGCTGCTGACGCTGCTCACCTTGCCCGAGGCGCTCCGCCTCATCAAGATATTTAACGCCAGCGCCGCCGTCCCGCTATTGCACCAAGCCCAAGGACGAACGGCCAAACTGCATGGGCAGATCGGCTTGCTGCTGGTGGCTGGCTGGTCGCTTTCGCTCGTGTTGCCCGGCGCCTGAAATGTATACACAGGCGCGACAATGCCGTCGCCCACGCAAAATACGTTGCATCCGGCTATGTTTAGCTGCCTCGCTCTGACGCCTCGCTGAGGACAGGACAGGTTTGGTCTAATCGAAAATCTATGGCCCAAGTTAGACTTCGAAAGCATCTAACCTGGCGAAAACTGTAGGGGCGACTCTGTGAGTCGCCCTAAATTACGCAAAATATGCAGGATTCTGGGAGATTTTTGCCCGCTGCAAAACTGTCCTGTCGTCAGGATGCCTCGGGAAGGGGGGGTGGCTGCTCGCAACGAGGCGTTTTGCGGGCGTTTCAGCGAAACGCCCCTACAGCGCGAAGTTATGCGGAGGGCGTTCACACCGTCCAGTGCCAGATCTGATTCCAGGCGCTCATCCAATCGGCGGCGCGGCTGTAGACTTTCTGCACCGCCCGATCCAACTCGACGCCAGCCCGCCCGGCGAAATCATCCATCTTCTCGACATTGTCAACTTCAATCGTGATCGTCACCGGCGACTCTGGCACATAAGGGTGCACCGCCTCCAGATTCTGCAAAGCCTGATATGCGCCTTCCTCGATCATTTTGCGCGCCCGCCCGGGCGGTATCTGGCGCGCCGAGTAGCGTGTCAACCCGCGTTTGACCGACACGGTCGTCAGCCCATCGCCGAGCAGCGCCGTCACTTCGCGGCAGACGGCTTCATCGCCCGTGACCAGGAGCACCGGGCAGCCATAATGCCCACATAGCGCCGCATTCACGCCCGACTCGCCGACCAGGTCCTGATTGAACCAAAGGTTGTGCCACTTCACTGTCGAGATGGTATGAGAGAGCACGCCGTCGGCGGTGTTATTGCGCGCGTGCATGCCCACCAACAGGCAGGCATCGGCGCCCTGCTCAAGCAGCTCGGTATAACGCGCCCAAGGATGATGGGCGACCCACTCGCAATCGTCATCGAGCAGCTCCGGCACGAAGGAATTGAAAGTCCAATCGCCGCCGGCGCCGTGGCAATCGACCGCCACGATCTCATCAGCGCCCGCCCGCTTGGCGCCGCGCACCGCCGCGTTTATCTCCTCAGTGTAGAGACGGCGCCCCTCTTCATACATCGGCGCGCCGCCGTTGACCTGGCTCCAGGTTACGATCCCGCTAACGCCTTCCATATCAGCCATAATTAGAACTTTCATCATATTTCCCTCGCATCTGCGGATTTTGCCTGCGGCAGGGCAATTGTATCATTTTCCGCGATGACTCGCGCAAGGGACCTGGCGGGCGAGTCGGAAAAGCGTACAAAGGCGTCAAGCGCATCGGCGCCAAATCGATCCAGGTTTGTTTTCTTGTTGCGCCAGCGCTGATATGTTATGTTATGTTGACTGTCGAAGTTTTCGTAGCAGCAAGCGAGAAATGACAAAAACAAAAGCGGGAGAAAGGTGAATATCGGCGAACAAATCCAAGATGTAAGTACAGAGCGATTCTACAATCATTCCAAGGAGATTTCTGATGACCAAGAAAAGTCGCAAGGCGCTGCTTTCGATCATCGTTTTGCTGGCTGTCGTTTTGTTTTCCACCGCGTTGGTCACGGCGCAGGAGCAGACCGAAGTCGGCACACCGCGAGCGACAACCCTCATCGTCGACAACCTTGGCGGGCGCGTCGATAACCCGACCCAGACCAACCCCTACCAAGCGGGCACGCATCAGAGCGCTGGCTTGCACCAGTTGGTCTATACAAATCTGTGGGAAATCAACACGGCGACAGGCGAGCAATTCCCAGCCTTGGCGGCGGAGATGCCAGAGGCGCTGAATGATGATTTCACCAGCTTCCGCGTTACCTTGCGCGATAATCTGCGCTGGAGCGATGGCGAGCCGATCACGACCGCCGACATGGCTTTCAACATCGACATGATCTTGAATACGCCGGAATTCCCCTATAGCGGCTTCTTGGCGCAGGTGATCGACAATTACGAAGTCGTTGATGATCTGACGATGATTCTCAACCTCAAACGCTCGGAGCCGCGCCTGGCCTACACCCTGGGCGTCCACATCTGGGGAGACAACTTCCGCCTGGTGCCCAAGCACATCTGGGAGAATGAAGACCCGGCGACATTCCAGAATTATCCACCGGTCGGCAGTGGTCCATACACCTTGACGGATTCTGACCCCAACGGCAATTGGTTCCTCTATACCAAGCGCGAGGACTGGCAGCACACCGATGTCGGCCAGATCTATGGCGAGCCGGGACCGGAGTATGTGCTCTTCCGCTTCTATGGCACCGAAGAGCGCCGCATCATCGCCGCCATTCAGAACCAGCTGGATATCTTGACCGATATCTCGCCAGAAGCCTGGGACATCCTGCGCGATGCCAACCCGAATGCCGCCGCCTGGCACCAGAACTTCCCCTATGCGAATTTCGATGACCCCTGCGAGCGCGGCATCATCTTCGCCAACTCACAAGAACCCTGGGATAACCAGAACGTTCGCTGGGCTATGGCCCTGGCGACCGATATCAAGAGCGTCGGCTTGGCCACCTTCGCCGGCATCCTGCGCGTATCGCCGCTGGCTGTGCCGCCAGTACAGGTGATTCACGACGCCTTCCACAAACCCATGCGCGAATGGATGACGGAGTTCGCTTTCGAAGACGGCTATCAGCCCTTCGACCCCAACTACGCGGTCGATATCGCTGCGATCCTGACGGAGCAGGGTGTCGAAGGCTTGCCTGAAAGTGAAGAAGCGCTGGTCGATCTCTTCGGCGTCGGCTGGTGGAAGCATGACCCGGCCAAAGCGACCGAGATGCTGCAAGCCGAGGGCTTCACGCTGCAAGATGGCGCCTGGCACAAGCCGGATGGCAGCCCTTGGCAGATTACGATTAACTCGCCGTCGAACTTCGAGGTGCAATCGCAGCGTCTGGCATTCGCCATTGCTGATAACTGGCGCGCATTTGGCATCGACGCCACCGTCCAGCAGATGGACTCCGGCACCTTCTGGAGCAATTACAGCAATGGCACCTTTGACGCCGGATCTTACTGGCCCGGCTGCGGCGCCTTGCCCGATAGCTGGGACCTGCTCGATCAGTTCTGGCACAAACGCCACATCGTGCCGATCGGTCAACCAGCGCCCGGCAACGCCATGCGCTACGAGAGCGACGCGCTCAGCGACATTCTCGATCAGATCGCGCCGCTGCCGAGTGATCATCCGGACACGATTCCCTTGCTGACGGAATTCGAGAAACAGTTCATCGTCGAGCGACCCTGGCTGCCCATGTTCGGGACCTCGAAATTCGTGCCGGTTGTCACAACCTATTGGGACGGCATGCCCACCGCCGACAACTTCTACGAAGGACCCTGGTGGTGGTGGTCGCTGTTCAAGTACCACATGCCATTCATCCAGCCGAAGAGCGACGGCTAGGCGCCCTCCTCTAAATCTCCCCCCATTGCAATGGGTCGCGTAGGGCGCGTGGACATCGCCCGTCGACCCTGACCTTCGGGGGGAGACTTAGCCGGCTCGCCCGAGGTCGCTAAATGCAATTCGCCAAGTTCGTCGTCACGCGGCTCATCGCTTATGTGCTGGTGATCTGGATCGGCATTACCGTCGTCTTCTTCGTGCCGCGTTTCATGCCGTCCGATCCAGTCGAGTCGATGCTGGGCCGCATCATGACGCGCGGCGCTTATATGGATGCGGAACAGGTCGAGGCGATGCGCGCCACGCTGACGCAGGCTTTCGGCTTGGAAGGGACCTTGGCTGACCAGTACTTCGGTTTCCTTCATCGCATTTTTGTTACGCGCGAGTTTGGTCCTTCTCTTTCCTTGTTTCCCACCCCGGTCAACGAATTGATCGGGCGGGCGCTGCCCTGGACGCTGGGCTTGCTTCTGAGCTCCACCATCATCGCCTGGATCGTGGGTAACGCCATCGGCTTGCTGGCCGGCTACAAGAGCCGCTGGGTTTCCTCGCGCGCGCTGGAAATCATCGCCATATTCGTCTACCCCATCCCCTATTACATCACCGCGCTCATCTTAATCATCCTCTTCATCCATCTTAATCCGATCTTTCCGCTTTTCTTCTCCATTCGCGGCGATCCGCCTTCATTGGAGTTCATCTCCAGCGTCATCTACAACTCAGTTTTGCCGGCCGCATCGATTGTCATCGTCGGTTTCGGCTGGTGGGTGCTGAGCATGAAAGCGCTTTCGTCCAGCATCTCGGAAGAAGACTTTGTTTATTTCGCCAAGCTGAAAGGCGCCGGCGAAGGGCGCATCATGACCGCCTACGTCTTGCGCAACGCCATCCTGCCGCAGGTCACCGTATTGGCGCTGCAAATCGGCGTCATCTTCAACGGCGCGCTGATTACCGAAATCCTTTTCGGGTATCCCGGCTTGGGCACGATGACCTACAACGCGGTACTGCAAGCCGATTACAACCTTCTGATGGGTACGATCACCATTTCCATCATCGCCGTCGCCACCTCGACATTAGTCATCGACCTGTTGTATCCCTTCTTTGATCCACGGATCAGACAGCGATGATGATGCGCCGAACCAGCCCGCGCCTGACGGTCGGCTTGATCATCCTCGCCGCCTTCATCATACTCGGGGGTGTCTTGCCCTTCTTTTCGCCCGAAGATCCGCGGTCGTGGATCAAGCATCCGCGCAACCTGCCGCCGAGCGCCGAGCATCTGCTGGGCACAACCAATCTCGGGCAGGATACCTTCTGGCTACTCTCATACGCGACGCAGAACTCGCTCTTCATTGGCTTAATTGTCGCCTTCTTCGCCACGCTCATTGGCGTCTTCGCCGGGTTGGCCTCCGGTTTCCTCGGCGGCGTCCCGGACCGCGTCATTACCTTGCTCGCCGATGTATTCATCGTCGTCCCGTCTTTGCCAATCCTTATCTTGATGTCCTCGCTCTTGCAGGGCCGCGCTTCCCTGCTGTTGATCAGCATTATCTTGATCCTCTTCAACTGGCCTTGGCCCGCGCGCCAGATGCGCTCAATCGCGCTGAGCATGCGCGAGCGGCAGTTCGTCAATACGGCGCGCTTCTCCGGCTCGAGCACGCTTCAAATTCTAGCGGAAGAAATCGTGCCCCATATTTTCAGTTGGTCGATGGCGAATTTCGTCAATACGGTCCTGGTTGCCATTGCTACCGAATCGGGCTTGGCGGTGATCGGCTTGTCGAGCCTGGAAGAAGCGACCTTGGGCACCACGATTTATTGGGCGCTGCAGCACCAGGCGCTGCTGGGAAGGCGCTGGTGGTGGATTGGCTCGCCGGTTGTCGCCATCATCCTGCTGTTTATCGCCTTGTTCTTGATCTCGACCGGCATATCCAGCCTCTCGGCGGAGCGGCGGGGGCATGGCGATGCTTAGGCTGCGAGAGCTCAAGTGCTACTACCAAACGCCGCGCGGCGTCGTGCAGGCGGTGGATGGCGTCTCATTCGAAATCCGACCGAATGAGGTGCTTGGCATCGCTGGTGAATCGGGCTGCGGCAAATCGACCTTGCTGAAGGTGCTCTACGACTACATTCAACCGCCGCTGCAGATCGTCTCCGGCAGCTATGAAGCCGATTTTCCTGATGGCAGCGGAAAGGTCATGACGATTGGACCGGGCGAAATCCGCGAACACTGGTGGGACTTCATATCTTATATTCCCCAGGGCTCAATGAGTGTGCTGAACCCGGTCATCCGCATCGAGAGCCAGTTCTTTGACGCGGTGCCCAAGAGCCATCCGCTAAAAGCGAAAGGCAAAAGAGCGATTCGCGAACGAGTGGCTGGCTATCTTAAAGAGCTGGAGCTGCCGGTCGAGGTCTTGAAATCTTACCCCCATCAATTGAGCGGTGGCATGAAGCAGCGGGTGCTGGTGGCGCTCGGCACCTTTCTGCACCCCCAGGTCGTGCTCGCGGACGAACCGACGACCGCCCTTGATGTGGTCGTGCAAAAGGGCATCCTGCTGATGTTGACTGAATTGCAGCAGCAGATGGCAAACACGCTGGTGGTGGTCTCGCACGATATGGGCGTGCACTATCAGATCAGCGACCGGTTGGCGATCATGTACGCTGGCAAGCTGGTGGAATACGGGCCGACCGACGCCATTTTCAACTATCCCGCCCACCCCTATACGCAGATGCTGATTCAGTCGCTGCCGCGCGTCGGCGACCGAGCGCAGCGCTCGGGCATTTCCGGCCGCCCGCCCAACCTTATTGACCCGCCAGCCGGCTGCCGCTTTGCCGCCCGCTGCCCCAAAGTGATGGACCACTGCGCGCATGAGGCGCCGGCTTTGATTCAGATTGAACCGGAACACTTTGTATCTTGTCATCTTTACGGAGAGCGCGCATCGTGAGCGAAAACCTGCTCGAACTGCGCAATGTAAGCAAAGTCTTCCGCATCGGCGGCTTGGTCTTCGGGACGCGCCTGGTGGCCGTCGACGAGGTCAGTTTGAGCTTGCCCGCGGCCGCGCCATCGATCCTGAGCATCGTCGGCGAATCCGGCAGCGGCAAGACCACACTGGCGCGCATCATCCTCGAACTGGAGCATCCGACTTCGGGCGATGTGCTTGTCGATGGTCACCCGCTTTATTCAAAGGGCGGCGATGATCTGAAAGGGCGGGATTATTACCGGGCGGTTCAGCCGATCTTCCAGAATCCCTTTGAAGCCTTCAGCGCGCGCAAACGAGTGGACAAGTATCTTTTTAATGCTGCGCTGCGGCTGAAGATCGCGGCGAATCGCAAAGATGCGCGCGAAATCGTCGCCGAAGTGCTGGAGTCTGTCGGCTTGGACTTGTCCCGAGTTGAAGGCAAATACGCCAATCAGTTCTCCGGTGGCGAGCTGCAGCGCATCTCAGTGGCGCGCAGCCTGATCCCGCGCCCGAAATTGATCGTGGCTGACGAACCCGTTAGCATGATCGACGCCTCGCTGCGCATGAACATCGTCAATCTCTTCCTCGAGCTGAAAGAACGCTACAAGGTCAGCTTCGTTTACATCACGCACGATCTCTCAACCGCCTACTACGTCAGCGATTACATCGCAATCATGTATCGCGGCAGCGTGGTGGAATACGGACCCTCCGAGCAAATCCTGACCGCGTCCGCTCATCCTTATACCGAATTGCTGCTCGATTCCGTCCCCACAGTGGATCAGCGATGGGAGCGCGGCGTCAAACTGCCCGATATCGAATTAAAGGAATTCCAGGCGCAAGCCTGCAAATTCGCCAAACGCTGCAAATACGTTCAGCCGATCTGCGAAAATACAGTACCGCCGATGGTGCAAGTTTCGGGCGAGCGGCAGGCGCTTTGCTACAAACCAGTTGATTTCGCGCCAATTGCAGGCGAGCCGCAGGGTGTGGATGTCGTACAGTCTTAGCGGAAGAACCGGTGTGTAGGGGCGATTGACAGGCTGCGCGCGCCCCCGTGTATCGCCCGCCTGCACGTCGCTTGTTCGCAGGGCTAACGTGGCGTCTGTAAATGTTTATTGGATGATTGCACTGCTCTGCGGAAGCTCCTGATTTAGATGATCAACGAGGTAAAGGCATGGAATACTTCAACGGATTGCATTTGAATATGGGCAATATCTCGCGTCTGTCCAAAGCGAAGACGCGCTCCATCAGCGCCGAGAATTTCAAAGGTGAAAAAGGGGCGGGCGGCATGTCCACCGATGGCGTCTCCTGGTCGGCGGCGCAAGACCTGGGGCAAGGCTGGAAGGTCTCGCCTTGCATCCATTTGGAAGCTAACAGCGTCACTACCTTGGCTGATATCGAAGGACCGGGCGCCATTCAACATATCTGGATCACCACCTTCGCCAAATATTGGCGCTCGTTGATCCTGCGCTTTTATTGGGATGATGAAGAGACCCCATCGATCGAAGCGCCTTTTGGCGACTTCTTCTGCAATGGCTGGACGGAATACTGTCATGTCAACTCGATGCCCATATCAGCCAATTCCCACAGCGCCTTCAACAGCTATTGGGAGATGCCCTTCCGCAAGCGCGCGCGCGTCACGATAGAAAACCTGCTGGACCAGCCGATACAACCCTTGTACTACCAATTCGATTACACGCTGACGGATGTGCCGGAGGATGTCGGTTATTTGCACGCGCAATGGCGCCGCAGCAATCCCCTTCCCTATAAGGAAGTTCATACCATTCTCGATGGCGTCCAGGGCATGGGCCACTATGTCGGCGTCTACATGGCTTGGGGCAGCAATAATCGCGGTTGGTGGGGCGAGGGCGAGATTAAATTCTACATGGACGGCGATACCGACTTTCCCACAATCTGCGGCACCGGCACCGAAGATTATTTCGGCGGCGCTTGGTGCTTCGGCAATCAGGACGGATTCTACACGCCCTACACAACGCCGTATCTGGGATTGCCCCAGGTCATCAAGCCCGATGGCTTCTACCAGAGCCAGCAGCGATTTGGCATGTATCGCTGGCATATACCGGATCCAATTCGCTTTGAGCAGGACTTGCGCGTAACCATTCAGGCGCTTGGCTGGCGATCCGGGTCCTTGCGCGAGGCGCCTTTTGAAGAGTGGCGCTATCTGCCGCTGCAAGACGATATCGCATCGACGGCTTTTTGGTATCAGGCAGAGCCGCACGCGCCCTTCCCCGAATTGCCCGATCGCGATTATCTCGAGGTAATATAGGCACGGGCGTCTCAGCCAGATGCCCCTGTAATTCGTTGGCGGCGCGGTCGCGGACGAATATGCAGCTAGACGAAATCCCGCAGCGCTTCTTGCGTCCGCGCTAGCGAACGCTCAACATCATCCAGCGCCAGCCAGCCATCGATAATCGGCGGCGCCAAGCGCAAGTCGGCATCGGTCTGCAAATAGAAGCTGCACTCATTGGGAGAGGTCACCGCCTCGCGCCCGGCGAAAATCGCCGCCTGGGTACAGCCCAAGAGCGAGCTCGCCTGCGACCCGACCATCACGCCCTTGCCCGACTCAGCAGCGATATTCAGCATCCGCAGCGATTGCGAGAATCCGCTGCGCGCCGTCTTGATGTTGAGAATGTCAAAGGTGTCAAAAGCGATTTCCCGCGCCAGATCGTCAATGGTAAAAGCCGAGTCGTCAGCGATGATCGGCATCCGGCAATCGCGCCGCAGCTGCCGCCGCTCCCGCAGCAGATGAACCGGCAGCGCCTCCTCGCAATACATTAGGCCCAGTTCAACCAATTGATTCAAGACCGCCACCGCATTTCCGCCTTCAAGCGTCTCATTGGCGTCTACATAGAATTGCGCCGCTGGAAACGCTTCAATCAATTGCCGAATCACCTTGATCTCAGCGGGGATGTCGCGACCGAACTTAAGCTTGAAAACGCGCAAGCCCCCGTCGAATGCCGCGCTAACATCAGAGAAGACCGCATCTGGCGTCCCGGTGCTAATGATCGCGCTTAGCAAGATCCGCTCGCGCGTCGCGCCCAGATAAGCCGCGAGATCCTGCCCCATGCTCAGCGACAGCGCCTGATGCAGCGCCATATCCAGCGCGCCCTTCGCCGTATTGTTGTGCTTGACCATCGGCTGGCGAGCGGACAATGCCGCGACGGATGCGAAGCTGTCGATCTCAGCGCCCAACAGCGGCGGCGCCAGAAGTTTGTCGATGACATGCAGGCTCGATGCCTGCGTCTCGCCATAGATGCTGGGCCGCGGCGGCGCTTCGGCGATGCCATAGGCGCCATCGGACAACTCGACGCGAACCAGCACGTGCGTCAAAGAGCGCAGCTCATGCCCTTCCCCCCAGGTCAAGCGTCCTTTCAGCGGGATGTTGTAGGGCGCGGCGTCTATCCGGATTATTTTTGGCATGTCGCGATTTTCCGCTTGGCTGTAGCATATTCTGCCGCAGCCGGTTGGCTATTTCCACCGACGACGCCAAGTCTTTTACAACCGTGTACTGCTCTGACATAAGCGCCAGGTCATTTATATTTGGGTGTGGTGAATTTCATTGATAGCGCGACAAACCCCCATCCCCCGGCCCCTTGCCCCCACAAGGAGGGAAGGGGAGTTTTTCAAGCGCTTTGGCAGTATGTAAGCCCCTCCCTCATTTTGGGGGAGGGGTTTGGGGTGGGGCAAAGCAGCGAGTATCCAGCAAATTCACCACACCCTATATTTGATACAATTTTATATTTCATGCCACGGTGGTATAATACGAAAGCGACTACATACGTGGGGGTTTCATGGACGAGCAAGCCGCTAGAAACGAGGAAGAGCGCGAGCAATATTACAGCGAGAACTATCAGAAGGTTTTGGAGAGTCTCAAGACACTCGAAACAAACCAAGAGTCAATCCTGAAGACTCTTTCCGAACATGATAAGATCTTCCTAATGCTTGACAAGAAGATAGACGCCACTAAAGCGGCCTCCGAGACGGCGCACGAGGAGATACTTCGACGGTTGGAACGGATTGAGTCCAAGCTAGAATAACCGCAAAGTTTTCTCATTACAAACGCGCAGACTGCTTAGAGACAATTTGAAGTTGATCTCGATGATCTGAGCGTTTTTGTGCTGACGCAAGCGCTATATTCGTAGGATTCACTGTCGGCGCTCCTGCTGCCTCTCGATGATGTCGATGACCGCCTCAGCCACATCATTCGGGCTCAGATCGTCGACAGTGACGCGATGATAATTGGCGTATTCCCGCCCGTCGGCGAAGGGGTCAATGCCGTAATTTGCCGCTTCCGCCTGGACGATGGCCAGCGCTTCACGGGTGATCTGGCCTGCACGGACCAGCGCTCGCGCTTCCCGCTGCAAGCCGCTTGGCAAAAACGATGCATCCGCGCTGCCGCCAGCGCGGTCAAAGACATCGCGGCGCCCGCTCAGACGGCGCAGGCGCGTCAAGGGATGCAGCGTCAGCTCAACAATCCGCCAGCGCGGAAAGTTCTTCAAGGCATAGCGTAGCTCGTTCTCGCCGCGGATGCCCTCAGACAGCAGGCAGCCATCATAGCTATCGGCGATGGCGAGCCAGGAAAAGACCGCCGCCATGCCCCCCGGCACTTGCTCGGCGAAGCGGCGCGTGTAGCCGAATCGCCGCCGGCGGTCCTTGATTGGCTTGATCCTTTCGCCCGCCAGCGCCTGTGCCATCGGGATCGCGATCCAATCCGCCAGCTCGCGGCGAGATGGGATGAGGCTCATGCCAGCCCCGTCTAAACGCGCGCGCAGCATATCCAGCGTCGTCGACTTGCCCGTCCCGGTCAAGGCGACCAGCATCAGCAGCGCCTGCTCGCCGAGCGGCCGAAAGCCGTCTCCGCCAACCAGGCGCACAAGCGGGTACTTCTCCGCAAGGGGCAGGTCGAGCCTCGGCCGAACTTCGCGCAAATAATAGTCACGCCAATCCATCGTCTATCAATCATCTGTCCGTGCCGCATCCATCATACTCGCAAGAAGCGCGCCTTCCAACTCTCGGAGCGGCACAGTTGATGCCGCCGCGATTTGCCCCCACCCCAAACCCCTCCCTGAGGACAGGACAGGTTTAATCCGATTGGCTATGGATGCTTCGATGTGCCAATCACAAGCAACTCCAAGTGCGAAAATTGTAGGGGCGACTGACCCGCTGTGTCTACGCGCGGCGGTGAGTCGCCCGACGGAGCGCAAAAGATGTAGGGGCGACCCAGTGGGTCGCCCGAAATAGCCCAAGAAAACACGTAATTTGCGACGAAATTCTGCCCGTTGCAAAACTGTCCTGTCGTCAGTCCCTGTGGGGGGAAGGGGACGGAGATGGGGGTATAATGAAGCCATCAGCGACGAGCCGAAAGGATGAGCGCCATGCCCCTTTTTGACATGCCTCTGGATGAATTGCGCGACTACAAACCCGCGCGCTCTGAACCCGATGACTTCGACGCCTTCTGGGCGGACACCTTAGCCGAAGCGCGCTCTTACGAGCTGAACGCCGTCTTCGAGCGCGCCGACTTTGGCTTAGCCACCCTGGATGTCTACGATGTCACCTTCTCGGGCTTCAATGGCGACCGCATCAAAGGCTGGTACATGCGCCCACGCGGCGCCGATGGTCCGCTGCCGGCGGTAGTCGAATATATCGGATATGGCGGCGGCCGCGCTTTTCCGATTGAATGGCTGCCCTTCCCATCAGCTGGTTTCGCCTACCTGGTGATGGACACGCGCGGCCAAGGCGGCCAGTGGAGCCGCGGCGATACGCCCGATAGCGGCAGCGGCGTCCACCCGTCGACGCCGGGCTTCATGACCCAGGGCATCCTTGATCCCCATACCTATTATTACCGTCGCCTTTACACCGATGGCGTACGCGCGGTCGAGGCGATCAAAACCCGCGCCGAAGTCGATGCGGCGCGCATCGCTGTCAACGGCCAGAGCCAGGGCGGCGGCTTATCCATCGCGGTCGCCGGTCTGTTGCCCGATGTCAAAGTCTGCCTGGCTGATGTGCCTTTCCTGCAGCATTTCCGGCGCGCCATCGAAATCACGCCCAGCGATCCCTACCCGGAGATCGCCCGTTTCCTGCAAGTCCACCGCGACAAGATCGACGCCGTTCTGCGGACGCTGAGTTACTGCGACGGCATGCACTTCGCCGCGCGCATGACGGCGCAGGCGCTCTACTCCGTCGGCATCATGGATACGACTTGCCCGCCATCCACCGTATACGCCTCATACAACCACGTGAAGAGCGAGAAGGAAATCATCGAATATCACTTTAATAATCACGAAGGCGGCGGCTTCCAACACAAGGTGGAGAAGATTCGCTACTTGCGCGGGCTCTGGCTGGAATGAGCCGGGCTCAGGTTCTCATCCTCGGCAGCGGCACACCCAATGCCGAAGCCGATCGCGTCAGTTCCGGCGTCGCCATCGCCATCGATGACCAGCCCTACCTCTTCGATTGCGGCCACGGCCTTGTCCAGCGCGTTGTTCAAGCGCATAACGAAGGCTTGATAAACTGGAACAGCACGCAGCTCACACGCCTGTTCCTGACGCATTTGCACGCCGATCACAGCGTCGGCTTGCCCGACCTGCTCTTCACCCCCTGGATACACGGACGCGCCGAGAAGCTCGTCGCCTACGGGCCGCCCGGGCTGGCTCACATGGCGCAACACCTCTTGCTCGCCTACCAGGAAAACATCCGCGAACATCGCGCCGCCCACCCCACAACCGATGACGGCTATCAGATTGATGTCCGCGAAATCGGGGAAGGCTGCTGTTACCGGGATGAGCGCATCGAGGTACGCGCGCTGCGAGCCGATCACGGCAATTTAGCCGCCTTCAGCTACAAGGTAAGCACGTCCGCCGGGACAGTAGTCATCTCCGGTGATACCAAGCCCGTGCCCGCATTTGCCGGTTGGGCGAGGGGCTGCGACATCTTGATTCACGAAGTTTATTCATCGTCTCGCTTCGCTGATCTCCCGGCGGCTTGGCAGCGCTATCACGCCCGCGTACATACCTCGACTGTCGAACTTGCCGCATTGGCGCGACAAGTACAGCCCCGCCTGCTGCTGCTCTATCATCAGCTCTTCTGGGGCAGCACGCGCGCTGAACTGATCGCCGAAGTGAAGAGCGGCTACGATGGGGCTGTCGTCAGCACTAACGATTTGGATGTCTTTGACATTATGGGTTAATCGGCGCGCCTTTCAGCGACGATCGGATTGCTCAATATCCCCAACTTCTCGATTTCGATATTGCAGGTCTCACCCGCGCGCAAGAAACGCTGGGGCGTACGCGCCGCGCCGACGCCCGGTGGCGTCCCGGTGGAGACGATATCGCCCGGCTCCAGGGTCATGACCTCGCTGATATCAGCCACGAGCTTGGGCACACTGAAGATCAACTGGCTGGTATTGGAGTCTTGCAGCACCTCGTCGCCAATCCAGAGGCGAATCGCGAGCTTGTGCGGGTCGCCAACTTCATCAGACGTCACCAGCGCCGGACCCATCGGCGCGAAGGTGTCGAAGCTTTTGCCCATCGTCCACTGGCTGACGCGTTCCTGATAATCGCGGGCGCTGACATCGTTGATCGGCAGGTAGCCGGCGACATAATCCAGGGCGTCGGCTTCGCTGATGTGGCGGCCACGCGCCCCGATGACAAAGCCGAGCTCGGCTTCATAATCGACCATGTCGGTCACTTTAGGCAGGATGATGGCGTCGCCGCTGCCGATGACGGTATTGCTGTATTTGCTGAAGACAATCGGGTAATCGGGCAGGGGCTGCCCCGATTCAGCCGCGTGATCGGCGTAATTCAAGCCGATGCAGAGGATCTTGCCCGGGTTCGGGATGGGCGCGGCCAACTTAACCGATGTGGCGTCCCGGGTCTCGTTCGCGGCTTCGGCCGCGGCAGACGCTTGCGCCAGCGCCGCCGGACCGCCTTCAAGGATGCCAAGTACGCTGCCGGGCAACATTGGGTCCGCGTTTTGCAAATCGACGATGACCTCGCGCCCGCCGCGTGTGGTCAAGACGCCAGGTCGGAGCTCGGCGCCAAATTGAAAGGTCACTAACTTCACGATTCTCTCCTCACATTTCAAGTTACCAACCAGAGATAAGGCGTTTCTACAAATTGTTTAATGCGCTGCAAGAAGCGGGCCGCGGGCGCGCCATCAACAGCGCGATGATCAAAGGTCAGGCTGAGCGACATCATGTGGCGGATGGCGAGACGCTGCGCCTCCGCATCAAGCACAACCTGGCGCGAGACAATTCGGCCAATGCCCAGAATGGCGCATTGCGGCAGATTGATAATTGGCGTGAAGGCGTCAATATCATACATGCCGAGATTGGTGATGGTGAAAGTCCCGCCTTGCAAATCCTCGGCGGCGATCTTGCCGGCGCGCGCCCGCTCGACCAGGTCGGCGCTGAGAGCGGCGACTTCCAGCAGCGACAGACGGTCGGCGTCGCGAATGACGGGGACGAGCAGACCGCGTTCCGTATCAACGGCGAGCCCGATATTAATGGCGCTGTGCAACAGAAGCTCGTCGCCCTGGATGGAGGCGTTGAGCGTTGGCTGTTCGGTCAGCGCCGCCGCCGCCACTTTTAGCAGCAGGTCGTTGTAGCTGGGCACGATATCGCCGCCATCGGCGCTTAAGCTGCGCCGCATTTGACGCAGCTCGGTCGCGTCCGCTTCGGTGGTTAAGGTGACGGGCGCCGTCTCGCGCATGCTTTCGACCATGCGGTCGCGCGTCAATTGCCGGATTCGCGACAAGGGCTGGCGCTCTGGCGCGGCCTCTAACGCTCGCTCAGCCGCCACCGCTTCCACATCGGCGCGGGTGATGCGGGCATTCGGGAAACGCGCTGCCAAGAGCGCCAGGGCGATGCCAGCCTCCTGCGCCACGCGCCGCGCAACCGGACTGATGTTGATATCCGCTTCGTTCGCGGCCGCTGCAGCCAGATCCCTCGCCGCGCGGATATCCCGTTCGATGATGCGCCCGCCGCTGCCGCTGCCGGTCAACGCTGCCCAGTCGACGGCAAGCTCCAGCGCGACCCGTTTCGCGCGCGGGCTGATCGCTGGTCCGCCCTTGCGAGACCGCCGGGCCGGTTTTGCTGGCCTTGCCGCGGATACGTCAGCGGGAAGCTCGGTCGCTGAAGAATCAGGCGCGGGAGCCGAGCTATCAGCATCCAGCCGTTCAAAGGGCGGCGCTTCACCCGGCTGCACCAGGTAGGCGAGCAATTCGCCGATTTTCACTGTCGAGCCGACCGGCGGCGCGTCGGGCGAAATGCGCAATATGCCGCCGTCGAATGCCTCGATTTCTTGCAGCGCCTTGTCGCTCTCGACAACAAAAATGATGTCGCCAGGCTGGACTTCATCGCCGTCTCGTTTTATCCACTCATCGAGGATGCCTTCTTCCATCGTCCAACCGAGCTTGGGCATTACGATTTCTATCGCCATGATTCGTCCCCTATTCAGCGACCAGGTCGCGAATCGCCTGCGCTATCGCCGCTTTATCGGGAATGATGGCCGCCTCCAGGCTGGGGCTGTAGGGGGTTGGCGTGTGCATGCCATTGAGCCGCGCGATTGGGGCATCGAGATCGTCGAAGCCCTGCTCCATCACCTGAGCGCTGATTTCGGCGCCGATGCCGCATGGTCCGAAGGTTTCGTCGGCGATCAGCAAGCGACCGGTTTTAGCCACGGATTCGAGAATGGTCGCCATGTCCAAGGGGGCGAGCGTGCGCGGGTCGATGACTTCGATATCGAGCCCGTCTTTCGCCAACTCGTCGCAGACTTCCCGCACTTTGGGCGCCATGATCGCCAGCGCGACGACGGTAGCGTCGCTTCCCTCTCGTATGACCGCCGCCTGCCCAAAAGGCAGCTGGTATGCCTCTTCCGGTACCGGACCGCGCCGGTTCAGCAGCAGTTTATGCTCAAGGAACAAGACTGGATCGTCGCCGGTTAGCGCCGTTTTGAACAAGCCTTTGGCATCGTAGGGCGTCGAGGGCAAGGCGACGCGGAAACCGGGGATATGCACGAAAAGTGGATAATAGCTGCCGGAATGATGGGTGGCGGCGGCGCCTCCAATCCCGATGCAGCCGCGCAGCACGATTGGCATTTTGATCCGCCCGCTGCTCATATATTGAATCTTTGAAATTTGATTCAGCAGCTCGCCCATGGAATCGAGGATGAAGTCGATGAACATGAAATCGACAACTGGGCGGCTGCCGGTCATGGCGGCGCCAGCGCACATGCCGACGAAGCCGCGCTCGACAATTGGCGTATCGCGCAGGCGCATTGGTCCGTATTTCTCGTATAAGCCGAGCGTGGTATTAAAGTTGCCGCCGCGCTCGCCGATGCCTTCGCCGACCACGAAGATGCTGGGATCGACCGCCATCTGTTCCGCCAGCGCTTCGCGAGCCGCTTCGGTATAGGTGATCTCTCGCATGTGGCTACGCCCCCCGGCTGAAGATGTAATCGGCCGCGGTCGCTGGTTCGGGGAAGGGGCTGGAACGAGCGAATTCGATGGCGTCGTCGACGGTCGCCTTGATCTCGGCCTCAATCGCTTCCAGCTCGGCGGCGCTTGCCCGCCCCTTGTCGATTAGCCAGGCAGCGTGAGCCGCGATGGGATCGCGCGCTTTCCAGGATTCCATTTCTTCGGCTGTGCGGTAGCCGCCATCGCGCATGCCTTCCGCGTGTGGGCGCGTGCGATAGGTCTTGCAATCAATGAGCGAGGGACCCTGGCCGGCGCGGGCGCGGGAGACCGCTTCTTCCGCCGCTTGATAAACCGCCATCACATCGTTGCCATCGACGCGGACGGAAGCCATATCGTAGGAAACGCTGGCTCGCCCGGCGACATCTTGCACGCGTGTGGCGTCGCGAAACGCGACCTCGGTGGCGTACATATTGTCTTCACAAACAAATACCACCGGCAAATCCCAGATGGCTGCCAAATTCAGCCCTTCGTGAAACGCGCCATTGCTGACGGCGCCATCGCCAAAAAAGGCGACGCTCACTTGATCCGAGCCGAGCAGCTTGAAGCTGTAGCCGGCGCCCGCGCCTTGCAAGATGCTGGGGCCGACGATGCCGCTGGTGCCCATCAAGCCGATTTCGGGGGCGAAGAGGTGCATGCTGCCGCCGCGCCCCTGGGAGCAGCCGGTCGCTTTGCCGAAGAGTTCAGCGGCGACCGCGCGTGGGCTGACGCCTTTGGCCAGGGCGTGACCATGCCCGCGATGCGTGCTGAAGACGACATCGTCCTCGCGCAGGTTGGCGCAGACGCCAGTCGCGATCGCTTCTTCCCCAACATAGGTGTGGCAAGGGCCGGGCACCAGCCCCATCTGATGGGCGCGGGCGAGCCGCTCTTCGGTCCGGCGAATCAGAACCATCACGCGATAAAGCGCCAGCAGTTGTTCAGCGCCGAGTTCGTCAGTTGCATTTATCAAGCGCGTTCTCCTTAATTCTTATGCCACAGAGGGCGCGTAAACTCTGCCCGCCGCCTCAGAGAGCACAGAAGGTAGTTGATGGGGCGAGCGGATGGGACACCCGCTTGTGAATGCGCGAAACTTTGGGCGAGCCACTGGCTCGCCCCTACCACACGCTTGATTGGCGGGATTCTCAACGTCAAAGTGTTTCTCGGTGATCTCGACAATCTCGGTGTTCTCGGTGGTAAACGTTCATTGCCTACCGACACTCTTCCTCTTCGTTTTCTGTGGTTAACTGCGCGTCGGATTGTTGACCGGCGACCGCGGCGCTTTGCCCGTCAAGACGCGGACGACATCATCTATCGCTTTGACGCGCACATCCAGCTTGGAAGCTTCCGAGTACCAGCCGGCGTGAGGCGTGATCGTAATGCGTTCGTCGCGCAGCAAGGGAAAATCGGGCAGCGGCGGCTCGACCGAAAGCACATCAAGGGCGGCGCCAGCAATGCTCCCGCTTGCCACGGCATTCAGCAGCGCCGCTTCATCCACGAGCTCGCCGCGCGCAGTATTGATGAGATAGGCGCTCGGCTTCATCTTTTCCAGGGCGGCGCCATTGATGATGTGGCGAGATGAGTCGCTTAAGGGCGTGTGGAGAGAAATGAAGTCGGCGCTTTTGAGCAACTCATCCAGTTCGACTTGTTTCACGCCAGCTTGCGTTTCATCGATCGTGACAAATGGATCGTAAACGAGCGCATGAAGCCCGAGGCCGCGCGCCTTTGCCGCCACTGCGCTTCCGATGCGTCCGTAACCGATTAAGCCCAGAACCTGTCCCTGCAATCGAGGCGCCGGTTCTATCGCCGCCGCGTCGTACCATTGGCCCGCTTTGACCGAGGCGAACATCGCTGGCAGCCTCCTCGCGTGATTTAGCAGCAGGGCGATGGCATGGGTCGATACTTCGTCGATGGAATAATCGGGCACGGAGGTCACCCAGATGCCGCGTTCGCTGGCGGCCGGGATGTCGATGGCGTCGAGGCCAGCGCCGACGCGCGCAATGATATCGCAGTTCGATAACGAGGCGATTAGCGCAGCGTCGACCGGCTGAATGGTGACCATCAGGGCATCGGCTTTGCGCGCCGCTTCCAGCGCTTCCGCTGTTTCCAGGTTGCCCGTTTGCGTCACGCGCGCGTCGATCGCGCTGAAGGCGTCGTGTTCAAGTTCGGATATGATATACGACTCGTGCGCGACGATGACGGACTTCATCACGGATTACTCCAGACGAGATTGCGTTCGGGCGCCTTTGCCGGCGCGCTCACCATCGGTGGCTCCCGCCAGCGTTCAGCGCCAGGTTGCCGCCATCGACCGGCAGCAAAGTCCCGGTGACGAAGGCGGCCGCATCTGAAGCGAGGAAGATGGCTGGTCCGACTATGTCATCTGGCTCGCCAAATCGATTCATGGGAATGCCCTTGAGCAAATGCGCCACCAGCCCAGTGTCGGTGGCCGGGTCTTCCAGCCAGCGCCGCACTGAGGGCGTGCTCATCTGCGCCGGCAGCAGCGCATTAACGCGGATGCCGTGCCGCGCCCACTCGACAGCCAACTCGCGCGTCATCTGGTGCACGCCCGCTTTCGCCACGCTGTATACGAAGTTGCCGCGGCCGAGGGCGGAAGCGCCGGCGATCGAGCCGATGCTGATGATGCTGCCGCCCGCGCCACGCTCAATCATCCGCTGGCCGGCAGCCTGGGCGCAAGTGAAGAAGCCGGTAAGGCAGACAGCGATGGCGTCGTTCCAGTCAGAGAGCGTCAGCTTTTCTGGTTTCTCTCGATTGAAGGCGAAGGGTCCGTTGAGCAGGATATCGACGCGTCCGTAGACCTCATCGACGCGCCGGAAAAGCGCTTCAACAGCGGTCGCATCGGCTATATCGCAAGGGCAGACTTCAGCTTTTTGACCGAGCGCGCGTATGCTCTTGGCGGTCTCATGCAAGCCGTCGTGGTTGATATCGGCGATAGCGATATCGGCGCCCGCGCCGGCGAAGGCTATGGCAATCGCCTGCGACAAGCCCGATGCCGCGCCAGTTACGACCGCTGCTTTTCCTTCCAGGCTGAAACGCTTGCTCATCGCGCGGTTGCCTCACCCGGGACCGTCTGCGCGAATGTCCGCACAGCGTCTCTACGATAATGACAGGAGAATACACACGACGATGCTGAATGTCAAAAAGAGGGCGCTCTGAGAAAGGCGGCAATGGTGGATACGCAGCGCCAGCCATGATCAATGGTCTCGATACTTGCGCTCCCCTCGCTAAAGCATTAGGGAGGAGCCGGGGCTGGGCTAAGAAATGGAATTATTCGCCCCGCTAATCGCGCACGCGCGCCGCACAGCTTTTTTGACAATTCGGCAATTCGAATTAGAATCTGCCGAGGTGGAATCTGCGAGCGGTTTTGCGCGAATGATGGAGTCAAACAGATCGTCTCGGACTGTCGGAAATATCTTGGCGGGCCAGGTCGCGGTCATCACTGGCGCGGGCGCCGGCATCGGCTTGGGTTGCGCGCGCGTGTTGGGCGCGGCTGGCGCGGCGATCGCGGTATGGGATATTGACGAAGCGGCGGCCGAGTCCGCTGTAGAGCGGCTGCAGGCGGGCGGCGTCGAGGCGAAATCCTACATCGCTGATGTAAGCCAGGCTTCAGCCGTGGAGACGACTATAGCCGATATCGTTCGCGCCTTCGGTAAAATCGACATTCTGGTCAACAACGCCGGCACACACGATGGCAAGGGCATTGAAGAGGGCGATGAGGCAGACTGGAATCGGATTGTCGATACCAACTTGAAGAGCGTCTTTTTGACCAGCAAGGCGGCGCTGCCTCACCTAAAGTCGGCGCGCGGCTGCATCGTCAATATGGGCTCGATGGTGGGCTTGGTTGGGCAGGGCAGGTCGGGCGCGTATTCGGCGTCGAAAGGCGGCATCATCGCGCTGACGAAGAACCTGGCGCTGGATCTGGCGCCTTATGGCATTCGCGTCAATTGCATCTGCCCAGGCTGGGTCGAGACGTCGCTGGTCAATGCCTGGTTCGCCCTTCAGCCGGAGGAGGCCGAGGCGCGCGCCTATGTTGATTCGATCCACCCGCTCGGCAGAATCGCCAAGGCTGAAGAAATAGGAAAGGCGGCGCTCTTCCTGGCCTCCGACCTGGCATCGTTTGTCACCGGAGTTGCCGTTGAAGTGGACGGCGGGGTAACATTGGGGTATTGATCGCGCATGTTTGCAGGTCAAGGCGGAAAGAGAGGTGGCATCAGAAAAGCTGGTAAAGGCGAGCCACATGGCTCATGCAAGTAATGGATTGAATTGGGAACGTATTCTGAGGAGTGAAGAAATGAAAAAGCACGGTTCAATGTTCATCTTGCTGCTGCTGACGGTTTTGTTAATTTTGATGGCGGGCAGCCTCGGCGTCAGCGCCCAGGATAACGTGACTCTGCGCATGACGGGCCTCGCGGGGCCGGTCGCCGAAGGCTTGCAAGCGGCTATTTCGGTCTGGAACGAGAACAATCCGGACATCCAGGTGGAGCTGGAAATACAGGCGGACGAGGTCAATTGGCAGGCGACCGCGCCGACCACGATGTTCGCCGACGCGATGGGGCCCGATCTGTCCTGGTGGTGGTGCTCGCGTTCATTCCAGTACAAGGACATGATCGAAGCCGACTTGCTGGCGCCGCTGGATGATCTATACGAGGCTGAAGGCTGGTACGACGCCTTTCCACAGGGCACGCTTGACTTTTACACCGAGCCGAACGGCAGCATCTACGGCGTCAATATCGATGTGGTTTGGACGCCCTACATTTACTACAACAAAGACATCTTCGCCGAGGTTGGCGCCGAAGTGCCGACAACCTGGGAGGAGCTCTACGAGGTCGCGGACAAGGTTCGCGCCGGTGGCTATCAGCCGATGGTCAACCTATACGATTGGGGTTTGGTCAACCATTTGCCGGATGCGCTGATGATGCGCTCCTGGACTGAAGACGAATACCGCGCTTTCATGCTCAACGCCAATCCCGGCTCGCCGGATTGGGCGAACGAGTATAAGTGGACCGATCCGCACGGCGTCCGCATCTTTGAGACGATGAAGGAAATGGTCGACCGAGGATTGCTGGCTGATGGCTTCGCCGGGCATACAGAATACGGTCAGGGACAAGGTCTGTTTACCGGCGGCAGCGCAGCCATGTGGCAGATGGGCTCCTGGGCTTCCGGCAGCTTGAGCGACGAGGTCGATTTCGACTGGGGCTACTTCTACTATCCCTGGTACGATGACGACATGATCGAACCCTACGGACCGGTCGGCAGTTGGATTCCCAACTGCTTCATCGTCTTCAATCGCGATAATCAGGAAGCGGCGCTCAAGGTTGTTACTTACCTCGGGTCGGCGGCCGGCGTCGAGACCTACGCGCGCGCCTCGCGCATCACGCCCGGGCGCTCCGATATCCCGGAAGAAGCGGTCGCCGAAATTCTGACGCCGGAATCGGCGCAGCAGGTTGCCGATGTCGGCTCTATGGGCGCGCCCTCGCTCTATGAAGCGAATGTGCCGCCGGATGTGCTTTCCGCGCTCAAACAAGCCTGCGATCTGCTGCTGAACGATGTGATCACGCCGGAAGAAGCGGCTGAAATGGTGCAGGAAGCGACCGAAGAAGCGCGCGAGGGTTAGACTTCGCTGCTGGATATAAGCGAAGCCGTAGGGGCGACAGAAGTGCAGTGTCGGCGGTCAGCTTCGAAGGTCAGTGTCTACGAGACCTTCGCGCACTATCATGTCGCCCGCCTTATGGATTATCCACGCTTGAAGAAACGTGTAGGGGCGTCTCGCGAGACGCCCGTCTCTTGCTCTCCGTCTGCGGGCGTTTCAGCGAAACGCCCCTACAGTTTTGCGTAAGCATTGGGGCTCCGCAGTCTCATGGATTTCCGCCGCAATCTGATCTGGTATCTCTTCCTCGCGCCGGCGGTGATCATGCTCTTGATGTTCATGGCGCTGCCGCTCATCCAGTCCTTGGAGCTGGCTTTCTTCGAGTGGAACGGGTTGCGGCCGCGCGAATACGTGGCGCTGGAGAACTTTGAAGACCTCTTCGATGATCGTTTCTTCTGGGGCGCGCTCCGCCATACGCTGATATTCGCCGTCTTCTCCACGGTCGGCACGGTCGGCATCGGGCTTCTGCTGGCGATGGCGATTTCGCGCCGCGTTCGGGGCGCCGCGCTCTATCGCTTCATCTTCTATCTGCCGGTGATGCTGCCGATGGCGGTGACGGCCGCCCTGTGGGTGCGCATGTACGAGCAGAACTTCGGCATGTTAAATGTCATGCTGCGCAGTATCGGTCTGGCGCATCTGGAGGGTACCTGGATCGCCAGCCGCGAAACCGCGCTGGGCTCGGTCATTGCGGTGGCTGTCTGGCAATTCTCCGGCTTCCCGATGATCATACTTCTGGCCGGGATCGAGAGCATCCCGGAAGACTTGCACGAAGCGGCCTCGTTGGATGGCATCAACGAAGCGCAGCGCATCCGCTACCTGACGCTGCCGCTGATCCGTCCAGTCCTCATATCGATCAGCGTGCTGCAATTCATCTTCTCGCTAAAAGTCTTTGACCTGGTATGGGTGATGACCCTGGGCGGCCCCGCCGAGAGCACATCCGTGCTCGGCACCTTTCTCTACAAGGAGGCTTTCCGCAAGCAGGAATACGGATACGCCTCGGCGGTAGCGGTGGTGATGTTCGCGGTGATTTTCACCGTGACCTACGTGTATCAGCGCTTAATGCGCGTAGAAGCAGTTGAGTTTTAGATCGGGCGCCAGCTGATGATTCCTGAGCGGAAAACGATCGCTTCCATCCTGCGGCGCGCCCCGGGGATATTGGTAGCAGTCCTGCTGATATTCTGGGCGATTGTACAGCTTTATCCGATCCTCTATATGTTTATGACATCAGTCAAGACTGACAAACAGATCCTCAACGCGCCCTTCGCCTTGCCAGATCCATTGAAGCTGGAAAACTACATCCTCGTCTGGCAGGGCGATCGCGTCGCTCAGCCGTTTTCGACCTTCTTTTTGAACAGTTCAATTATCACGCTTGGCAGCCTGGCGATCTTGTTATTTGTCGCCGGGCTGGCTGGATATTCGCTGGCGCGTGGGCGCTTCCCCGGCAATGCGGCGACGCAGCAGGGCTTCCTGCTCACGCTGGCGGTGCCGGTACATGTCTTGATCATCCCGATGTATTTCTTCATGGGCGATCTCGGCTTGCGAAACAGCCACATCGGCATGATGCTGGTCTACGCCACGCTGGGGCTGCCCTTCACCATAATTCTGATGCGCGCTTATTTCTTGAGCTTCCCGCGTGAACTGGAGGAATCGGCTCTGCTCGATGGCTGCTCGCGCTTCGGCGCCTTCATTCGCGTGGTCGCGCCAGTGTCCCGCGGCGCCATCGCCAGCATGGCCATCATCAATATCAGTTGGATCTGGAGCGAGCTTTTATTCGCGCTGGTGCTGCTGGATCAGCAGGGCGTACGCACCTTGCCGCTGGCAGTGGCCGGTTATCGCCCCGCTTCCATGACGTCCGAGAGCGTACTCGGTCAGCAGTTCGCCATCATGAGCCTGACGGCGCTGCCGCTCTTCGTCTTCTACTTCTTGTTCCAGCAGCAGATTCGCAAAGGCATGACCGCCGGAGCGCTGCGGTAATCGACAGTCATTAGGGAGACTACAAACTCATGAGCCACTGGTTTGCACAGAGCTTCCGCAAGCTGCACAAGCTCTATGTCTCGCCGCAATGGGCCAAGGCGCGGGGCGAGCGCTTTGACGCGGCAGCGTACGCCGATAACCTGGAGCGGTCCGCTGTTGATTGCCTTGAGCTTTACTGCAAAGATCATCACGGAACCTGTTATTATCCCTGCTCGCTTGGTTTGCCGCACCCGCGGAATATCCTGGGCGAGCTGCAACCCGAGCTCAAGAAGCGGAACATCCGGCTCATTGCCTACTTCAGCGTCTGCTTCGACAACTACGCGCTGGGTGTGCATCCCGAATGGCGCATGGTCAATTATCTGGGCGATCCCTACAAGCTGAGGCCCTTTTACATGGCTTCGGTCTGCTCGCCCTACACCGACTTCGCGCTGCGGCAGTTGGGCGAGCTGGCGGCGAATTACGAGGTCGATGGCTTCTGGCTGGATATCATCCCGCTCGCCCGTGATGTACAGCAGGATCTCTGGATGATCGCGCCGCATCCCATCCCCGATTATTCGCTCTACGCACAGAAGGCTTACGAAGCCGCAATGGGCGAGCAACTGCCGATTCAGCCGACGCCGGAGGAAGCCGATAAGATCTTCGAATTTATGACGGCGAAAGTGGATGCTTTCCTGAATCAGTGTTACGCTGTCATTCGGTCTCACTTGCCGGATGCCGTCATCACCTACAACGCGGCCGGCGCGCCGGGCGATCCTATCGATTCGGCCGATCTCATCTCAATCGAGGGGCATGCGCCGGAATATGTGCGCCAGAGCTTCAACGCGCGCTGGGCGAAAACCCGCGCCAAGCCCTTCGAGATTCTGACGGCCGGCGCACTGCCGCGTATGGAACTGGGCGGCGGCTGGAATGGATTCGACCAGAAGCCACTGAAGTTCCTCCAGTTGGAGAACGCCATTGCCTTGGCGCACGGCGGCAGCATGGTCTTCGGGCAGGCGCCTTATCCCGATGGCGAAACTGACGCCGCGCAATTTGCTGGTTTCGCCGAAGTATTCGGACCGACGCGCGAGCTGGAACCCTGGCTGCGCGAGCCGAGCGGCTTCAGTGATATCGGGCTGGTATTCGCGCCTAAGCCGCGCCAGGCGTCGCGTCTGTGGGGTGTCATGCAGGATGGCGCCGAAGCCTTCCATGACGCGCTGATCGACATGCACCTGCAGTTCGACATCATCCAGTTCGATTGTGACCTGCCCCGTTATCAACTGCTCATCCTGCCCGACCAGGCAGCGCTGAGCGACGGCGAATTGGCGCTTTTGCGAAACTATGTGCGCAGTGGAGGCAAATTGCTGGCTTCCGGCTGCAGCTCGCTCTGGGACGAGGAGGGCGGGCGGCGCGCGGATTTCGGATTGGCCGATATCTTTGGCGTCCAATATGAAAACGACGCCGGCTGCGAATTCGTATATCTCCGGCTGACCGATAAAGCGCTTCGAACAGCGGTGACGGCGCTGCCGATCGTGATCGACGAGATGCCATTGCGCGTCTCTCTGCAGGATGGCGCCGATGTGCTGGGCGACTTTAATGGACCGGAATCCGGGCGGTCCGAGGCGACCACTATCCTTTGGGGCGACGCCGGACCGGACGAGGACAAACGCTTCCCGGGGATCGTCCGCAATCGTTACGGTGCTGGCGAGTGCCGCTACGTGGCCGCGCCACTGCGATCCAAGGGCATGCCCAATGCCTGGGTCAAGCGGCTGATGGGCCTGTTGGCGGGGAGCTTGATCGAGAAACCGATCCTCAAGACGAATGCGCCCGCCGGCGTCGAGGCGGTGTTAAATGAGCAGGATGGGCGCCTGGTCGCGCATCTGATCAACCGCTATCTCGGCAGCGCCGATCATACGGCCTGGGGTGATGACGATGCCAGGCTGCGCGATATTGAGATTGAAGTCGATCTTTCGAGGAGCGAACTTGCCGCTGTCAAGCGGGTTTACTTGGCGCCGGATACACCGCTCGCTTACGGCTTTTCCGATGGGCGGGTAAGCATCGTATTGCCCGAACTGAACCTGCACGCGATTGTCGTGATCGAGTGAGAGCCGCAGCCAGTAATCGCTTGATCCGCCGCTGCCGCAGAAAACGCTTTCCTGCGCCGTCTACCGCCTCGGTGTACTCGGTGCTAGAGGCTGATTTCCAGCCTGCGCGCGAACCAGGCTCTAGATCGCTGTCCGCCCGCCGTCAATCCAACGAAAAGTCGACCTCGGCAAATTCGTTCTCCGCCCCCACGAATCCAAAGCGGATAATGCGCGGTCCGAACTCGCCGGTGACAAGCATGTCAATCTGATCGTTGCCGAGACGATAACAGTTTCCAAAATGCTTGTAAGCTATCCGCTCCATTTGCTGCATGGCTAGCCGGCGAAAAAGGGCTCAACCTGCCCATTGACGCCCGTATGAATGCGGAATAGATCGCCGGCTAAAGGCTGCTGCCGCGCTTCCTCATCGGTCAAGCCGATAGCCGCCGTCGTCACATAGAGATCGTCGAGGTTCTCGCCGCCAAAGGCGCAGCTCGTCGGATTCTTGACTGGCAGGCGAATCTCGCGCTCGATCGCGCCATCGGGATCGTAGCGGATGATGCGCCAATCGAGAATGCGCGCGCTCCAAACGCAGCCTTCGCTGTCGACGCACAAACCGTCTGGCAGCCCGGGCGGCGCCGGATCATGAACGAATATCCGACGGTTAGAAATGTTGCCGCTCTCCGCGTCAAAGTCGTAGGCATATATCGTATGGATCATGGTATCGGTGAAATACATGATCTTGTCGTCCGGGCTCCAGCCCAAGCCGTTGGCGATGGTGATTCCGCTTTCCATCCGATGGACGGACGCATCGGCATCCAGTCGATAGAGCGCGCTGGCAGCGCCTTCAACTGTCATGGCGCCAGCCCAAAAGCGCCCGCGGCGATCGACCTTGCCGTCATTGAAGCGCGACTCTGGCTTGCCCGCTTCCGGGTCGCTGATGAATTCCAATTGTCGGTCTTGCATATCCCAATAGGCGTAGCCCTTGGCGGTCGCCAGAATCAAGCCGCCCGACTGGCGAAAAGCCAAGGCGCCCACGGCGATTTCCATCTGTACTTTTTCATGCTGGCTCGTGCGGGTATCGTAGCGGAAGATCTGGCTGGACTCGATATCCACCCAATAGAGCGCGCCTTCCCCAGGATGCCACAGCGGACCCTCGCCCAATAGATTGCCCAGAGACAGGACATGTTCGATTTCATTCATCGCTCAAGCCTCTCTTCATTCCGCGCTGGTTTCGTTGGCTCGCCTAATTGTCGTACTTTCTCTCGACGGTCTCCAGATCGTCAAACCAGAGCGCCATGCGCGCCATGACGCCGCCATCGACAGTCAGCGTTGTGCCGGTGATGTAGTCGGCGTCACCCGACGCCATGAAGGCGACGGCGGCGGCGATATCCGGTCCGTAGCCGATGCGGCCCAGGGCAATCTGGTCATCGATCATGTGCGGGTCGTAATTGGGGATTACCTCATAGGCTTTCTCGACGTGGATTGAGCCGGGGATAACGCAATTGACGCGGATGCGATGGGGCGACAAATCCAGCGCCATCGCCCGCGTCATCGCGTTGAGCCCGCCTTTGGAACTGGCATAAGCCAACATGCCGGGGAAGGTGGCCATGCTGTGCATTGAGCCGATGATGATGATGTTCCCGCCGCCACCTTGTTCGACCATCAGCCGGGCGGCCGCCTGCGAGCACATGTACGTGCCCTTGAGGTTGATATCAATGACGCGATCCCACTGTTCATCGGTCATGTCGAGAAAGGGAATCACCGGATCTATGGCGGAATTGTTGACCAGGATATCGATGCGGCCAAACTCCTTCATCAAGGTTTCAACCATGGCGTCGACATCGGCGCGCTGCGCAATATTCGCCTTGTCGGCAAGCGCGCGCCGTCCCTTCTCACGAATCTGAGCCGCAATGTCCAATGCGCCGGTTTCGCTGCTGGCGTAATTGACCAGCACATCGGCGCCTTTGTCAGCCAGGCGCAGGGCGATATGCCGCCCGATGCCGCGTCCGCCACCGGTGACGAGCGCGATTTTGTCTTTGAGTTTCATGGGCGATATCACCTTCTATTGGGCGACCCACCGGGCCGCCCCTAAAATTCTGCGCTGTGGCGGGCGTACTTTGTTTTCGCAATGAGGGCGACCCACCGCCGCGCGTAGACACTGCGGTTCAGTCGCCCCTACATTTTGCGCGGCTGCGGGCGACCCACTGCCGCGCGTAGACACTGCGGTTCAGTCGCCCCTACATTTTCCAATCTAAAGATACCTGTAGGGGTCAGCCATTGGCTGACCCGTTGTCGGCGCTAACCCTCCAAGAAGAAGTCGACGGTTTCGGCGGTGACAGTGAAGGATTTCGTAATCACGGTGTTGGGCAGGGCGATGCGCCCGCCTTCACGCGCCACGATGCCTTCGGCGGCCACATACATGTAGACCACGCCGAAGAAGCCCTCGGCAAAGGTATCCTGCGCGATCGTGCCCATAACATCGCCGTCTTTGATCGCTTGCAGCAGCGAATCGGCGCGGTCGCCACCGACCACATCAATGCTGTCGACCAGCCCCATGTCCTTGACGGCGTTGGCGACGCCCTCGGCGAATGCGTCACCCGAATAGATGATGTCCATATCGGGGTTGGCTTCAATCAGGTTGAGCGCGCCGTTGTACGCGCCGTCCATCGAAGCGCGGTCATCGACCGGCTCGAGGAATTCGTAGGCGCGGCCCGATGCTTCAAGCGTCGTCTGGAAACCGTGCAAGCGGTCGCGATGCTGCTGCGCGCTGATGAAGGCGACCACGCCGATCTTGGCGCCATCGGGATAGCGATCCAGCACCAACTGCGCGGCTGATTCGCCGAAAGCAAAGTCGCCGGTGCCGACGAATGCGTGGCGGGCGCTGCGGTCGATCAGATCGCCGTTGAACTGGATGAAGGGGATGCCAGCCGCCATCGCCTGTTTCGATACCTCAGGGATCAAGGTGACATCGAAGCCGATCATCATGATGCCCTTGGTATCTTCCTTGGCGATTACTTCCTCCAGCAGTTTGATCTGCTCCAGAGCAATGCCATCGGTGGGCGGGGGACCAACGATTTCGACATTGATGCCCAGCCAATCGGCGGCTGCTTGAATGCCGTCGAAATGCTGCTTCCACCAGGGATGCCCCAGGTTGCCGCCGACCATGTAGTAAGTGCCATCTGTGCCGGCGGGCAGAGTCGGTTTGTCCGGCTCGACGCCGAGGAAGAAATCGACAGTGTCGGCCGTGATGGTGAAGGATTGGGTGATTGATGTGTCCGGCAGGGCGAGGCGCCCGCCTTCCTGCGAGACGAGACCCTGACGCGCGACATACATATAGAGCACGCCAAAGAAGCCCTCGGCGAAGGTATCCTGGGCGATCGTGCCCATGACATTGCCGTCTTTAATGTCTTGCAGCAGCGAATCGGCGCGATCGCCGCCGACCACGTCGATGCTGTCGATCAGCCCCATATCGTTCACGGCGTTGGCGACGCCCTCGGCGAAGGCATCACCGGAATAGATGATGTCCATATCGGGATTGGCTTCGATCAGGTTCAGCGCGCCGTTGTAAGCGCCGTCCATTGAAGCGCGGTCATCGACTGGCTCGAGGAATTCGTAGGCGCGGCCCGATGCTTCGAGCGTCGTCTGGAAACCGTTCAAGCGGTCGCGATGCTGCTGGGCGCTGATGAAAGCGACCACGCCAATCTTGGCGCCATCGGGATAGCGATCCAGCACCAGCTGCGCCGCCGATTCGCCGAACGCGAAATCGCCGGTGCCGACGAAGGCATGGCGCGCGCTCTTGTCTATCAGATCGCCGTTGAACTGGATGAAGGGGATGCCGGCCGCCATCGCCTGCTTCGAAACCTCGGGGATTAGCGTGACATCAAAACCGATCATCATGATGCCGGCGGTATTGGGCTTGGCGACGATCTCCTCGAGCAGCTTAATCTGCTCCAGCGCGATGCCATCGGTGGGCGGCGGACCAACGATCTCGACATTGATGCCCAGCCACTCGGCCGCCACCTCAATGCCTTCAAAGTGCTGCTTCCACCAGGGATGCCCCAAGTTGCCGCCGATCATGTAGTAGACGTCTTCGTCTTGCGCGCCGACAGTGATGACGGCGCCAATCAGCAGCGAGAGTACCAGCAGTAGAACCATAAACCGTTTCATTATGCTCTCCAGGAAATTCAATTGTGCTTTTGAACCGAGTTGCGGCGGGTGGGATAGAATGCGCGGCTGAAATCCAGACTGGCCGCGTCAATCACCACGATGGCGATGCAGACGAATGCGGATCACACATCTGCCCCCTTCTTGCGCGCAAGCCGCTGATTACGGGCGAGCGCGGTAATCCCTGGCAATTGCCAGGCTGGCTGGATGAGGAGAATTGACGATCCAAGTCATTGGGTGTCGGCTCGTCGCTTGGTCCAGGCGTCGAAGGCGACCGCGGTGAACAGAACCGCCCCCAAGACGAAAAACTCCCAATAGACGGGCAAGCCCAATTGAATGGTCGCGCTGCGGATCATGTGCATGAAGAATAATCCCAGCACAGCGCCCAGCACACTGCCCTCGCCACCAGTCAGCGCCGCGCCTCCGATCACGGCGGCGGCGATGACGCGCAACTCCAAACCGCCGAGCGTATTGGGCGGCGCCGATGTCAGCCGGCTCGCCCAGACGATGCCGCACATGGCGGCTGCCAAGCCGGTGGCGACAAAGCCGATGAGGGTGACGCGGTTGACGTTGACGCCGTTCAGCGCCGCGCCTTGACGATCGCTGCCGGTGGCGAAGATATGCCAGCCGAAACGCGTGCGCGTCAGGATGAGCCAGCCGAGGAAAATCACAATCGCCGCATAAAATACGGGCATCGGCAAGGTGCTGATTCGCATTTCCTGCAAGAAGGGAAAGGTCTCGCCTAAGTCGCGCAGGGGCTGAAAGCGGGCGATATCGCGAAAGGAGCCGACGAAATTGTGGCGCGATTCACCTCCAGCGACGCCGGTTGCGGCGCCCTGCGCCATCCACCAGGTCGCCAGGGTGGTCATCAGCGGATTCATGCGCAATCGCGTGACCGCCAAGCCGTTGATCGCGCCGACGATCAAGCCGGCCGTCAAGCCGATCGCGACCACCAATATGATCAACAGTGTATCGTCCATCGTGCCTAACAAGCGCGAAAAGGTCCAACCAACCAAGACCACGCTGAGGTTGGCGACGCCGGTCACCGACAGGTCAAACATACCGCCGATCAGCAGCATCGCCATCGGGATCACGACCAGCATGTCCGGCGCGACTTGTGAAAGGAAGATGGGAAAATGAGTCGGTCCCAGGAAGCCTTTCGCGCCGCCCGCCCGCACGAGTAAGGTGAACACAACCAGCACCAGCAGCAACTGCGCTTCGCGCTGCCCGAGCAAGCGCCGCAGCCGCGACGCTCCTTCGGGCCTATCGTCAGATGGCTTGACTTTGTCAATGATGGCTGTCACCGATACGCTCCGTTACCCTATTCGCCAGGCATGTTGGTTCCTTGAGGTCACAAGAGATCAGCGCCGGTGATCATTTGGACGACTTCGGTGGAGTCGGTGTCTTCTTTGATCAGCGTACCGACGGTCTCGCCATGGCGCAGGACGGTGATGCGATCGCAGATGCGAAAGACATGCGCCAGATTGTGGCTGACGACGATGATGGCTTTATTCTGATCCTTCAGGTTTTCGATCAGCGTCAGCATTTCGTGCGATTCCTTGACGCCGAGCGCCGCCGTCGGCTCATCCAGCAGCAAGATTTCCGCGCCGAAATGCACGACGCGGGCGATGGCCACCGCTTGGCGCTGGCCGCCGGAGAGGAAGCGCACCGGCGTATGCACCGATGGCAGATTGGTGCGCAGTTGACGCACGACGCGATTGGCTTCTTCGGTCATCTTGCGCCGGTCAAGCAAGCCTCTATTGGTCAACTCCCGTCCCACGTACAAATTAGCGACAACGTCGCGCGACGGCAGCAGCGCGAGATCCTGATAGACAGTAGCGATGCCGAGGTTAAATGAATCGTTCGGGCTGTTGATGGCCGCCGGTTGACCACGGACCAGGATCTCGCCGGCATCATGCCGATGGGCGCCCGAGAGGACCTTGATTAGCGTCGATTTGCCCGCGCCGTTATCGCCGACCAGCGCCACGATTTCGCCCGCGCGCACATCAATATAGGCATTGCTCAGCGCCTGGACGTGGCCAAATGCCTTGCTGATATTGCGCGCAATGAGCAGCGGTTCCGGCGCCGAGCCCACTCCGTCTTCGCGCGCCGCTTTGACCTGTGCCGATTCCATCAGAGCGTCAACCGCCCACCAAGGCGGAGGGCTTTGAAACGCGGCGAAACAGGCGATCTATAGCAATAGGCTTACAATCAATCACGAGTAACAATTTCAGTTCGTGCGTTCAATTGAACGAACTGTATCGTCTCTGAACCGGCTTGTCAAATTCTCGCAAGAGCCGGGAGTGTCGAAAATCGTGGCTGCACACTGAGAAGTTGGTGTAGGGGCGAGCTAGTAGGTCGCCCGAATTTCTTTGTGAAACGCGGGGGGCATGATATGCCGCCCCTGCATTGTTGAACCTCTCGAATAGCTCAAGTCAGCGGAATTAGCCACTACTCAGGAGAGATAAGACACTGCCTTTCAGGAGCCCTGAGGCATTCGACCTGACTTTAGCCGGCGCTAGGTAGGCTTCCCGCCCAAGCCCTCGACAGCCGCGCGCACCTCGGGCGAGCCGAATGTCCCGCGCCCATCAGGCTGCCACAGGATCGGATCGACCAACTCCATCTCATCGAGACCGACCAGTTCAAAGCCGCGTGCCTGCAAGCCATCGACGATGGCGGGCAGCGCTTCGATCATCGGCAGCGGGCTGGCCAGGCGCCGGGCGTCATCGTCCATTTCGCGGCCGTCGTGCAAGTCGATGATGGAGCCGCCGGCCAAGGCGGGATCATTGAGCGACGCCTTGACGATTGCAGCGGGATCACTCTTGGCGTAGTCAGCCGGGTTGACATCGGCATCGACAATTTGCATCTCGGGCGACATCGCCACCGGCGAATAAAGGCAGGTGAAAAAGTTGAAGTAGTGCGCGCGCAGGAAACGCGTCGGGCGGCCGAGCCGGTTGCCGATGACGGCTTCGGCGCGGTCGAAATCGCCGAGGTGCGCCTCGTGCGAATGGCTGTGATTGCCGACGCTATGTCCCTTGTCGACGATGCGCTGGAAAGCCTCGGGAAAGCGCTCCACCCACTTGCCCAGGACGAAGAAGGTGCCGCGCGCGCCGCGGCTTTCGAGAATCTCCATGACCTGGTCCGTGCGCGGCGGATTGGGTCCATCATCAAAGGTCAGCGCCACTTTCATTTGGTCGCGCCGGCCGTGCGTATAGTATTTCAGCGGCATCTCTGTCACCTCACCTTCCATCAATAAAAGCCGCGTGAATCTTTCGGGCTTGTCCGGTACTTTAGCAAATCAGGATATTCATTAAGCAAATTGCCCGCATACCCCCCCCACCCCAAACCCCTCCCCGACGGGTCAGTGTTGGCAGTCAGTGTCGGCGGTCAGTGTCTACGCGACCTACGCGACCTACGCGACCCCATAAAGAGCTGACGACAGGACAGTTTTTGAGCGAGAAAATATCGTCCCGAATTCTACAATTTCTAGGGCTATTTCGGGCGACCCATCGCCGCGCGTAGACACTGCGGTTCAGTCGCCCCTACAATTTTCGCCAGGATAGACGCTTTCGAAGTCTAACTTAAGCCATAAGTTTTCGATTAGACCAAACCTGTCCTGTCCTCAGTGGGGGCAAGGGGGAGGAGTCACGTAGGCATAGACCTTCGGCGATGGGGGCGGCAATGCGCGCCCAACGTCGAGTATCGGACAAGCCCTACAGGTCGCGTGCCGCGCCAAGCGTCTCAATGTTGGCGTTCCAGGTTTCGCCATCAGCATTCCAGGTCTGCGAATAGACGCCCCAATTGCGCCCGTCCGACCAGAAGACCTTGAATGGCTCCGGCGCCGACAGTAATTCGTCAGCGGGCTCAAATGTGGCGCCGCCATTTTCGGCGCTTATCCTCATGCCGCTCAAAGCCAACAGCAGCGCCCAGCTCGCCATGCTGCGGGCGTAGTGATTGCCGCATTCGACTTCGTTCCAAGGGTTGCGGCGGACGCCATCGTGGCGCGCGCGCAGCGCTTCGACAATCTCAATGCCTTCGTCAACCCAGCCTTCGAAGATGAGGTGGGCGGCGACCTGGTACTCGATGCCGGTCCAGACCTCATCGGCGTAAGGGAAGGGCAGGCGCGGGCGGCCGCCCTGGGGCCAGCTGCAAAGCAGCAAACCCGCTTCATCATTTAAGGCGTAGACGCGCTGGCAATTGGCGTGCTCGCTGAAATCGCGCTTGAAGTTGTGCTCGTGTATTGACTTCAGCGCTGTCTTCACATGAGCGGCTGGCAGCAAGTCGCCGAGGCCCAGTAGGCTGGCATGAAGCTGCCCCAGCAATTGGTCGGAGAGGCAGCCCTCGCCGTGCTGGTACTTTTGCGCGTCGACATCGTCCAGCTTCTGGATGTAGTAGCGGTCATTCCAGAGCATCCGATCGAGATTCTCGCTGCCGGTTTCGAAGGCGGCATGGCAGCGCGCGCCAAGCTCGGTTTCGCCCATGCCGCGCGCCATTTCTTCGACTGCCCGCAGGGCGGCCAAATAATATATGCCGCTCAAGGGATTGGGACCGTGAAACTCGATGTCGTATGTATTGTGCTGGACAGCGTCGAGGACGTGGTCATTGTCCTCGTCCCAGTAGGCGCTGGCGAAGCCGATGGCGCGCTTGACGCCATCCCAAATTTCGGCGAGGAAGTCGTCATTGCGGGAAAGCTGCCATTCGCGGTAGGCGCGCAGGATTGACCCCATCTGGCCATCGACGGCGGCATCCGCGCGCACGGCATCGATGACATTTGCATGAAAAGTGCCATAGCTGCGGAACTTCATGGCGCCGTCGTCAGCCGTTTCCACATTGAATTCGATCTTGCGCATCTCGCGCTCAAGCGAAGGGAAGAGGTAGGCAATGGTGTAGGCGTAGCTCCAGACGTGCGTGCAAGTGCCGGCGCAGCAGCCTGAATCGTCGAAGCAGCCTTCCCAACCGTAGAAACGTCCATCCTCCAGCCAGAAGCAGGTGGTGCTGCGGGCGGGCACGATGTTGGCCGAGACGGCGTCCAGCACGGCTGGGGGAAGCGTACTTTCGAACAAGGCGTCGTGGAATTGGCGCGTGGTCGATTCCAGGCGCGGCAGATGCTCCAGGGTGTAACGCGCCGCGCCCCAGGCGTCATTAAAGCGCGTGGCGTAGTGGTTGCGCATGATGCCGACCTTGCCCGCGTCGACGCCTATGCCGGGGAGCGCGCGCAGGTCCCAGGCGGCGGGCCTATTGGGGAAGTGCCAGGTCAACAAGAAACGGTAGCGTTTGCTCTCGCCCGCGTCCAGTCGGTCGACCAGGCCGAGGGACGCGGCGGCGATGCGCCTGCCCGGCGCTTCATCGTCCGGATCATCAAGCAAGCCATCGTCCATGAGATCGTCCCAGAAATTATGCAGATAATCCCACCATTCGCCCCGCAGCCAACTCCGTTTGTAGGTCACACTCTCGTGATCGCTGGCGAGCGAGAGGCTGCCATGATGCAGGTCGTCAGCGGCAAGTTCGCGGTTGGTCAATAGCAGACCGCGCAGGTCAACGTCATCACGAAACTCGTTGACGGGAGTTCCGAATTCAACCTGAGCCTCGTTGCCGAATTGATCGCGTTTCAAGTTGCCCACCGGGTTGGTCAGTGAGCCGACGAGCGAGAGCTCGACCGGGTCAGCGGTCGGGTTGCTGATGGTATAAGTCAAGATAGCGCAGGGAATTCCAGAGTCTTCCGGGTTGAGCGGCAGCAAGGGCGTGTAGGCTTCCAGCGCGACCGAAAGCGGCATGTTGTCGTCGTGAAAGTCGATGCTGGCGAAGGGGTATTGCCCGCGGAAAGTCGTGCCTTTGAAACGCGGCAAGCCCGCCAGGCTCTTCATCGGGTGGTAACCATGCGACGGCGTATGCGGCGCTTGCAGCGGTCCCTCGAGTACGCGGATCTTGGGCGCGCGCCCGGCTTGCTGGCAGCGGAGCGCGAAGAAGGTCAGCGGCAGCGTATTGCCCTTCGCTGGCTGGTTGAATATCTCCCAATCGCGCAATTCGCCGCGCGCGCCCAGCGAGACATTGCCGGTGCCGATCCCGCCCAGGGGGAAAGCCAGGGCGCCGGCGCTATGGTCGTAGCTGCGGATTCCTTCGTGATGTTTCATTTCTTTTTCCTTTTTTGGTTCAGCATCCAGTTCAGACGTCGACGGGTGTCGGATCGCATTCCCGTCAGATGCCTTTCAATCCGCTCAAGGTAACGCCTTCGACCAGTCTGCGTTGAAAGATCATGAAGAAAATCAAAACCGGTAGCAAGTTGAGCACGATCGCCGCCATCAAAACGCCGGAGTTTGTCACACCGTCTTGTCCGCGCAAGTATATCATGCCGAGCGGCAAAGTCATCTTGTCAGCTGAATTGATGAAAATCAGGGGCCAGAAGAAATTATTCCAGGAGCTGTTAAAAGTGAGTATCGCCAGGGTTGCCAGCGGCGGACCGGCGAGCGGCAGCATGACGCGCCAGTAGATCTGCAGGAAGCCGGCGCCGTCTATTTTCGCCGCGTCCTCCAGTTCATCGGGAATCGTCTCGAAGAATTGCTTCAGCAGGAAGGCGCCGAAGACGCTGGTGGCGTAGGGGACAATCAGCGCGCCCAGATTGTTGTACAAGCCCAGCCCGCGGATGATGATGAAAACCGGGATAAGCGTCACGTGCTGCGGCACCATCATCGACGCCAGAAAGAGGATGAAGATGATGCGCTTGCCGGGGAAACGCAAGCGGGCAAAGGCATAACCGCCCATGCTGCAGGTGATCAATTGCGCGATTGTCACGCAGGCGGTGACGAATACGCTGTTGAGGAAAAAGCGAAAAAAGTCAACGCGCTCGAATACGCCGTGATAATTGTCGAGCCGAATTGCGCTCGGGATAACCGGCGGCGGCAGGGTAAAGAATTCGTGCGGCTGTCCAAAAGAGAAGGACACCGCCCAGAGCAAGGGCAAGAACATAATCAGCGATCCGAGGATCAACGGGAGCGCAAGCGCGGCATTCGCCAGCCAGGCGCGCCAATTGTGCCTCAGCTTGTCTTGAAATGTTGGATTGCCGTACGAGAGCGCCACGCTGGTCATTATCGACCCTTGCGAATCTTTAGCGGTAGAAGACCCAGCGGTCGCCGAGCCGAACTTGAGTGACGGTCAGCGCCAGGATGATGACGAATAGCACAACCGCCATCGTAGCGGCGTAACCCATATTGAAGCTGCCAAAGGCTTCACGGTAGAGAAGCATGACGACGGTTCTGGTGGCGTCGCCGGGTCCGCCGTTGGTCAAGACAAACATCGACTCGAACACCTGAAAGGCGCCGATCAAGGCGATGATCAGCGAGAAGAACAGCGAGGGCGTCAACAGCGGGATGGTGATGCGCGTCAAGCGAACGCGGCGCCCGGCGCCATCGACGATCGCCGCTTCGTAGAGCTCGCGCGGGATGGACTGTAAGCCAGCCAAGAAAATAAGGGTGAAGAAGCCGACATGCTTCCAGACGTCGATCAAGACGACGGAACGGAAAGCCCAAGCCGATGACGAAAGCCAGGGGATTCTGTCGATGCCCAGGCGCGAAAGATAATAATTTACGACGCCGGTGCTCTCTTGCAAGAGGAAGCCGAACATCAGGGCGACAACGACAGTCGAGATGACGAATGGGATGAAATAGGCGGTGCGCAAATAGGCTTTCAGCCAGCTCCACTTGATGCTGTTGATGCCGATGGCGATGAACATGCCCAAGCCAACGTTGCCGGCGGTGGCGAACAGGGCAAAGAGGGCGGTGTTCTTCAATGTCCTTAGGAAGAGTTTGTCTTGCGAAAGCTCGATGAAGTTTTCCAGCCCAACATAATCGGGATCGGAAAAGAAATCCCAATCGAAGAATGACATGCCCAAGCCCGAAATCGTCGGAACAAGAAAGAAGACAAGAAAGCTCAACAAAGTCGGCAGAATGAAGAAATAGCCGGCGATTGCTTCCCGCGCCCGCAGGCTGATGAGCGGATTAGGGCTAGCGGTGGCTTGGCGCGCTAAAATGGCAGCCTCCCGTTTCTTCGGCGACTGTGCGCTTATCACTAATCTGGATCGGCGGCGCCTTTGAGTGACGCGGCGTCCGGCAGTTCATTAAGACGCCCGTTGCAGGCGGCAATGAGGCGGCATGCAATCAGCGCGACGCCGCCTCTCGTATGCGGCATTAGCCGTCGGCGATGACCGCTTCCATATCGGCTTGAATGCTGGCGGCGGCCTCTTCGACGCTCATCTCATTCGCCCAAACTTGGGACATATAGCGATCGTGAATCTCCGCCAATTCGGCAAAGTTGGGCGCGTTGATGACCGTGCGCCCGTTCTCCAGCACCTCGTAGAAGCGTATGTAATTCGCCGGGCTGGCGGCGACCAGTACCGGATCGTTCGCCAGCGATTGGCGCGCCGGGGCGCTCGCCGAGGCGAACTCGCCGGAGAGCAGCTTGGACATGACTTCCACGCTCACCAAATGCTTGACCATCTCCCAAGCGAGGTCGGGGTGTTGGCTGTCTTGGGTGATGCCGTAGCCATCTGTGCCCCACTGCGAGCCGGGGGCGCCTTCGCCCGATTTGGTGGGGAAGAAGACGACATCGTAATCATCGGCGGACATGCCGGCCGGGATCAGGCGCTGGCGGCCCGCGGGCGAATCGATCATCATGCCCAGCGTACCGGCGACAAAGGCTTCGCGGAAGTTGAAGGACCCGCTAGGACCGACGCCATGCTCCCAGATCAAATCGCGCGCGAATTGCAGCGCCTCGATGGATTCGGGACGGCTGTACCAAGGCTCGCTGAAGTCTTCGTTGAGGAAGAATGAGCCATTGGAGACCAGCCAGGGACCAAGATGCCAGAGCCAAGCGTTGTGGTGGAAGCCCCAGATATCGTTGTTGCCATCGCCATCGCTATCCTGCGTGATGGTTGTGGCGTATTCCAGGAAATCATCCCAAGTCCAATCCGGCGGCGGCTCGGGCAAGCCGGCCGCTTCCAGGACCGCTTTGTTGTAATAGATCAGCGTGGTGTTCCAGGCGAAGGGCAATAGATACTGCTGGTCATTCCAGCGCAGCCCTTCCAGCAGCTTGGGATGCGCGTCATCGAGGAATTCTTGCATATCGGCGTCGCTATCGAGGAACGAATCCAATTCGCGCAGGACGCCGCGTTCCGCCATCAGCGGCACCGCTTCGATGGCGTTCCAAATGACATCGACCTGCTCGCCGCCCAACATCGTGGTGACTATTTTCTGCGTGTAATCGCCCCAACTATCCAATGGCACCGGAATGTAGTTAATCGTGACATTGGGATGCGCCGCGAGGAAACCCTCGAAATAGGCTTCCCATTTCTCCTGTGGGGCGAAGGAGCCGTAGACGAAGCCCAGGGTGACTTCATCCTGCGCCGGACTAACCGCCGCTGTGGCGCCTAGGAGAACCAGCGCTAAGATCAGTATGGATCGTTTCAATATGCCTTTCATTATTGCCCTCGCTCTTAAGCTAAGAATCTGGTGATCTCTGTGTCAGCCTTGCCGATTCGACAAGGACCCGCTGCAAGCTATCTCCTTCCTCCAGGTCCCCGACAGATAACCGCAGGCGAGAGCCCGATTTAGTCCACAAGATCGCCGCCCGCGCCTGAGCAGAATAGTAGCGAAGTTCTACACCTGAGGCAAGCAGCGCGGGTTGGCGCCGCCGCCATTTACGCCAAGCGCCCCTCGGTGACGCGTTTGTTGACGATGACCAACATAAGCGATACTATCGCAAAACATATGTCTTATTCGCCATTTGCGACCTGCTCGCAAATTCGGCAATCAGGAGACCGTCTATGAAGGCAACGCCATTCGTATTGATGTCGACGGCGGTGCTCATCTGCGCTGCGGCGCTGGCGGGGAGCGTTAGCGCCATTGACAATTGCTGTTACGTCGACCGGCAATGCCACAGCGATCAAGACTGGGTCAATGGTTATTGGGCGTTTCAGAACAATCAATGCGGCGCGCCCGCGCCCGCGGTATCGCAACCGACGGGCCCCGCCCCCGCGCAAATTGACAATTGCTGTTATGTCGACCGCCAATGCCATAGCGACTTGGACTGGATGGGCGGCTGGCACGCTTATCGGAATGGGCAATGTTCCGCGCCTGCGCCGGCTTACGGGACAACACCTTCAGGATCCTTGCCCAGGATAGAGGGTTCGGATACATTTGTTCGCCACATTATAGCGTCGCTAAATTGGCTGAAGCGCCTATCGCCGGAGTGGTACAACTTCGTGGTAAACGGGATGGACTCAATCGTTGAAGTTCCCACCCCCGTCGGCGGCATTTGGGGGACTGACAGGCGCGACGACGGCAATTGGTCGCATGATATGCTCGGGTGCCTCGCAACCGCGAATGGTCGCCAAAGAAGAGTCACCATGGAAACTTGCTGGCTGTCTTGGACTATATGGGGGACTGGTCCCCCCGAGTTCGATCAAATGACAACGGTTGGGGTACTGGCCCATGAGGCTTGCCACATATATTTTCGTGATGCCGGGATCCATTTTCCGACGGCGAAACGCGAGGAAGAGGAATGCAACAAATACTACCGGGGCGCGGACGTACCCCTTCGCTATGAATTTTTTAAGAATCTTGACCCGAGCCGTGGATCGTCTAACTGGTGGGATGAGCATAGGGAACATGATTTGGCTTTGATAAGAGGTTGGTGTGCGGACAAATCGGCCGGGTATGGGTTTAGACCAGAGCTATTCTGCACGACGCTTCGAGTAGTGCAAAGCTTATAATCGGGGGCATAGCGGTCACTTCGGCTACCTTTCGTCGCCGTCGGGATTGCGGACGCCATAGTCTCATCAGACGGCACAACAGAATACTGGATAGAGATCGACGTGCAATCTACGCGGCTTAGCTGTCAATGTCCGGAAGTGGTGAATATCGCGGGTATAATTGCAATTTCCCTCAGCCTAAATCCCTCCTGCCATCTCTATGGCAGGCATCCCAAATTGAGGGACTTCAAAACCCGCGGAACTGCAAGGTCAACTCCCCTTGCCTCGTTCTGGGGATGCTCCTCGTAGAGATGAGGGGCGGGACCGGGTCACGTAGACATAGACCGACGGGGATGGGGGCTCATTGGGTAAATCACCGAGATAACCGCTCCACAATGGCGCTTTTGTGGACGGCGGCAAGCTAACGCAATACTAACGCCTCCAAGTACACTTTCGATATAGCTTACGCAGATTTTCCAGTTCGATTAGGAGACCGACAATGAGGGCAAGAGCATTCGTCTTAATGACGACCGCCATTATCTTCGGCGCTTTCGTGGCGGGGAGCGCGAGCGGCATTGACAATTGCTGTTTCGTCGACCGCCACTGCCACAGCGATCAAGACTGGGTCGATGGTTATTGGGCTTTTCTGAACAATCAGTGCAGCGCGCCCGCGCCCGCCCAATCCCAACCGACGGGGCCCGCCCCCGCTCAAGTTGACAATTGCTGTTTCGTCGACCGCCAATGCCATAGCGACCTGGACTGGATGAACGGCTGGCGCGCGTATCAAGCCGGTCTTTGCAGCGCGTCCGCGCCCGCAAGTTCGCAACCGCCGGCGCTCGCGCCTTCCTCGCCCGCCGGCCCCGCTCCCGCTCACGTTGACAATTGCTGTTACGTCGACCGCCAATGCCATAGCGACTCGGATTGGATGAGTGGCTGGCACGCTTTTCAGGCTGGTCAATGCGGCGCGCCCGGGCAAGCGCAGATAGTAGCGTCGTCCCAGCCCGGCAGCAGGGTTGTCTTGCGGACGGCCAGCGGGATTGTCATCGGGCATACCGGCGGGGGCAGCATCCTGCCCACCACCGAGCCTTACCCCTGGCCTGCCCTCGGGGATGTCTGGTCTACTGACAGTTGCTGTGATTTCACTTGGCAATGCAACAGCGACCAGGACCGGGCGGAAGGCCTTCGGTTCTATCAGACCAATCTTCCCAATGTCTATTGCCCGCTACCGCACCTGATAAGCGTTGTGGGCGATCCGGACTTCGTCTCATATTACGAGCAAAGGCTGGCTCTGCTGAGGAATAGGCTGCCGCACCGCTATAACTATGTGTTGTACGGACTGAACAAGATTGAACAGATCAGGATTGATGGGCGCGGGACGCATGTAAGTATCGTCGATCGGATATATTTTGTAAGGTGGGGCGGACCAGGGTCTGGTGGGCGGGAAACGCGCGATGCCGCGACCCTTGTGAAGGAGGCCTGCCACGTCCATGCATATGATGCCGAGAACCGTTTCTATCGTTTTAATCAGGAAGCCTACAACAGAGTGGAAGCCTCATGTCGGGAGATGGAGTCGGCAGTCCTGAATGAACTCGGCGCCCGCTCCATGTGATTGAAGGGTCGCGAGGCATGGTCGCAGACACCCGCGATGCGTCAAATCTTTGGATTCCAACCTACTGCCAGAAATAGAAGAGCCAAGGGCGAGAGGTGTTTTCACGACAGAGATTCAGAATCAGTTCCAAGTAAGTCGTACAAATTCAAGAATGAAAGTCTGCTGTAGGGGCGACACTGTGTGTCGTTCGAAAATTCACGATTACAGCATCGGGCGATTCACAGAATCGCCCCTACAGTGTCCATTATTTGTTGCATTACTTACTTGGAACTAGTGGGATTCCGCGCAGCCAGCGCATGATTCCCACAGACAATAAGGAGACCGACAATGAGGGCAAGAGCATTCGTCTTAATGACGACTGCCATTATCTTCGGCGCTTTCGTGGCGGGGAGCGCGAGCGCCATTGACAATTGCTGTTTCGTCGATCGCCAATGCACGACGGACCTGGATTGGATGGGTGGCTGGCACGCTTATCGGGCCGGTCAATGCGGGGCGCCCGGGGCATCGTCGGTCTCAGTATCTTCCCAGCCCGCCAGCGGCGGTGTGGTTCTGCGTACCGCCGGCGGGATAGTCTTCGGAGACGCCAGAGGGCGCAGCATCCTGCCTTCCACCCGTCCAAGCAACCTGCCCGCCCCGGGCAGAGCGTTTTCACGAACAATTGTTGTCAGGATCAATGGCAATGCAACAACGACCAGGATTGGGCGGCGGGCTATCAAGCATTTCCGGACCAATGCGGGCTGCCGGGGTTGATTAGCATCATGGGCGCCCCGGACTTTGTCGCCTATTACGAGCAAATGCTCGACGTGCTTAGAAACAGGCTGCCGCAGCGCTACGATTACACGCTCAACGGCTTGGACAAGATCGAACAGCGACAGGAGCACGGGGGAAGGGGTGTAATATCGAGTGGCCGAAGGACTTTTTTCATGCGTTGGGACGGGCCTGCGGACGAGGTTTGGGGCGCCGGGTGGGATACGCGCGAACCCGCAGTTCTTGTCCACGAAGCCTGCCATGTTCATCGATCTAATGCTGGCTACGGCATAACGCAATGTGATCATGAAGCCTGGACCAGAGAGGAAGTATTCTGCCGGGCGATGGAGTTGGAAGTCCTTATCGAACTCGACGCCGCCCCTCATGTGATTGAATGGGTGCGAGCCAATCTCGCGGAAACCCGCACGGGCCGCCCAGGCATAGAGTTTATGACCTACGGCGGCAGATGCTAGGCATACCAGCAAGGCGGAGGCTCGGGTCGCCCGCTCCGAGCACAGTCGCCTTCACGAGTAGAAAGGCAGCGGCTATAGAAACTTGATAAGCATATCGTATCGGATGTCCAATTAGATTTGTCCTTGAAGGAGTTAATGAGATGAGAAACATCAAGACTGCTTGGTTCTTGCTCTTAGTGATTTCGCTCTTCCTGCCGCTGGCATCGGCGCAGGATTCGATCCCGTTGACCGACCCCGAGACGGGCGCGCGCCCCTGGGAAGGCAAGGAGCTGCGCATCCTCAACACCGAAGTCGTACCTATCCTGGCCTACCAGCACGAAATACTCGATCCGCTTTATGAAGAGGCTTCGGGCGTCACGCTGATTTACGAAAACGCGGCGCATAGCGATGTGCTCCCGCGAATCCAGACCACCTGCGCGGCCGGCGGCGATGACTTCGACATCATGTTCGTCGAAGATGGCTGGGCTGGCGCATTGGCGGCGCTCGGCTGCCTGGAAGAGCTGGACCGCTTCTATCTGGCGGCGCCGGGCGATTCGCATCCGGAAGACTTCACCACGCGCGCCTTTGGCACCGTGGCGATGGCGAAAGAGAAATGGGTCGGCATTCCCACGTTGGTCGCCGTTGGCATGTTTGCTTATCGCACCGATCTCTTCGGCGACCCCGATGAGCAAGCGGCTTTCATGGAAGCGTACGGGCGCGAGTTGACCGTACCAGCGACCTGGGACGAGCTGGCGGAAGTCGGCGAATTCTTCACCAGACCGGACGATGAGCTCTACGGCTTCAACTACCGCTACGGCACGCCCAACAATATCCTCTTCGATTACATGATTCACTTCGGGTTTTCGCGTGGCGTCGATTTCTTCGACAGCGAATTCAATCCGCTGTTCGATACCGAAGCGGCGATTGATACGGCGATGTTCTTCGCCGGGCAAGATGTTCTCAACTTGCAGCCGCCGGGGCGCGAATCCTTCCAATTCGGCGAGGTGATGCAGAACTTCGCCCAAGGCAAGGTGGCGATGTATGGCACGGAAAGCTGGGCGATCCCGCTCTTGCTGGATCCGGACGCATCAATTGTCGCCGCGAACACCGGCTTCGCGCCGGTGCCGGGTTGGATGAATCCGGAGACGGGCGAGATTCAGTCCGCGCTGCTCTCGGCGGGACCGGCGTATATGATCAACGCCCATATTTCCGAGGAGCAGAAGCAGATCGCCTGGGACTATCTGCAACTGGCGCATGGCGTAGCGTTCTCGCGCATTCTGGCGGAACAGACTGGCGCGGGCCATCGCATCTCGGTGTTGACCGACCCCGATCTGGTCGCGAAGTGGCCCCATCTGACGGCGAATTACGAAGCGGCGAAAGTCGGCATAGGGCGCCCGGCCGAGCCTTGGTGGCCCGAAGCGGAGAACGCCATCGGCCGCGCCTTGCAAGAGGTGGCCGCCGGTGGTGATGCGGCGACTTTGATGATGGACGCCAATAATGACATCCGCGAAATCGTCGAAGACGCCGGCTACTATGACGAAGGGCTCACCTACGTCTCGGTGGAACAGCGCGAGGAATTCGTCTGCGCTAAACTCGCCGAGCTCGGGCTTGAGCACGACGAGTGCATGTAGGGTAAGTTGCCCGCCATAGCGCAAACTGTAGGGGCGACTGACCCGCGGTGTCTACGCGCGGCGGTGAGTCGCCCTTCTAAGCTGCATATATGTAGGGGCGAGCAACCGGCAGCGTCTACTCGCCGCGGTGAGTCGCCCTCGAATACATGACACCCGTGCGAGCATGAATGCCTCTGACTTATCGGACACCACAAACCAGCCCTTCTCAACCCGCCTCTATAACCTGACGCAGAGGCAGCGGCACTGGTTCTTTATCGCGCCGGCGCTGATCATTCTGCTGCTGGTGGTAATATATCCCATCATCTTCTCGACCGGCGTCTCGTTATTCCGCGTCACCTTCGCCTCGCAGTCGCGTCCCTTTGTCGGCTTGCAGAACTTCGAGCGCATGCTGGGCAACGACGACTTCATCCAGAGCGCGCTCAACACGCTCTATTATGTTGTCTTCTCGGTTTCCGGCTCCTTCCTGCTGGGCTTCGCTGTGGCGCTGCTGATTCGCCGCATCACCGCTGGCAAAGAGCTGCTGCGCCTGATCCTCATCATTCCCATCACCATGGCGCCAATTGTGGTTGGGCTGATGTGGAACTGGATGCTGGATCCGCTTTTCGGTTTGGTCAATTGGTTTCTCGGTCTTTTGGGCATCCCGGGGCAGACGATGCTGGCGCAGGCGAGCACAGCGCGGTTGACGGTGGTGCTGGTGGATATCTGGCAGTGGTATCCGCTAGTCTTTCTAATCATTGAGGCGGGCATGGCGACTTTGCCGCGCGCGCCCTTTGAATCGGCGCGGCTGGAAGGCGTATCGTCCTGGATGATCTTCCGCCGCCTCACGCTGCCCATGCTGCGCCCGGTGATTCTGGTGGCGCTGCTGCTGCGCACGGTCGATGCCTTCCGCACATTTGATATCGTGCGCGTCATGACCGATGGCGGTCCTCACCTCACCACCGAGACCTTAAGCCTTTATCTCTACCGCACCGCTTTCACATTCAGCAAGCTAAGCCGGGCGGCGGCCGGCTCGATTTTGATGCTGCTGTTCATTGGATTGATCTCCGCGCTGATGTTCCGCTATCTGTATCGCGATGTTGAAGTGGGGTAGCCGACGATGCGCGCGCCGATTTCCGAACGAGTTCTGGCTTACGTCATTCTGATCGCGCTGGCTTCCCTGGTCATTGCGCCGGTGTTGGCCGGCAGCGTAACCGCCTTCAAGCCGCAGATCATCTGGGTCTCAAGCCCGCCCACCTGGCTCTTTGAGCCGACGCTGGAGAACTTCGAGTTCGTCTTTTTCACGCGCAAGGGTTGGGTCTATTTGCGCAACAGCTTGATCATCTCGGTCGGCTCGGTGGCAGTCGCGCTGATATTGGGCGTGCCAGCCGCTTACGCCTTCGCCCGTTTTCGCTTTCGCAGTTCCAAGGCGCTGATGCAATGGCTTATCTCACTGCGCATGATCCCGCCGATCGTGGTCGGCTTGCCATTCTACGCCATGTTTCTGTATTTGGAACGGGGCTTGGGCATTGGCTTGCGCGATACCTTCCCGGGTCTCATCATCACCTATCAGACATTTCTATTGCCGCTGGTCGTCTGGATGATGCGCGGCTATTTTGCCGAGCTGCCGGCGGCGATGGAGGAAAGCGCAATGGTGGAGGGTTATACGCGCCTGGGCGCGCTCTGGCGCGTCGTGCTGCCCGTCGTTTTTCCCGGCATCGTAGCCACCGCGATTCTTAATTTCATTTTCGCCTGGAACGAATTCTTCCTGGCGCTTGTCCTTTCGGGCAACCGCACCAGCACCTTGCCCATGACCGCCGGCACCTACATCGTGCGTACGCGCGTCGAATGGGGTAATCTGTTCGCGGTGAATCTGATCATTATGGTACCGGTCATCGTCCTTACCATCGCCCTGCGGCGGCAGATTGTGAAGGGGCTGACATTCGGCATCTTGGAATGAAGCTGTTAGGCGCGGTCAAGGAAAGGATTGCGCGGGCGGGATGCAGGCTTTCCAGGTTACGATGTATCCCAGCGCCGACGCAGGCGCGTCGCCTCTCCCTGATGCTTTGCTGACGACAGGACAGGTTTGGTCTAATCGAAAATCTATGGCTTAAGTTAGACTTCGAAAGCATCTATCCTGGCGAAAACTGTAGGGGCGACTGACCCGCAGTGTCGGCGGTCGGTGTCTACGCGACCTACGCGCGGCGGTGAGTCGCCCGAAAAAGCCCTAGAAGTTGTAGAATTCGGGACGATATTTTGCTCGCTGAAAAACTGTCCTGTCCTCCCTGGTGCTCCGGATGCCCGCCATAGAGATGGCGGGGAGGGGTAGAATACTGAAGTAGGCTGCGATTATGAAGGTGTTGCTCAAAGACCTGGTCAAACGCTTCGCCAATTCAGAGCGCGCGGCCGTCAACAAGATCAATCTGGTCATCGAAGGAGGCGAGTTGGCGGTGCTGCTCGGTCCATCGGGCTGCGGCAAGACGACGACCCTGCGCATGATCGCCGGCTTGGAACAGCCCGATAGCGGACGAATAGCGATCGCCGAGCGCGATATCACCGATCTGGCGCCGAAGGACCGGCGGGTGGCGATGGTTTTTCAGAACTTCAGTATGTACCCGACGATGAATGTTTATGACAACATCGCTTTCCCCCTGCACGCGGTCAAGATGAAGCGCGGCGAGATCGACCGTACCGTGCGCGAGGTAGCGGCGCTGGTGAACATCGACCATCTCTTGGAGCGCGGTCTGCGCCAGGTCAGCGGCGGCGAAGCGCAGCGGGTGGCGCTGGCGCGGGCGATGGTGCGCCGCCCTGAAGTCTTCTTGATGGACGAACCCTTGAGCAATTTGGACGCCAAGCTGCGGGTGCAATTGCGCACCGAGATCAAACGCCTGCATCAAGATACCGGCGCCACCTTCATCTTCGTCACCCACGATCAGGAAGAAGCGATGACGCTCGGCGACAAGATCATCGTGATGAAGGACGGTGATATCCAGCAGGTGGGTACGCCGCATGAGGTATTCTTCGCGCCGCGGAATGCCTTCGTCGCCAATTTCGTCGGTACGCCCAGCATGAATATGTTCGAGGGCGCGATATCGGCTGCTGAAGGCGGCGGTTATCGCCTTAAATTGCCGGGCTTTGAGCTGACGCTGCCGGCGCGTTTCCATGCTGGCTTGGCCAATATGACGGGGAATCACGCCGTCTGGGGCATCCGCCCAGAGGCGATTAAACTGGTGGCGGAAGCGGGCGAGAACACCATCAGCGGCGAAGTGGAGTTGGTGGAGGCGCTGGGCAGCCGCGACTTGATTTTCGTCCGCGCGGCCGGGCAGCTCTTCGGCGTGATCATCGACGCGCAAGAATCGCTCGCCGTCGGCGAGACTTGCCGCCTGCATTTCGCCGGCGCGCAAATGCATCTCTTCGATGCCGAAAGCGAGCGCTCGCTGCTTGATGATAAACCCCCCTCAGTCCCCCCATCGGGATGGGGGGAGGCTGGGCAAAGGGCGTGAATTTGTTTGGAATGCTACTAGACTCCCCTTCCCTAGCTCGCTGGGGAAGGGGCCGGGGGATGGGGTGCAAAAATGAACCCAATTGAGCTGAAAGCGAAATGGCGGCGTGGCGAGCCGAGCGCGGGCATGTGGCTGAGCCTGACCGATATTACCGTCGCCGATATGATCCGCGATGTCGGTCTGGATTGGGTCGCCATTGATACCGAGCACACCGCTATCGACCTGCAATCCTTGCAGAATCTGCTGATCGCGCTTGGCGATACGCCGACTATCGCGCGTGTGCCCGGCAACGATCCCGTTCACATCAAACGCGTGCTGGATATGGGCGCGGACGGCGTCATCGTGCCGCACATTTATAGCGCCAAAGACGCGCGCCTGGCGGTGGCTGCTTGCAAGTACCCGCCGCAAGGCGTCCGCGGCACTGGCCCGCGCCGCCCAAGCCGCTATGGGCTTGATGAGAAGGGATACCTGGCGGCCGCCAATGACTCGACCATCGTCGTCATCATGATCGAAACGGTCGGCGTGGTGGAAGATTTCGCTGCCGTGCTGGAAGTCGAGGGCTTGGACGCCTGTATGATCGGCGCGGTTGACTTGAGCGCGAGCATGGGTCTGCTTCCCGCATTCGATGATCCCTGCGTTATCGCGGCGATTGACCAGGTGGCGGCGAAGGCGCGCGCCGCCAACATGCCGCTGATGTCGGGCCGCTCGCCCGACGCCGACGCCAGCAGCCCCTTCGGCTGGAGGAACTTGTTGCGGCAGGGGTTGCATGTCATTCCGATCGCCTCGGATCAGGGTCTTATCATGTCCGGCGCGCGCGAGATGCTGGCTGTCTTTCGCGCCCATGCAGCGAATGGAGCTACCTGATGCCGCGATTGGGTGTAGAGCAATTGAGGGAGCTTGGCGCCGCGATATTGAATGCCCTGGGTTCGCCGCCGCAGCGCTCGGCTTGGGTGGTGGAGACGCTGCTGCGCGCCAACCTGGCCGGGCATGATTCGCACGGTTTTATGCGCCTGCTGCAATATGCCGAGTTCGCGCGTGAAGGTCATATCGATATGTCAGCCGATGTCGAAACGCTGCGCGAGACGGGCGCGACCGCGCTTTTGGACGCGCGGCGGACTTGGGGGCAAGTCGCCGCCAAGATCGCCATGGAGCGGGCGATAGCGATCGCGGCGCGGCAGGGCATCAGCATGGTGGCGCTGGTGAACTGCCCGCATATCGGACGGCTGGGTGAATATGTTGTGATGGCGGCAGAGAGCGACATGATCGCTACGGCTTATGTCAATTCTCAGACCGGCGGAGACGGCAATGTGGCGCCTTGGGGCGGCGTCGAAGGCCGCTTTACCCCGACGCCGCTGGCATTCGCCGCGCCCAGCGGCTTGGATTGGCCCGTGCTGGTCGATATCACCGCCTCGGTCATGCCCGAAGGCAAGGTGCGCGATCACATGTTTCGCGGCGCCCAATTGCCGGAGAATGTGATCATCGACGCCGCCGGCAAGCCATCGCGCGATCCCAAGGACTTTTATGGACCGCCGACGGGCGCGCTCCTGCCTCTTGGCGGACCGGTCGGGCACAAAGGCTATGCGCTGGGGGTGATGATCGAGATGCTGGCTGGCGGCTTGAGCGGAGCCGGATACGTCAACGAGGCGGCGGCGACGCACGGCAATGGCGTTCTGTTCCAGGTGATGAATATCGCCGCCTTCGAAGACATCAGTGATTTCAAGCGACGTACGCGCGAACTCATCGCCCATGTCAAATCGGCGCGGCCGCGCGCCGGCGTCGGCGAAGTGCTCTTCCCGGGCGAGCCCGAATATCGTTCGACGCGGTTGCGTTCGCGCGCCGGCATAGAATTGCCGGAGCGCTTGTGGCGCGCCTTTAATGAGCTGGCGGCGGAACTTGGCTTGGATCTTTAAGGAGCTGGGGCGATGCGCGTATGCGGCAACTCTATCACATTTCAGCATTACACCGCGGAAGAAGCTTGCCAGCGCTTGGCGGCGGCCGGCTGCAATGCGGTTGAGATGTGGCCGCCGCACCTGGATGGCTGCAAGACGCCTTTGCTCTTGAAACAATTCCGCGAATTCGCCGCTGACTTGGGTTTGGAACTCTGGGGTTATAACGCCGTCGGCGCCGATTATTTTCAGCCTTTTGGCGCGCGGAAAAACTACGACAAAACGCTCGCCGGCTTGAAAGCGGATGTCGATCACGCGCTGGAGTTGGGCGTCCACGATGTGATGGTCTGGGAAGGCGTCCGCCCACCCGACAAGGATATCCCGGATGCGGACCTGCTGGCGATTCTGGTTGAGCTCTTCAGCGAAGCGATTGACTATGCGCGGCCGAAAGGCGTTCGATTCACCGCCGAGCCGCATCCCTTCACCCTGGGCATGGACAATGATTTCATGAAGCAACTCTGTGACCAGCTTGATCGTGAACATTTCGGCGTGCTTTTTGACTTCTGTCATTATGGCGTGGGCCAGCCGGAGACCTATGTGGACGCGATCTACGACTTGGGCGCGCGGATCCATCACCTTCATTATTCCGATACCGATGGCGTAACCAGCGAGCTGCATTATCCGCCCGGTAAAGGCCTGCTCGATCTGGCGGCGATGAACCAAGCGCTGGTCGATATCGGTTTTGCCGGCGCCTCGACGCTGGATATGTATGGTTATCCCGTACCGGAACAAGGCTACATCTGGGGGCTGCCGATTTATCGCGCGGCGCTGATCGAGATCGGCTTGGCTGACGAGAGCGATCGATGAAAGCGGCGCTCTTGCAGCAGTTCGGCCAAGGGCTGACTATAGCGGATGTGCCGGTACCACAGCATGGTTCAAGCGAGGCGCTGGTTCGCGTACGCGCCTGCGGCATCGATGGCACCGATCTGAAACTGTTGGATGGCTTCGGCTACACGCCGGATCTGCCCTTCATTATGGGGCACGAGATTGCGGGCGATGTGGTAGCGGTCGGCGCGGACGTCTCGGCTTTTGCGCCGGGCGATCGCGTCGCCGTGTACAATTTCATCACCTGCGGCGCCTGCACCTATTGCCGCAGATTTCGCGATCAGCTTTGCCAGAATATGAGCGGCATCGTCGGCGTGCTGGATGCGCCCGGCGGTTATGCCGATTACGTCTGCCTGCCGGCGCAGCAGCTCATTCGCCTGCCCGCAGCCGTCAGCTACGCCGATGGCGCGACTTGCTGTGATGCCGGCATGACCGCCCTGCACGCCATCGATCGCGCGGATGTAAACATCGGTGATACGGTGCTGGTGATCGGCATCGGCGGCGTCGGCTCGATTGTGACGCAGCTGCTGGCGGCGTCCGGAGCCGATGTGATTGCTGTCGATATCGACGCGGCAAAAGAGCAATCGGCGCTGGACCAAGGCGCGTTCGTCTTCTTAAGGACGAGCGGCGAGGAACTCGTCGCTCGGGTTCGGGGCTTGAGCGATGGCGACGGCGTCGATCGCGTGATTGATGTGGTCGGCTTGGAAAGCACCATGACCGCCGGTTTCGCCTCGTTGCGGCGCGGTGGGCGTCTGGTCGCGGTCGGTTATACGCCGGAATCGTTTCCGCTTTCGGGAAAAGAACTGGCGCAAAACGAAAAAGAAGTCATCGGCGCGCGCGCGGGCCGGCGCGATGATCTAAGGCGCTGCCTCGATCTGTACGCCAACGGGAAGCTGACCTCGATTGTCCGTCAGACATACGCGCTGGATCAGGTAAACCAGGCGCTGGCGCATCTGCGCGCCGGCGTCACGGGCCGCATTGTTTTGACTTATGAATGAACAGCTATGGTGAAAACTGTAGCGGCGACCATGCGAGTCGCCCGCCTTTAATGTGAACTTCTAAACCAGGAGAGCGAATCATGGAAAAGTTGGTTATCACCGTCACCTGCGATACGACTTTGACTTATCCGCATAATCCGTATGGACCCAAGCCCGATAACCCGACCGGCGTCGCCGACGAATACGTCCGCGCCATCAACGCCGGCGCCTCGATATGTCATGTGCACGGGTCATACGTCAGCGATACCGAGATCCAAAGCGATGGCCGGCTGCTCCAGATACCAATCATGGACGGCTGGGCGGAGATTTCGGAGCGCATCCGCGAGACAGGCGAGGCGGTCTTGCAGTTCGGCTTGGCGAGCATCCGCCTGGAACAGAAGATTGAGCTCTGGCAGAAGCTGAAACCCGATATGAGCTCGATCAATTTCGACTCGCATGACGAATATTTCCAGCCGGTGCCGGAACATCCGCCGGCTGGTTACTGTTACTCCATCCATCCCATCTCCGAGCTGCGGGAATACGCGCGCCTGGCGAATGCGAACGATGTCAAGCTGGAGATCGAATGCTTCAGCACTGGCGCCTTCTGGGCGATCGAGAAAGTGCGCGCCGGCGAGTTCTGGGTGGGCGACCAACGCGAGGACGAGTTGCGCCTGCTGCCCGATCCCTTGTGGGGGACGCTCTTCTTTGGCTGGCCCGGGCAGAGCTGGACGCCGCCCTCCGCCAAGGGCATTCAATTCATGGTTGATCACCTGCCTGAGAATATGAAGTGGAGCATGAGCTGCATGGCGCCAGAGGTTTACTGGTCGGTCATCGCTCACGGCATCGCCATTGGCGGGCATGTGCGCGTGGGCATGGAAGATTGCCCCTATATCGAGAAGGGCGTCTACGCCAAGAGCAATGCCGAGTTGGTGGAGCGAGCCGCGCGCATCGCGAACGAGGTCGGCCGTGAGATCGCCTCGCCCGAAGAAGCGCGTCAAATCACCGGTTTGCTTGGGTAGCCCGCCCCAGCATAACATTCGTAGGGGCGACCTATCAGGTCGCCCGCCGCCGCTTCCATGACGGATAACTGATGGCAGATCCATGATCATCGACGCGCACGCGCATATCATGACTGCGGTAAACGGATTGACCGCAAGTGGTCCCACCCGCTCGCTCGCCTGGGGGCGGGTGCGTTGGGGTGAAGAAACGGTCCAGTTGCTGCCGCCTTTCAACGAGGAGACCACATTCCCCGCTGAGGCGCTGCTGGCGCAGATGGACTGGGCTGGCGTCGATCGCGCTGTATTGCTGCAGGGGCCCTTCTACGGCGAGGCGAACGCTTATGTCGCTTCGGCTGTTGCGCGTTTTCCCGATCAATTCATCGGCGCCTTTGCCCCCGATCCCTTCGCGCCCGATGCCCGGCGGCTGGTCAAGCAATGCGTCGAAGACTATGGCTTGCGCATCGTCAAATTGGAGCTGAGCCAGCCGACTGGCTTGACCGGAATCTATCCCGACCTGCGAATTGACGCGCCGGAACATAGCTGGATCTTTGACGCGGCCGAAAAGGATGGGCTGGTCGTCACCTTGGATCTGGGCAAGATCGGCAGCCGCGCTTATCAGACCGAGGCGGTCGCCACCATTGCCGAGCGGCGCCCTGATCTAACCATCGTCATCGCCCATCTGGCGCAGCCGCCCATCGACGAGGGCGATAACGCGGAGTTGAACGCGGAGTGGCGGGCGCAGGTTATGTTGGGTCGTCATCCCAATGTATATTTTGACTTGTCGGCGCTGCCGGCCTACTCGGCCGATTACGATGAGTATCCCTATCGGGCGGCGCGGGCCGCCATAAATCGCGCTGCCGAGTTGATCGGCGCCGAGAAGCTTATGTGGGGCGCCGATGCCCCCGGCTTGCTGACCAGCGGCAGCTATCGGCAGTTGCTCAATTATGTGCGCCTTCATTGCGATTTCTTGTCCGAAGCGGAGATGGCGGACGTGCTGGGACTGAATGCGCTGCGTGTGTATTGGCGGAAGTGAAAGGCGGCATCATGACACCAGGTGGCGATAAAGAACAAGACCGCGCGTCGCAGGGCGTTTACACCGATAAGCGCAATACGTCGGCGCGCCTCGCCTGGTACCAGGATATGGCGCTGGGCATGTACCTCTATTGGACAGTCGACGCGCCCTTCGGCATGGTTAACGCGCATTCGGTCATCGGCGCCTCGCCGGATTATCTGCGGCGTTATTTCACCCAGCTGCCGGCCTTCTTCAATCCGCGCCATTTTGATGCGCGCTGGTATGCGCGGCTGGCGAAGCTCTGCGGCTTCGATTATGTGACCGTCGCGGCGAAGAACCACAACGGATTCTGTATGTGGGATACCGCCAGCACCGATTTCAACGTGATGAACAGTCCCTACGGGGTGGATGTTTTGCGCGAATATGTGGATGCCCTGCGCGCGGTCGATCTGCCGGTGGGCATGTACTTCTCGCCCGATGACGCCTATTTCCAGTGGCGGCGCGGCAAGACGCCGGCGCGCGCCCGCGATTACGCCAATCCAGAAACCAACGCCGAATTGCTGGCATACGGCAAAGCGCAGATCCGCGAATTGGTGGAGCGCTACCAACCCGACATTCTGTGCTTCGACGGCTACCGCGATGCCACGCGTTCGCTGGTGGAATACGCCTGGAGCCTGAATCGCGATATCATGATCACGCGCGGCGGCATCATCACGCCGGAGCAGGAACGGAGGGACGACGTGCGCGGTCCCTTCGAAGCCCATTACACCATCGGTACGCAGTGGCAATACAAAGCGGGCAACGATGAATTGAAGAACGGGCGCGAATTGATTGAGCTGCTGATCGACATCCGCTCGCGCGGCGGTACGCTGCTGCTGGCGGTCGGCGGACCCGATGCCGACGGACGGCTGCCGCGCAACATGGACGACCGCGTGCGCGAGATCGGGCTGTGGAACTTCGTCAATGGCGAAGCAATCCGCGCTGTACGTCCTTGGCATGTCACCCGTGAAGATTCGACCTGCTTCACTTGGAACGCGGATGCCCAAACGGTGTATGCCTTTGACATCCAGCCGCCGCTGGAGATGGGCGATTGGCGCACGATCACATTGAAGAGCGTTCGCGCGACTGAGGCCACGGAAATCGAGGTGCTTGGGCAGTCAGGCGAAGTGCTGGAATATCAGCCGGAGGTCGAACCTAAAACGCGTTGGCGGCAGGATGGAGACGAACTGCGCATCACTTTCTGCCGGGCGCAGCGCCTCTACAACAATCGAAAGTGGCCCAATCCCTTGGTGCTGAAAATTACGAATGCGGCTGAAGTTTAGCTCGCGGCGCCAACCGCCTCGGCATTCCAGGCGCTGACGACCAGCCCTTCAACATCGCTGACTTCAACGGCAGCAGACTCGCCGGCGTCAAGCCAGAAGTAATTGTCCGAGACGGTGAATGTATCCAGGTGGCCCGGCCGCGAGACATCGACTGCCGCTGCCGGCAGCTCGCCCACATTGTTCACGGCGACATGATTACCCCGCGCCTCGAGAGTCAGCGTAGTACTTGGCAATAGGAAGAGGCTGCCTTTGACCGGTTCGAAGTTCACGAAATAAAACGCGCGCTGGGCGAGCGCGCCGTCACGCCAAACTTCAGACACCACGAACAACGGAACGGTATCGGTCTCTTCGAAAGCAAGCGTGAATTCGCCGAGTTTATGCGGACTGGTCACGCTGCCCCGACCGGCAAAATCTTGCCGCTTGATCAGTTGCAGATCGCCGCCGTAGGCGCGCGCGTTCACCTGCCAGCTTGAGCCCGCCAACGCATCGGCGTCATCCAGCAGGAAGACCGGCAGCGATACCGGTACGCCAACATTATTCGTGCTGCTGAAAAGCACCGGGGCGTACAGCGGGGCGAAGGCGTCCTGGAAGAAATAGTGGCCGATCTTGGGCGCGCCGTACCAATCGATGCAAGCCCAGGATGCCGCGGGGTAGTTGTCGGTCATTTTGTAGTACAGCGCGCCGGTGCTGTGTGGCCAACGGCAGCGCGCCCACTCCAGCGTATGCCGGATGCCAACCGCCTGCGACAGCTGCGAGCCAATCGTATACTGCTCCAGCGTGCAATCAGCGGGCACAAAATAATAGGCGTTCTGCTTCAAGCGGGAGACATCTTCGTAGGTGTCGAATATCGGTGTGTGATAGGCGAATGCGCCACCTTCGATTGGCGGCCAGACGTCCTTCTCGTCGTCAGGCAGGTAGCGCATTACCGACTCGTAGACCGGGCTGCAAGCCAACCCAAACTCGCCCCAGAATACCGAGGTCATGTTCAGGCTGTAGTCGAGGTTCTGCCGCCCCCAATAGGTGCCGTAATCGTGCGCGCTGCCGCCCCAGGGCTCGCCCCGGTGGAAGACGCGCGTGTCGTCCAGCTCGATGCTGAGCCGGCCCATCATATCGATTGCGGGTCCGAAGGGTTCGCTGGATTCGTTGCCGCCGCCATACATCGCCAGCGATGGATGATTGCGGATGCGCAGGGTATTGCGCCGCACGGTGTCTTCCAGCATGTCGCAGGGCTGCGTCACATGGCTGTTCCAGGCGGTTGGCCACTCTTGCATCACCAGTATGCCGTAGCGGTCGCAGAGATCGTAGAAGTCGTCCGTTTCCGGCATGCCACTGCCCCAGGGGCGGAACATCTGCACATGCTGCATCGCCGCCAGCTTGATGAAGCGCTCATAACGCGCGCGCGGGAAATCGAGCAGCGAGTCCAAGGTGCACCAGTTCGCGCCCTTGATGAACATCGGCTGCCCATTGACGACGAAGGTCCAGTTGTAGCGATCCGGGCGCGGACCACCGGGGAGCGGCGCCATCTCGATCGTGCGCAAGCCGAAGTTGAAACGGTGGACATCCGCCGCGCCGCCCGCATCCGGCGTGAAAGAGAGCGTAACCTGGTACAAGGGCTGCTCGCCCATATCCACGGGCCACCACACCCGGGGGTCCGGGATTTGAAAGCGCAGATTGCAGCGGCGCTTCGCCGCGTCAGAATTAATGCGCTTCGAGAAAGCAAGGGGCGGGCCGTCAAAGTTTTCCGGCGCGATGGTCGCCCTTAGCATTCCGCTCCATCCAGCCGACTCCGACTCGAATTGCAGCGCCAGCTCGGCGATGCCTTCGGCCGCATCGACCGCGCGCATGAATGGATCGACCAGGGCGACCGCCGGACGATCCTGTATCCGCACCGAGCGCCAAATGCCGAGCGATTGCACGTTGGCATAATGCCAGCCGTAGACGTTGTTAAAGACGACCGTGCGTTTCCAACTGTCGTTGCTAGCGGGATTGAATGCGCGCCCCTTGTCGATTTCGAAAGGCACAGGATCAAGGCGCACAATTAAGGCGTTGCGCTCTTGCAGCTTGCCGGCGATATCGAAATCGGGCCCGCCGAACATGCCTTCGTGGCTCCCAAGCATCTCCCCGTTCAGCCAAACAGTGCAGCGGTTAGCGATTCCACCGAAGTTGAGGTCCGCGCCAACCATATCATCCGGGCGCGCAAAATCGCGCCTCAGCCACCAGGTCTTGAAGCTTTCTTGACGGGCGATTTCCTGGTTGCGCCCGTAGGTGGTTTCGGGGATGCGCCCGGCTTCAACCAAGGCGCTGTGAACGCTTCCGGGGACCCGCGCCGGTATCGCGTCATCCCAGACGCCCTTCAGTCTGTCCGTCAATTTGCCACCTTCCGCCAGCTGCCACTCGCCATCGAGCGATAAACCCGGGGCGCCGGCCGGATGCGTCAGCGATTCCTTACTGAGCGCGATGTCTTGCGGCTCGGCGTCCCAAGGCGTGAATCGCGGCGCGAAGGCTTCGCGATCCAGGGCGTTCATCGATAGCTGCTCGGCGCCTTCGCGCCAGACGTCTTGGGCTGGGCGGTTCAAATCTCGCAGCAGCGCCGGAAGCCGCCGATGCCAGGGGTAGGGCAGGTCGGCCAGCGCTAGATTCGGGTCGCGCAATCTTCCTGTTCCTTCCAGCAGTTCGGGCAGATGCGTCGCCAGAACCGCCCGGCCCTTTGCCCATGCGATGACTTCGGCGAGGGTGGATTCACTGGTGAAGGTCATAAGTCGCTTCCTATTGATGAATCTGTAGCGCTTGCAATTGAGCGCAAACATTCGGAAATTCGTAAGGGCATGCTGATATTAGCGACTTCGTACAGGCAGCCCCTACATAGCTCACAATATATCCTGCGTGTAGGGCTTGTCCGTTAGTGCAGATAGCCTGTTTTCTGTACGTCTTACCCCATCCCCGGCCCTTCCCGTAGCGCAGTGTCTACGCGCGCCAGTGAACTAGGGAAGGGTGACTCGACGGCAGAATTGGGATATCCGGGCGCCATTTCAGTCAGAAACCCGTACTTCCGGGGGGCGGGCGGCAAGAGTCCTCCCCCTTCCTTAGCTTGCTGGCGCGCGTAGACACAGCACTGCGGGAAGGGGGCTGGGGGGATGGGGTGAAATCGGAAAGAAAGCATAGCCCAGTACCGGACAAGCCCTTTAATTTCAAAGTTTCGAAGGAACCATAAGTCTCTAGCAAAAGAGGGCTGGAATCGTCCAGCCCTCCGCGACTGTCAAACGATGCTGATCAGCGCCTAGCAATCGTCTTTGAAATAGACCAACCTGTGGTTGGACCAAGAACCATGATGCAACGGACCGTCCGCTACGTTTCCAAGGCAATTCGACCACAAGTGGATAATGCCCGGCTGTTGCGCATGGGTGAAGAAGGGCACGTTTTCGTAGAGCCAGGCGTCGCGAGCGGCGGAGGCGGCGAGGAAAGCTTCACTGCCCGGCGGGTGGCTGATCAGATCTTCATGGATGGCGTATAGCTCCATGATCCAATCCGGCGGCTCTTCGCCCATTTCATTATCGTCATACCATTGCCCCCACAGCGGGCCCCAGTTGCTGTTCGGAATGTAATCGGGGTAGGTGTGAGCCTCGAAAACCGGCGCCGTATTCCAATTGATGCCGGCTTGCATCTCGTTGGATGCGCGGCGCTCGCCGACCAGGGCGGAATCAATTTCGCGGAAGTCGGCTTTGATGCCGACATCACCCAGGTAATCGACGAAGAATGGCGCGGGGTCAGCATAATCGCCGCCACCGGCGCCAACTTCAATCATGATCGAGAAGGGCTCGCCGCTCGGCGACAGGCGATAGCCATCGGCATCGCGCTCGGTCATGCCCATCTCATCCAGCAAGGCATTGGCGGCATCAACATCGTAATCGCTCGGCGCGATTGTCGGCAGGCTGGCTTGGCCATAGTAGATGGCGTTGATCAAATCGTCACTGTCAATCGCCAGCATAACGGCTTGCCGGAACCGTTTGTCCCAGGTGACTTCGCGCCAGGTCGGATCATCAAAAGTCAGATTGAGATGCAACATGCGCGAGTCTCGATTGGGATAGATGTAGGCGGTGTAGTTGCCCTTCTCTTCGTTTTCAATTACGAGCGGCAAAACGGTTAGATCAGTCGTCCAGAAGTAGTGCACATCGCCGGCGAACATCATCAACTGCGCCGTTTCCATGATTGTCCACTGGCTGATGACGGCGCGGCGCCCGTCCATATAGGGCAGCTGATTGCCATCGGCGTCGACGGCGAAGTAATAGGGATTGCGCTGGGTGACCACTTCTTCTTCCGGTCCTTCGACGCGGACCCAGGGTCCTAACTGCGGGAAGCCGATCGCGTGCAGGCAATTCTCGCACCAACCGGATACATCCTTCCCATTAAAGACTTCTACCCAGCTTTCAAAGCCGCCCTCTTCGACCATTGCCGCGATCTCATCGGCATCGCCGTAGTCGCTATGGAATTGAACCAGGAAGTGCTTCGGCTTGATGATGTCCAGGTAACCCGTGCCCAGAGCCACCAAACTGGAGGCGAAACCGGGATAGGGTCCGTCAAAGCTGAATGTGAAGGTGGCGTCATCCACGATCTCCAGCGTTGCCGGGGCGCCCGAAGGCACGCCTCCCGTCTTCAAATAGGTCGGTACCGCCGGTCGCAGCTCCGCATTGCTGATTACATCTTCGTAAGCGAAGCGCACATCTTCGGTCGTAACCGGCGCGCCGTCCGACCATTTGTGCCCGGCGCGAAGCTTGAAGGTGTATTCGCTGGCATCGTCGCTGATGCTGAATTCTTCAACGATATTGGGCGCCAGCGTGTTCGGGTCGCGATTCTGCGTCAGGAAGAGCGTGTCCTTCATGACCACGTTGTTCTGCCAAGTCATCAGCAGCTCGCCGCCGTATTGGCCAACCTCAGCAACGACGAACGACTCCGGCAGATAGACGCCGCTCGTGACAACCAGCGGGTTTTCCGGCAGGCGGTCGCAGACGCCGGGCAATTCGCCAGCAGCGACCATCTCCGCCAGCATTGGCGCCTCGCTGTACATGCAATCCTGCGCCGCGCTGAAAAGCGCGCCAGGACCCATGATAATCGCCGAAACGATCAATAGAAAACCTAATCTACGTAGTGGGATGGACATTTTATTCTCCTTCAACAGACAATCTGCCAACAAGAAAAGCGTTTTGCAACAAACCCGCAATTGTGCCTACGCGAATTATGTGTGCTATTATCCTAAATCAGTTGAAGTAAGTCAAATATTGCGGCAGCTTGGTTTAATAAGCGGTGAATAGCGCGAACCGGCAGCCGGGAGAAATAAATGCTTCGCATCATTCTTCGCCGGATATTCATCCTTATTCCCATGCTGGTTTTGCTGTCGATGATTTCGTTCATCATCATCCAGCTCCCCCCCGGCGATTACCTCAGCAGTTACGTGAACCGCTTGGAAAGCCAAGGCTTAAAAGTCGATCAAGCCGAGATTCAACGGCTAGAGCAGCGCTATGGCTTGGGCAAACCGCTTTACACGCAATACTTCCGCTGGCTGCGCAACTTCATCGTCAGTGGCGATTTGGGGCGATCCTTCGGCTCTTATGGCAGCAGCCACGACAATAAGCCGGTGTCGGACATTATCATGGAGCGGCTGCCGGCGACGATGATCATATCGATCGTCTCGACCATCGTCGTCTGGGCGATCGCCATCCCAATCGGCATTTATTCCGCCACCCATCAGTATTCGCTCATGGATTATCTGTCGATCTTTATCGGCTTCATCGGCTTGGCGATACCGAATTTCCTCTTCGCCATCATCATCATGTGGATTGTCTTCGCCCAGACGGGCCATGCCGTCACCGGCTTGTTTTCGCTGGAATTCAAGCACGCTCCCTGGTCAATCGCCAAAATCATCGACATGCTCAAAAATGTCTGGGTGCCGGTCCTGGTGCTGGCGACGGCGGGCACGGCCGGCTTGATCCGCGTCATGCGCGCCAATCTGCTAGATGAGCTGAACAAGCAATACGTGGTCACAGCGCGCGCCAAGGGCTTGAGCGAGCGGCGGCTGCTCTGGAAATACCCGGTGCGCATCGCCTTCAATCCCATCTTCAGCACCATCGGCTGGCTGCTGCCGGCGATGGTCGGCGGCGAGGCGCTGGTGTCGATCATCCTCAACTTGCAGACCATCGGTCCGGTGCTCTTGACCGCAGTCTTACGCCAGGATATGTATCTGGCCGGCAGCATCATCATGATCCTCAGCGCCTTGACGCTGATCGGCACGCTGATATCCGATATTGCGCTGGTCTGGCTTGATCCGCGGATTCGCTATGACTGATGGAAGGCGGAATAAGCCGCAGGGTCGAGCTTTGGAATAAATGATGGAAACGCGCGAAAACATCTCGGCGGCATTGCCCGATGTGGCGGCCGCCCAAATCGAAGAGGACGATATCGAGTATCTGTCGCGCGGGGTGCTGATCCGGCGGCGTTTCTGGCGGCACCGTCTCGCTCGGCTCGGTTTGCCAGTTCTGGTGGCGCTTTATCTGATCGCGATCTTCGCCGATTTCATCGCGCCTTATCCAGCGCATACGCGCTTGAAGGGTTATAAGGACGCGCCGCCGAGCGTCATCCACTTCGGCTTGGAGGGCAAGCCTTTCCAGCCTTATGTCTACGCGCGAAAACGCGAGTTCCATCCCAGGACTTTCCGCGAGATCTACACCGAAGAGCCAGCTGTGAAATACCCGATTCACTTTTTCGTTCGCGGCGAGCCGTATTCGATTTTGGGCTTATTCAAGCTCGATCTGCATCTCTTCGGCGTCGATGAAGCGACGAATATCACGCTTTTCGGCACCGACTCGGTGAGCCGCGATTTGTTCTCGCGCACGGTGATCGCGGCGCGCGTTTCGCTCTTCGTCGGCTTGGGCGGCGTCGCCATCAGCTTCGTGCTCGGCTGCCTGATCGGCGGCGTCTCCGGCTACGCTGGCGGCATCGTTGACGAGGCGATTCAGCGCATTATCGACCTGCTCATCGCCATCCCGACCCTGCCGCTCTGGATGGTGCTCTCAGCCGCCATCCCCCGTGAATGGCCGGTGGAGCATACGTTTTTTGCGATCACGATTGTTCTGTCGATTGTGGGCTGGACCGGGCTGGCGCGCGTCGTGCGCGGCAAGCTGCTGTCGCTGCGGGATCTGGATTTCGTGGTCGCGTCCAAATTATGCGGCGGGGGCGATCTCTACATCATTAACCGCCACTTGCTGCCGAATTTCGCCAGCCACCTGATCGTGACGCTTACACTGGCGATACCGGGCATGATCCTGGGCGAGACGGCGCTGAGCTTTATTGGCATCGGCATGTTGGAGCCCGGCGTCAGCTGGGGCGTGCTGCTGCAAGATACGATGAATTTCGGCGCGCTGGTGCATCAGCCCTGGAAGCTCATACCCGGCGTCTTCATCATCGTGACCGTTCTCATGTTTAACTTCGTCGGCGATGGCTTGCGAGACGCCGCTGATCCGTATTCGCTTTGATGCAAAGCCCAAACAATAAGCGTACGCATCAAAAAGATATCGCATGGGATGAAGAATCATCAAAATGAAATGAAACCACCGAGGTCACCGAGTTGAAATGAGTACACCGAGTTGATATTAGGACAGCGAGACAATGGCGCATTTGACCCTACGTTAGCGTCTGCCGCCTTCACGCGACAGAAGCTCCGTCTGCCGACTAACCGTCTTTGCAGATCTCCTCGGTGTTCTCTTTTCTCTCGGTGTACTCGGTGGTAAAAGGTTTGGAACATTTCGCAAGGTCGGATTATGACTGAATTGCTTAGCCTAGACCAAATCGACCGCGAGTCTTTCGCGCCCGCTCCCTCGCCGATGTCGGGCGCGGCGCGCTCGATAGCGCTGCGCCCCGGCGGCTTGGAGCATCCAGTTGGCCCGCCTAATCTTTCACTAAATGGGGGCTGGCGGATGGCGGAGGGTGGCGCGGCAAACGAGCGGCTGAGCGGCGCATGGAACGACGCCATCCCCGCCGCTGTGCCGGGCAGCATACAGACCGCGCTGCTTAACGCGGGCCGCATACCCGATCCCTACATCGGCCGCAACGATGAAATCGCCCGCGCCGAGAGCTTCAAAACCTGGTGGCTGAAGAAGACCTTCGAGCGCCCCGCGGCTGGCGCTGGCGAACGACTCGTCTTCGGCGGCATCTGCGATGCTTGCGCCATCTGGCTTAACGGGGAAAAGCTGGGCGAGCGCAAGGGCATGTTCGCCGAATTGACTTACGATGTCGCTTCGCTTTTGGTCGATGGCGAGAACACGCTGATCGTCCGGCTCGATCCGGCGCCGGAGCGCATCGGCAGCGGCGAACCAAACGATTTCTTCATCGGTATGAATGTCGGCTGGCTCAATTCGGCGGTCATCAACAATATCTATGGCTGGCATTATATCAATCTGCCGACGCTCGGCATCTGGCGTCCGGTCTCGCTGAAGGCATCCCCCGCCGTCGAGATTATCGATCCATTCATCGCGACGATGGATGCCCAAGCCGGTTTGCTGCGCCTGCGTCTGACGCTAAAGGGCGAGAATGCCGGCTGGCGCGGACGCCTGATCGGCAGCATCGAACCGGAGAACTTCGAGGGCGAGGCGCATGGCTTTGCCAGCGATTTGGAATCAAGCACAGGCGAGACGACTGAGCTGCTCGAATTCACCGTGCCAGACGCGCAGCCCTGGTGGCCCGTCGATCATGGCGATCCCAACCTCTATCGCCTGAGGCTGTCTTTCCTGCCGGACCTTGGAGCGCCGGATCACTCAACTTTGACTTTCGGCATACGCACAATCGAAATGCGACCGACGCCGGACGGACCCAATCCGGAGCATTACAACTGGACCTTCGTGGTCAATGGGAAGCCGATTTTCGTCAAGGGGGCGAATTGGTGCACGCTTGACGCCTTGCTGCGCTTCGAGCCGGAACGCTACGAGCGCTTCCTGCAATTGGCGAAAGATTCGCATATGCAGCTGCTGCGCGCCTGGGGCAGCGGCATGCCGGAGACGGACGAGTTCTACGACCTGGCCGATCGTCACGGCATCATGGTCATGCAAGAATGGCCCACCGCCTGGAACAGCCATCGCATCCAGCCTTACGACATCCTGGATGAGACCGTGCGCCACAACACCATTCGCCTGCGCAACCACCCCTCGCTGGTGATGTGGGGCGGCGGCAACGAATCGAGCGAGCCTTTCGGCGAAGCCATCGACATGATGGGACGCCACAGTTATGAGCTGGACGGCACGCGTCCCTTCCATCGCGGCGAACCCTGGGGTGGCAGCATCCACAGCTATCACGTCTTTTGGCAATACCATCCGCTCGATTACAACTTGTCGCTTTCGGCGACCTTCATCGGCGAGTTCGGGCTGGCATCGCCGCCCAACTACGAGACGGTCGAACGCTATCTGCCCGCTGAGGAACTCGACGCCTGGCCCCCCGCCAGCGACAGCGCCTTCACCCATCACATGCCGGTCTTCAATCTCAAAGCCGAGCAGACGATCATGGCGCAGTATGTCGCCGATTTCCTGCCGGCGGACTCGCTGAAGAACTTCATCCTCGGCATGCAAATGGCGCAGGCGACCGGCATGCGTCACACGCTCGAGCTGGCGCGCGCGCGCTGGCCCGGCGCCACCGGCGTCTGCTACTACAAGCTGACGGACAATAACCCGGCCGCTTCCTGGGCGACGGTCGATTGGCACGGCGTACCCAAGATCGCCTATCATGTTTTGCGCGGCGCTTATCGACCGCTGCATGTCTGCCTACTCTTCAAGCGGCTCTCCTGCGTCGGCGCCCCCGCGAGCTTCCCGGTTGTCTTGCTGGACGACCGGGGCGATCTGGACAAGCAGGACTGGACTGTGAACCTGCGCGCTTTCGACAGCGACTTGAAGCCGATCAAGCGCGAAACTTTCCATGGCAGCGGTGAACAGGGTCAGGTTGCGCGCCTGGGCGAGCTGGCGCTTGATACCGGCCAAACCTGGAGCTGCCCGCTATTCATCACCGCCGACATCTCGACCGATAGCGGGCGCCAGGACAGCGTCTTCTATTGGCTCAATTACGCGCAAGCGCAGGGCAGCCTCTTCCGCTTGCCGCGGACCCAACTCGCCATCAAAGCGATAGACGCCAGTACGGCCGCCATCAGCAACATCGGCCATTTGCCCGCCGTCGGCGTTCACTTCGACTGCCCTGAGATTTCGCATCACTTCGATTGCGCCGACAGCTATTTCTGGCTGGATGCTGGCGAAGAGCGGCGCATCGCAGTCAGCCAGGCGGAGGGTATTGGCGTCGCCGCCTGGAACGCCGCGGCTGTGAGGCTTTAGCGCTATGTTGGACGCGCCGCAACGAACCCCTGAATCGACCACTGCCGTCGAGCGCGTCATCGACGTCCAAGACTTAAGTGTGCATTTCGCCGTTGACGAAGGCGCCCTGAAAGCGGTCGACGGCGTCAGCTTCGCCATTGAAGAGCAGCAAGTCTTCGGCTTGATCGGCGAGAGCGGCTGCGGCAAGACGGTGACGGCGCAGTCCTTGATGCGCCTGGCGCCGAAGCCGGGGCGCATCGTCCGGGGCCAAATCAATTACCGCGCGGAACATGGCGGTGTGATTGACCTGGCTTCGTTGCACCCGGCCGGGAGCGAGATCCGCGCTATTCGCGGCAACGAAATCGCGATGATCTTTCAAGAGCCGATGTCGAGCCTGTCACCAATCCACAGCATCGGCAACCAACTGATGGAAGCGGTATTGCTGCACGTCACCAGGAGCAAACGCGACGCCTACAAAATAGCGCTTGAGATGCTGGACCTGGTTGGGATACCCAATCCGGCACAGCGCATGGAAGAATATCCGCATCATTTCTCCGGCGGTATGCGCCAGCGCGTCATGATTGCGATGGCATTGGCTTGCCGCCCGCGTCTGCTAATCGCTGATGAGCCGACAACCGCGCTCGATGTGACGGTGCAGGCGCAGATCCTGGATCTCATCGCGCGGACGCAATCGCAGTTCCAAATGGCGGTGCTTTACATCACCCATGATCTGGGCATCATCGCCGAGATTTGCGATAGAGTCGCAGTCATGTATTTGGGAAAGATTGTCGAGCAAGGCTCGGCGCGCGATATTTTCCACAATCCCTTGCATCCTTATACGCGCCGGCTCTTGGCTTCAACGCCGCGGATTGGCCAGCATGCCGAGCGGCTGAAATCGATCGACGGCGCCGTGCCAATCCCAATCGGCATGCCCGTCGCCTGCGGCTTCTGTTCGCGCTGCCCTGATATGATCGCCGGCAGTTGCGACCGGTCCGTGCCCGCCCTGGTGGAAATCGAAGACGACCACTTCGTCCGTTGTTTCCTCCATGACGCGCGCGAGGAAGCGGCATTATGACCGCGCAACCGCTGCTTAAAGTCGAGGGCTTGAAGAAGTATTTCCCGGTTGAAAAGGGCTTCCTTCGGCGCGTGGTCGGGCAGGTCAAAGCGGTCGACGATGTCAACCTCGAGATCAAGGCGGGCGAAACGCTGGGTTTGGTCGGCGAATCGGGCTCCGGCAAAACGACTGTGGGGCGCTGCATCTTACGCGCGCTTGACCCGACCGCGGGCTCGATCCAGTTTCAGATCGATGACGACAGGACCGTCGATATGGCGCGGATAAGCCAGCGGGAATTGCGCGAGGTGCGGCGCCACGCCAATATGATCTTCCAGGATCCCTTCTATTCGCTCGATCCGCGCTGGACCATCCTCGACATTGTCGGCGAGCCGCTGAAACTGGCGAAGCTGGCTGATGGGGTAGAACTGGAAAAGCGCGTCGCTCATTTAATGGATGTCGTCGGCTTGGAAGCCAAGCATCTGCGGCGCTATCCCCATGCCTTCAGCGGCGGGCAGCGTCAGCGCATCGGCGTGGCGCGCGCCTTGGCGACCAACCCGCGGCTGATCATCGCCGACGAGCCGGTTTCGGCTTTGGATGTCTCGACCCAGGCGCAGATCCTGAATCTTCTAAGCGACCTGCAAAGCGAATTCGGCTTGTCTTATCTGTTCATCGCGCACGATTTGAGCGTGGTCGAGCATATATCCGACCGCGTCGCCGTGATGTATGTCGGCAAACTGGTGGAGGTGGCGCCGAAGGAGCAGCTCTTCTTTTTCCCCAAGCACCCTTACACCGAAGCGCTGCTTTCAGCCGTGCCGACGCCAGACCCCGATGTAGAGAAGAGCCGAATCATCTTGCCGGGCGAAATCGCCAATCCGGCTGATCCGCCCGCGGGCTGCTATTTTCATCCGCGCTGCCAATACGCTCAAGCGCGCTGCCGGGAAGAAGAGCCGGCGCTGCGGGAAATCAGCCCCGGTCGATGGGCCTCTTGTCATTTCGCCGAAGAATTGGCCTTGGTCGGCGCGCCCCAACCCGGATTACAGAATCCCTAGGGGCGAGGTCGCGTAGACACTGACCGACGGCGGTGACTCGCCCATCGCGGCAAAGCAATGCAAACATGCGTATGGGTGAAGCGGCGACTCGCCCGCCGAGCGAAGGGACGGGATGCAATGTACCAACTCCAATGCATGACCTGCGGGCGCATCTGCGCCGACATGGGCGCCTCGGCCTGCCCGCATGATGGCGGCTTCCTCAATGTCCTCTACGATTCGGCAGAGATCCAGGTCCGCGACGATCTTCCCGGCATCTGGCGTTACGCTGCTCGCCTGCCATTGAAAGACCCAGCCCATATCGTAAGCCTGGGCGAAGGCGATACGCCGCTGCCGCGCTCGGGGTGGCTGGGGGCGGAAGCGGGCTTGCCCCAGCTATACTTCAAGAATGAGGGGCTCAACCCGACCGGCTCCTACAAAGACCGCATTGCCTCGGTCGGCATGTCGACTTTGCGACAGTTGGGCTTGGATCGCTGGGCGACGGTCTCGTCTGGCAATGCCGGCGCGGCGATCTCCGCGTATGGCGCGCAGGCTGGCGCTGATGGATACGTATTCACGCTGGAGCGGGCGCCGCGGGCGAAGATCGCCCAAATCATCGCCTATGGACCGCGGATCATGTCCGTGCGCGGCATGGGTTATGATCCCAATATCGATGCCAAAACCTGGGACAACGCGCGCAAGATCTGCGAAGTCAACAACTGGCTGATGCTGATCACCGCGCGTCGTTACAGCCCGCAGTCGATGGAAGGCGCCAAGACCATCGCCTACGAGATCGGCCAGCAGTTGAAGGGTGTGGCGCCCGATGTCGTTTACGTGCCGGTCGGCGGCGGTGGTTTGATCAGCAGCATCTGGAAAGGCTTCCGCGAGTGGCGCGCCGCCGGGCAAATTGATCGCCTGCCGCGCATGGTCGCGATCCAGCCGGCGGGCTGCGATCCCTTGTCGCAAGCCTGGCGAGAGCAACGCGCCATCGCGCCGCTTGATGATTGTACGAGCGCCGTTTCCGGCATCATTTTGACCGCGCCGCCCGATGGCGATCTGGTCTTGAACGATTTGCGAGAATCGGATGGCTGGGCAGTCTCAATTAGCGATGATGTCACTTACCAATGTCAAGCGGAATTGGCGCGCCGTGAAGGTCTTTTCGTGGAGCCGGCGGCGGCGATCACTTGGGCGGCGGTCAAAGCCGATCTGGCGGCGGGCCGCTTGACGGGCGACGAAACAGTCGTCTGCGTCTTGACCGGCATCGGCTTCAAAGACAGCAAAGCGATCGGGCTGATGACTGCGGATGCGCCCGTACCGCTGGTCGAAGTCGATGAGATTATGCAGCTAGAACCCTAACTATGACTTGCCGAAAGCTGATTGAATACCGAACGCTGCCGCCCCGCCCTAGACTCAGCGCCACTTTCGGAGCCATATTGTAGGGGCTACCCACCGGGTCGCCCGAAGGAACGCAAAAACTGTAGGGGCTACCCACCGGGTCGCCCGAAAAAGCTCGCTGGGGAACAGGGGCCGGGGGACGGGGTATGAGCGGACGACTCGAAGGGAAGGTCATCATCATCACCGGCGGCGCGACCGGCATCGGCTGGGGCATTGCGGAATGCTGCGCGCGCGAAGGCGCGGCGGTGGCGCTGGCGCAGCTTCCGGCGGATATCAAAATCGCCCAAGAAAAGGCGGCAATTCTGCGGGCGGGCGGGCGCAGCGCGCTGGCGGTGGGCTGCGACATCACAGGGCGCGAACTGGTGCGGGACATGATCGCCCGGACCGTAGCCGCTTTCGGGCGCCTTGATGTGATGGTCAACAACGCCGCCTTGACCGGCGCTTCGGCCGATGTCCGTCCCTTCCTGGAAGAGACTGATGAGCACTGGCGCAGAACGATCGATGTCAATCTAACCGGCGCTTTCATCTGTACGCAGGAAGCGGCTTTTCAGATGATTAAACAGGGCGCGGGCGGCAGCATCATCAGCATCTCATCGGTGGCGCAATTCGCGGCGCAAGAGAACGCAACGCCCTACGGCGCGGCCAAATCCGGCTTGGACGGCTTATGCAAGGGCGCCGCCATCGAATTGGCGCCGCATAATATCCGCGTGAATCTGGTCGCGCCCGGCGAAATCCACACCGAATCCAGCGCCGACTTCACTGATACCATCACCGAAACGGGTGGCACGGGCAAGTACTTTCGTCATACGCCGCTGGGGCGCCCAGGGCGGGCTAGCGAAATCGGCGATGTGGTCGCATTCCTTGCCAGCGATGAAGCGAGCTTCGTCACCGGCGCCACCTGGCGCGTCGATGGTGGTTTCTTGAGCTACTAGCGTCCGTCCAGTGCCCCGCCAGCGACGTGTAGGCGCTACCCATTGGGTCGCCCGCGCCAAACCAGCGAATTGTCGGGGCGAGCCACCGCTACAGGAATGATTTCGCAACAGCCGTCTATCCTCTGTGATCTCTGTGCTGCCTCGTTTCCTCTGTGGTGAAGAACCAATAGCCCCTTAAGCCAGCTCCACGCGCGGATTCAGCAGCGCGTAAGCCACATCAGCCAAGAGATTGGCGAAAAGGATAACGGTCACGGTGACCATGACGATACCTTGCACCAGCAGCAGATCGCGCCGTTCAATCGCAGCGATTAGCAGGCTGCCAAGCCCGGGAAAGCCGAATACGTATTCGATCACCACCAGCCCGCTGACCAGCCAGCTAATGCTGATGGCGATGACGGTGATCGTGGGCAGCAAGGCGTTGCGCAGAACGTGCCGCCAGATGACCGCGCGCCAGGCTATGCCCTTGAGGGCGGCGGTGCGCACGTAATCGCGTTTCAATTCTTCGATGACGCCCGCTCGCGTCAAGCGGGAGATATAAGCGAGCATCACCAACGTAGCCGCGAAGGCAGGCAGCCAAAGCGCAGGCAGCATCTCGGCAAAAGAGGCGTTGGCTGGCGCCGCTGAACTGGCGAGGAACCACCAGCCCAGCGACTGCGCCAGCTCGCTCCGCCCCCAGCGCAGCGCCACAATGTTGATCAGGAATAAGCCGGTGACGAATTCGGGCAAGCTGACCACCGATAGCGTCAGCAGCGAGATGAGCACATCGGGCAATCTATTTTCGAATAAACCCGCGATCACGCCCAGAGCCAGCGAGAGCGGAACCGACATCAGCAGGGCGACCGCCGCCAGCCGCGCCGAATTGACGCTGCGCTCCATGATCAGATCGCGGTTATCCGCGCCGCGAAAGGCGATCGTATCTCCCCATTCGCCGCGAATGAAATCGACCGCCCAAGTCAGGTATTGTTGCGGCAACGATGCGTTCAAGCCCAGCTCATCCCTGATTTGGGCGACTTGGTCATCGGTCGCCTCCCGCCCGCCGGCGATGACGCGCGCCGGATCGCCGGGCAAGATGCGCAGCAGGAAAAAGATCGTCAGCGAACTGACAAGATAAGTGAAAAAGAAAAAGAGGAATCGGCGGCGTAGAAAATGGATCATGCTGTCAATCCGTCTCGTCGGTCAAGACCAGACCGCTCTGCGCATTCGTCAATTCATCCAGCGGAATGTGACAGCGAATCAGATGGCCCGCGTCGCCTTGACGCCAGGGCGGTTTGTCCGTCTCACAGATTTCGCCGATTTTGCGCGGGCAGCGCGTATGAAAGCGGCAGCCGCTCGGCAGGTTCTGCGCGCTGGGCAAATCGTCGCTCAGCAGGATGCGCTCGGTCGCATGAAGCGGATCGGGGACCGGTATCGCCGAAACCAGGGCTTCGGTATACGGGTGGTAGGGCGATTGAAAAAGCTCGCGCGCTTCGCCAACTTCAAAGAGTTGCCCCAGATACATGACGGCGATGGCGTCCGCCAGGTATCCGACAACGGACAGGTTATGCGAAATGAAGAGATAAGCGCTGCCATGTTCGTCCTGCAATTCCGCCAGCAAATTGAGCACAGCCGACTGCACCGACACATCCAGCGCCGAAACCGGCTCATCGCAGATGATGAGATCGGGGTCGGAGGCGAAGGCGCGCGCGATCGCTACGCGCTGCTTCTCGCCGCCGCTTAATTCATCCGGGTAGCGCTCGGCATATTCGGCGCGCAGATTGACGCGCTCGAGCAGGGCGAGCGCCTCGGCATCGGCTTCCGCGGGGGCGAAGCCGCGCAGCTTGATCAAAGGCCGGCGTATCGCCTGGCGCACAGAAAGATACGGATTCAATGAGTTCTGCGGATTCTGGAATACCATTTGCAGCTTTGACAATACATCCTGGCTGCGGTCGCGAACGCTGTTGCGCACATCCATGCCCAGCAGCTCCAGCGTTCCGCCGCTCCGCTCTTCCAAGCCGATGATGAGGCGCGCGAGCGTGGTCTTGCCGCTGCCGCTCTCGCCGACGAGGCCCAGGGTCTGCCCGGCGCGCAGGCGCAGGTCGACGCCATCGACGGCGCGAATCGGCGCTGGATCAAGCCGCCCGAGGATTTCACTTACCTTGCGTTCTACCGGGAAGTGCTTGCTCAGGTCGGTTGCGCGCATGAGGGTGTTATCATTACCCCCGCCCCAAACCCCTCCCCGGCGGGTCTGTGCCTGCGCGACCCCATGAAGAGGGAGGGGCTTTTTTCTTTCCTTTTCGCCGGTTGTGTCAAGGAGGGCGTTTCTCCCCTTCTCTCGCTCTGGGGATGCTCGCCATAGAGATGGCGAGGGGGGGCGGAGGATGGGAGATACTGGCTGCATACCCGCTTCCATCTCGCTCCAGCGATGACAGCGAACCAGGCGACCATCTTCCAGCGTTTCCAGCGGCGGCTTTCGCTCTCGGCAAAGATCGAGGACCAATGGACAACGATTTGCAAAGACGCAGCCGCTGGGAATCCGCGTCAGAGATGGCGGATTGCCAGCGATCGATTGCAGCGGCGCGGCGCGTTTGCTCTGGCCCGGCTTCGGCACGCTGCTGATCAGCCCCAGCGAGTAAGGATGACGCGGCTGCTGGAACAAGTCCAGGACGCTGGCTTCTTCCATGATTTCGCCGGCGTAAAGGACTAGCGCGCGTTCACACAACTGCGCCACGACGCCGAGATTATGGGTGATGTAGACGACGCTGGTATCGCGTTCGGCGATCAGGCGGCGAACGAGATCGAGGATGACCGCTTCAGTGGTGACATCCAGCCCGGTGGTCGGCTCGTCCAGGATTAGCAGTTCCGGGTTGCTGATCAGCGCCATAGCGATGGTGACGCGCTGCTGCATGCCGCCGCTTAACTCGTGGGGATAGCGTTCGGCCACGCGTTCGGGATCGACAAGATTGACATCATGGAACATTCGAATCATGCGCTCGTAAGCCTCATGACCGTCGATGCCGTCGGCGGCTTTGAGCGTTTCGGTCACTTGCCTGCCGATTTTGATCGAGGGGTTGAGCGCGGCGGCCGCGTTCTGCGGCACGAACTTGATGCGCTTCGCCCAGAGGCGCCTCATTTCGGCGTTCGGCTTGCTCAGCAGGTCTTCGCCGTCAAAGACCAATCGGCTCCCTTTCTCGACCCGTCCGTTGCGGCTTAGGTAGCGCATCAAAGCCAAGGCGACAGTCGATTTGCCCGAGCCCGATTCGCCGACCAGCCCGATGATATGCCCGCGCCCCAGCTGCAATTGGAAGTCGCGAACCGCCTGGATCCACTGATCTTCCACCCGATAGCTGATTGTCAGCTTGTCGACGTCAAGAAGATTCCGCTGGGTCACGGTCGCCATCACGAGCCCTTTTGCACGGCGCGGCGGATGCCGTCCGACATGAGATTGACGGCGATGACCAAAATGGCGATGGCGAGCGCGGGGAACTCAAGCGCCCAAGGCGTGAGCTGGTAAAAGCCGCCGCGATTCTCGTTGACCATCAAGCCCCAATCCGGCGATGGCGGGCGCGCGCCAAAGCCGAGGAAGCCAAGCGACGCGACCAGGAAGATGGCGTATGAAAAACGCAGCGACGCCTCCACAACCAGCGATGGAATGACTGATGGCAGGATCTCGCGGAAGATAATGTAGAACTGGCTTTCGCCGCGGATTTCCGCCGCTTCGACAAATTCGCGCGTCTTGATATCAAGCGTCGTGCTGCGGGCGACGCGCGCCACAATCGGGATGTAGAGCAGCGAAATCACCAGCAGGATGACGTTGTCCGCCAGCGCCGCCTGCCAACTGCCCGCAGCGAAATCGAGATTGCGAATGATGCCGATCAGCACGAGCGCCAGCAATAGCGCCGGAATCGCCAGCAGCGCGTCGATGACCCGTCCGATGATCTCGTCGACCCAGCCGCCTTGATAACCCATGAACAAGCCCAGCGCCGAGCCGAGGACGACGCTGATGAGCGTGCCCAAGCCGGCGATGCGGAAGATGCTGCCAGCCCCCAAAATGACGCGGCTATAAACATCGCGGCCCAGCCTGTCGGTGCCGAAGGGATGCTCGCCAAGTCGCAGCCCGCCGATATCCAGCGTCGGCGCCGCGCGCAAGCTGTGGCTCTGATCGTTTGGATTGGGATAAGGCGCGAGTTGGGGACCGAATAGCGCCAGTATCAGGAAGAAGACGACCAGCAGCGTGCCCACCGCCGATTGCGGATGACGCAGCTGGGACCGCGCTGTGCGCATGAAGGCGCCATAAGCGCGGCTGACGGTAAACGATTTCATCTTTCGCAAGAACTTCCCAATTACCGTGTATATGCCGAGTGCTTAATGGCTAGCGTTCGCTGGTAAAGTGGAGGGTCAGCCACCGGCTGACCCCTACATTCCCTCATAGAATTGGTTGTAGTAGCGACCAGACCGCGGTGTCGGCGGTCAGTGTCGAAGGGCGATGTCTACGTGCCCTACGCGACCTACGCGCGGCGGTGGGTCGCCCGCAGCAGCTTGGCTTGTCACGCAGCCGAAATTACCCAAGCTCCGCAGTGTTGAAGTTGGTGCGCCCGGCGAAGGGATGCAAGTTCAGGCCCGAGATATTTCCCGCCAGCACCATGAAGGCAGCGAAGAAATAGGGCACGATGATCGGACCCTCGTCCAGCAGAATTTGCTGGATTTCTTTGTAGGCGGCGGTGCGTTTCGCCTGATCAAGCGACGACCGGCCGATTTCAATCAACTCGTCTACGCGTTCGTTGCTGTAATGCGATTCGTTCCAGACGCCCTCGGAATGGTAGGCGAAGTCAAGATAGAGTTGAGGAACGGGTCGCGGTCCCCAGCCGGTGATGCCAAGATCGACATCCATCCAGAGTTCATTCCAATAGACATTCTCTTCCTCCAGCCGCACCTCGACGCGGATGCCCGCCTCTTCCCATTGAGCGGCCAGCGTCTGCGCCAGGTCGGGGAAATTGCCGCTGTTGGGCAGATGCAAGGTCATGTCCAAGCCATCGGGATAACCAGCTTCCGCCAAGAGCGCGGCGGCCGCGGCCGGGTCACGCGCGGGGACTTCCGCGTCAGCCAGGAAATATTGACCGAAGGCTGGTCCAATCGGCGAATCCTTGCCCACAGCGCCGAAGCCGAGCTGCACGCGCTCCCAGATGGCGTCGCGGTCGGTCGCCAATTTGAAAGCCTGCCGCACGCGAACATCCGAGCCCGGTTCGCGGTCGGCGCGCAGCCGCGCCAAGTGATGCCCGCTGGTCGCGATATCGGTGGTGTTGAAATTGACATCGCCGCTGAAGCCGAGGAAGCTGGAGTTATCCAAGCGCGCGATGCCGTCAACGCTGCCCCCTTGCAGGGCGGCGATCCCGGCCTGCTGATCGCTGAAATAGATGAATTCGAGGCGATCGATGCTGGGCGCGCCGCCCCAATAATCGGCGTTGGCGCGCAGAATGGCGCGGTCTCCTGCGATCATCTCCTCAAATACGAAGGGACCCGAGCCGTTGAATTCAACGCCGATGTTCTCCGCGCCCGCCTTGAGAATGACCAGTTTATTATCGGTGAGGTTGTAGAGAAAATCGGGATTCGGCGCGCTCAGGCTGATTTCGATTGCCCTCTCGCCCAGGGCGCTGACCGACTCCACCGTGCTTAGCAGACTGGCGACGCTGCCCTCGGATTCGATCTGCCAATTGATCGTCCAGACCACATCGTCGGCGGTTACCGGGCTGCCATCGTGCCAAGCGGCGTCTTCGCGGAGTTGCAGCGTATAGACCAATCCGTCATCACTGACATCCCAGGAAGCAGCCAGGCGCGGCACGAGATTGGCTGCCGCGTCCGTCTCGATCAGGTAATCATAGACCGCGTTTAAGATGGCGATCTCGCTGTCGCCGGATGCCGATCGCGGGTCCAAAGTCGCCGGCGTCAGCCAGGCAAATCGCAATGCGCCGCCCTGCGCGTTTGCGATTCCGCTAAGCCCGGATAGCGAAACCGTGCCTACGGCAGCGGCCGCGCCAGCGGCGAATACATTAAGAAACTCGCGGCGGGAAAGTTCGTTTGCGGGCGCTTCATTCGATTTCGTCACAATGCCTTACTCCTTCACGTGTAAATGGAAAAAATCCAGCCTGGAGATGACGGAAAGGCACATCGTGAAACGAACCGCGCGGCATCGGCGCAGTGGCTTATCGCAGTGGCGGCGCCAGTGAACGCTCGCGCCGTTGACGGATTAGCTCACGAGTAAGTGCCATCAAGGTCTCTCCAATATGACCTTCCAGATGACCGACTGGAAGGCGAAGCGTATTATCGCACAGCTTTCGCAGGCTTGGCAATTGGCTTCCGTTCAGCTTCGGCGGAGGCTTCTTATCTCAACACCGCGGTGTGGAAATGCGTGCGGCCCGAGAAGGGATGCAGCTCCACGCCGGAGACATGGCTCGCCATCACCATGAACGAGTCGATAAAGTAGGGCACGATGATCGGTCCTTCATCAATGAACATCCGCTGTATTTCTTTGAAGGCGGCGGTCCGCGCTTTTTGATCGAGGGCGGAACGCGCGAAATCGATCAGCTCGTCTAGGCGCTCATTTTGCCAATGCGATTCGTTCCAGGTCGCGTCGGAACGATAGGCGAGGTCCAGGTAAATCTGCGGTGATGCCCGATCACCCCACCAGGTCACGCCCAAATCCACCTCCAGCCACTTCCGCACCCAATATTCGTTTTCTTCTTCCAGCTCGATCTCGACGCGGATGCCGGCATCCTGCCATTGCGCCGCCATCGCCTGCGCAAAATCCGACATCGATCCGCTGTTGGGAACATGCAAGGTCATATCCAAGCCATCAGGGTAGCCGGCTTCAGCCAGCAAAGCGGCGGCGGCGGCTGGATCACGCGGCGGCGGCTCGGCATCATTGAGGAAGTATTGGGCGAAGGAGGGACCGATTGGCGAATCTTTGCCGACCGCGCCGTAGCCCAGCTGCACACGCTCCCAAACCGCGCGCCGGTCAGTCGCCAGCTTGAATGCTTGCCGCACGCGTATATCGTTTCCCGGCGGTCGGTCGGCGCGGATGCGCGTCATGTGATGTCCGTTGGACTGAATGTCGTGCGTGTTAAAGCGGAAATCCCCGCTGAAGTTTAGGAAGCTGAAGTTGTCGAGGCGCAAGATGCCATCGGCAATCCCGCCCTGCACCGCAGCGATTGCCGCTTGCTGGTCATCAAAGAAGAGAAACTCCAGCGTCTCAAAGCCGGGCGCGCCCCGCCAATAATTGGCATTGGCTTTCATGACCAGGCGATCGCCAGGTATCATTTCGTCCATGATGAAAGGACCGGTACCGTTGAATTTTATTCCGGTATTCTCCGCCCCCGCCTTAAGCATGACGATTTTGTATTCCGTCAGCCTATACAGAAAATCGGCGTCCGGCGCGTTGAGCTTGAACACCACCGAATGATCGCCGGTAGCCTCGAGCGACTCAATACCAGCCAGAACATCGGCTATCGTGCCGCCGGCATCGAGCTGCCACTGAATGCTCCAAACGACATCGCGCGCGGTCAGCAGACTGCCGTCATGGAAGCGGGCATTCTCCACCAGCTGCAGCGTGTAGCGCGCGCCGTCGTCATGCCGTTCCCAAGAACTTGCCAAAACGGGTATCAGATTTGACGAGGCGTCGGTCTCGAAAAGGTAATCGTAAAGCGCGTTGAGAATGGCGATTTCGCTCATGCCGGAGACCGAGCGCGGGTCAAGCTGCGCCGGCGTCAGCCAGGCGATGCGCAGCGTGCCGTCGGCCGCGCGGGCGAGGTTCATCCGCGGCGCCCGATCAAGGGCGATTGTACCGACTGCGCTGGTCATGCCGGCGGCAAATATCTTTAGCACATCACGGCGCGACGGGGCTGCAATTCCGTTTCGAGCTGGCTTCGTCATCACTTGCATCCTCACAGATGAGTTGGCATTAGCGGCTTGGCAATGCTGTAGCGCGCCACCAGTTGTTGACTTCAGCTTAATGTAAAACTGAGTCATTAATCAACAGGACGCGATTTTTACAGGCGTCCAGCCCGGGTTCCCAAAGTGAAAGAGGATTGGGCAAACCGTCAGCGAACAACATACCGAAGAAAACAAGATGTCTTCTGGGGCTTGTTCGGGCGACCCAATGGCGTACGCCACGCCACTCGCCGAGAGCGGCGCTTGTGATTGCTACGTTGTCGCCGACAAATCCGCCATTATTCGTATGCTTCGTACCAGTCTTCGCTCGACGGCGGCGCGCTGTAGAAATCCGACCAGGGGCGCGCGGACCCAGCGGCGATATCCAAGAGCTGCCGCAGTCTAACGCGAGCGGCGCCCTCCAGAAACTCGGCGCGTTCAACCGGAGACATCGCTGCCGCTTCCTTCCAGATGGCGCGCCCGGCGAGGAAGCCGCTGGCGCCGCAATCGCAGGCGATCTGGACCTGCGGCTCAAATTGCTCGAAATCGACGCCGGCGCTCAGCAAAACCCAGGGCACGGCGGAAGCGTCGCTGACTTCCGCGCAGGCTCTTTGCCATGTTCCCCGGTCCTGGTCATACTTGATGTCCAGCGGGAATTCAAGCTTCAGCGCATCGGCGCCCACGCGCGACAAGCGGCGCGCCGTCTCGATCACGACGGACGAGCGCTCGGCGGCGAATTCCACGCTGTCTTTCGGCACATCGGCGTCCAGGCTGTAAGACATCGGCTCAAGGAAGACGGGCAGATCCCATCGATGGCAGTCAGCCACGACGCGGCGGATAAGCCCTTCGGTCTCATCGGCAAGCGCGCCGCTCCCCGGATGATAATAAACCATGAACTTGACCGCGCTGGCGCCGCTCTTGCGGATCTTCTCCGGCGTCCAGCTTGGGATGAGCTCGGTTTTGCGATAGCTCGAATCGCCGCTGTAGCCGCTCTTCTCCAGCGCCAGCAGCAAGCCCGCCTTCGGGCTCATCTCCATAGCGGCTTTGAGGCCGTAAGTCGGGTCGGTGAGGATGGCGCTGGCGTCGATTGAGAGCGCGCCGATGATCTCGCGTTTGACTTGCGTCAACGTTTCGTAGCCGGCATCTGCGGGCATCATTTTGCGGTAGCTGCCGCGCTGATCGAAGGCGATGATGCCGAAGACATCGCCCTCCGCCAAGCTCGTTGATTTCAGACCGCGATATCGACCGGGTGTAAGCGTGATAGGCATAGATTTCCTTTGCTAATGATCTTGGACCCCTACCCCAAACCCCTCACTGGCGGTCGGGGATGTGGGTATAATTGTCATATCATCACCGCGTTTTCGCCGTTTTCCGCGCTGCCGACAATATGCCGTACGATAATCTCTTCGGTGGCGTCGGCGCGCGGGATATTAGCGACGACCCGCCCGCGGCGCATGATCACCATCCGGTCGGCGACCGCCATGACATCATGCATCGTATGGCTGATTAAGATGACCGGGATATTCCCCTCGCGCAGAGAGCGTATCAGCGCCAGGACCTTGCGCTGTTCCGGCACGCCGAGCGCCGCCGTCGGCTCATCCATAATCACCAGTTGCGCGTTCCAATACATGGCGCGCGCGATGGCGACGGCTTGCCGCTGCCCGCCGGAGAGATTGACCAGCTTCTGCGTCAACGAGGGGATGTGAATATCCAGCTCATCCAGCGCGCCCGACGCTTCCCGCCGCATATAAGTATCATCGGTGACCGGTAGCAGACCGAATAGCCGGCGCGTCACCTCTTTGCCCAGGAAGACGTTGGCGCCGACATCGAGATTCTCGGCCAATGCCAAATCTTGGTAGATGGTTTCGATGCCGCGGCTGCGAATATCAGCCGGCGCGTGATGCGTGATGTCGCTGCCGTTGAAGATGACGCGCCCGCTCTCGGGCCGATAAACGCCGGAGATGCACTTGATCAGGGTCGATTTGCCCGCGCCGTTATCGCCGAGCAAGGCGACGACCTCGCCCGGGTACACCTCGAAATCGACATTGTCGACCGCGGTCAAACCGCCGAAGTGCTTGCTGACGCCGGTCGCGGTGAGTATGGCTTCAGACATTCGATTGCAGCCTTTCCAGCGCCGCCTGCAGTTGATTGACGAGCACGGCGATGATGATGACGACGCCGACCACGATGAATTGCCAGATGGAGTCGATGTTTAAGATGACCAGCCCGGTCTGCAAGACGGCAATAATCAGCGAGCCGACGACCGCGCCCATGATATCGCCTTCGCCACCGAAGAGATTGGTGCCGCCGATGACGACCGCCGCTACAGATGATAAGAGCGCCGCTTCGCCCGCTTGGGGCGCGCCCGCCGTGAAGCGGAAGAGATGCAGCACACCGGCGATGCCCGCCGTGAAACCGCAGATCACGTAGATGATGATCAAGTGGCGGTCCACATTGATGCCGGAGCGCCGCGCCGCTTCTTCACTGCCGCCGATGACATAGGTGTGGCGGCCGAATTTGGTGCGCGCCAGGATGAAGGCGAAGACGATGACCACCAGCGCGGTTATCAACACCGGATAAGGAAGCAGTTGCGAAACTTGCCGAATCTGGGTCGGCTCGAGATCGGGCGGCTGGCGGAACCATACGAGTCCATGATCGGGAATATGGTAGAGCAGGCTGCCATTGCCGATGCCACGCAGCGCCTCGCGCAATTCGGCCGATAAACCGCGCACGACCTGCTGCCCATCGGTGAGCAGGAAGGCGGCGCCGCGCACGATGCCAAACATGCCAAGCGTGGCGATGAAGGGCGGCACCTTCACGCGCGCGACCAGCATACCGTTGACCAAGCCCGGTATCAGCGCCACCAGCAAGCCGGCAAAGACGCCAGCGAGCATCGCGTATTCGACATCAGCGCCGCCGGCCGCCAAGTCGCGCATGACGCGCGCGGTGGTCACCGATGAAAGCCCCACCGTCCAGCCGATCGACAAATCGATGCCGGCAGTGATGACGACATAAGTCTGCCCGATCGACATCAACATGATGAGCGTGCTGGTCGTCAAGATGGAGGAGAAGTTGCGAACCGAGAAGAAGCCGGTGCCGGTTACGGAAAAGAAGACCACCAAGCCGAGCAAGAAAAGATAAGACCAACTCTTGGTCAAGAATTCGACAAAGCGCGCGTTGACGATTGGCTGGCGTTTTGCCTTGTCCGTCGCCGTGTTTAATGTCATACGCGGAGCCTTCCGCCGTTAATGCCTGCGGAGGTTGGTAAAATGGCTGCAACTCTCCAGTCGGTCGCAATTCGCTTATTATACCTAATCGGCTGGGATTTGCAGGTTATTCCCACAGCCGCCAATTCGCAGGGTATTGGCGTCTCGTCGAGGCGCCCGCCCCCGGGATCCTATAGAATCAGTGGGCGAGCCACCGGGCCGCGTAGACACTGACCGCCGCTCGCCCGTACGAACTTTCGTTGTTTTGAGATTTTTTGGGCGCCGCAATCATTCGTATCAATTGCTTCGTATCAGTTCTTCCCACCAGGCGTCAATCGCCTCGAAAATAGTGGCGACGGTCGCCGCGCCCGGATCAATATGCCCGATGGCGCGCTCGCCGAGATACCTCGCCCGACCCCGCCGCGCAGTCAGCGTTCGCGTCGAATCAGCGCCGATGCGCGCGGCTGCCGCGGTGCCGCGCCAGCCTTCCGCGTAATCGCCGGCTTTGGCAAAATCGGCGACCGCGGGCGCCAGCGCATCGACCATCGTCTTGTCGCCGACCTCGGTTTTGCCGCGCGCCTTCACGCCTTGCAAACCCGCTTTCAAGACCGCTTCCATGTCGCTCTTGCTCAAGCTGTCATGCCCGCGAACGGCTGGTAGGCCTTTGAGGAAGAAGCTGCCGAAGATTGCGCCCGATGCGCCGCCCATGCGATTCATCACGGCTTTGGCTGCCGCTAACCAAATATCGCTCGCGCTCGGTTGATTCAGCGCGGCGATATCGTCAACGGCGGCGCTGAAGGCGGCGCTGACGCTGGTCCCGTGGTCGCCATCGCCCAAAGCCGCGTCCAGCCGATTCAGCGCCTCGCGCTCAGCTGAAATGCGGCGCGCAATTGCCTCAAGCATCGCCGCCAGTTCCGCCGGACCTATTCTCATCAGTGCTGCTTCATATAAGCGCCGTTGGCGGGCGCGTCCCAAAGCGCCTTCAACTGCGCATCAACGCGACAGAGCGCAATGGCGAATCCGGCCGTTTCCAGCGTGGTGGCATAAGGACCGATCCAGGACTTGTATATGCTGATGCCGGCTTCGCGCAACCTAACTGCGACCCCGCGATAAAGGATGAAGAGCTCCATCAAGGTCATCCCCCCGCTGTTGTTGAGCAGGACGAGCGCCTCGTCGCCGGCTCGGAAGGGCAGGTCGTCGAGGATTGGCTGCAGCATCAGATCGACGGTCTCATCGGCTGAGAGCGCCTCTTGCCGTCCCATGCCGATCTCGCCATGCAAGCCCATGCCGATCTCCATCTCGCCTGGCGCCATCTCGAACATGACCTCGCCGCTGACCGGGCTGGCGCAGGAACTCAGGGACATCGCCAGGCTGCGCGTGTTGTCGCGGACTTTTTCCGCCAGCGCTTTGGCCGCCTCTAGCTCCACATCGCCCTCGCAGTACGCGCCCAGCAGCTTCCAAACGAAGAACAAGCCAGCCGTACCGCGACGCTCGCTTTCACGTCCTTTTGGCGCGCTGGAAATATCATCGTAAAGGATAACCATCTCGACCTTATCGATTGCGTCCGCCTCACAAAATTCGAGCGCGAGCTCGGCATTGAGCCGGTCGCCTTCGTGATGCGAGACGCAGAGCAGCACGCCCCCTCCACGATCAGCGGCTCGGATGCCATCGACGATGCGCCCCGGTCCGGGCGCGGTGAAGATTTCGCCGACGATGTTGACATCAAGCAGGCCCCGCCCGATCCAGCCGAGCATGGCTGGTTCGTGACCGCTGCCGCCAGCCATGACCAAGCCGACTTTGCCCATCGCCTTGGGTTGCGCGCGCAGCACGAGGCGATCTCCCGCCAAGCGGACGATATCGCTGTAAGCGTCGCAGAAGCCCGCGAGCATTTCATCGACGATTCTGTCTGGTTCATTTATCAGTTTGTGGAAGCGCGCTGTCATGGTCCTAATGCCAAATACTTATACGAATTGTCGGGGCAATATTTGTATCGTACTCCACAACCGGTTCTGTAAGGCTTGATTGGTATTAGCGAAAATCGCCTGATTTTCTGCCCCCATCCCCCAGCCCCTTACCCCAAAATGAGGGAAGGGGAGCTTAGCCCAGTGCGAAACAGTACACAGATTGCGATTTCGTCTCGTTATTAGGATCTGTCATGCAGTATTCTGCCCATTTTTCATGCCGGTCTTGTAATACCAATCAAGCCTTGTAGGGGCGAGCCACCGGCTCGCCCCTACGCAAATTGAAATTAGCTTTGCCCGTACGCAAATTGAAATTAGCTTTGCCCGCGCGCAATTTGTAATGAGCTTTGCCCGCGCGCAATTTGTAATGAGCTTTGCCCCTACGCGCTCTGAAAACTGTGTCGGCGGCTTCACGCCAGCGCCCCCTGCGCCCGCAGCTGCGTGATTTCAGCCGGGCTGTAGCCTAATTCAGCCGCCACCTCATCGCTGTGTTCGCCCAGGCGCGGCGGGTGACGGCGATAAACCAGCGGCGAATCCGCCAGATGAATCGGCGTCGCCAGCGATTTGATCAGACCGAGAGCGGGATGCTCCAGTTCAACGATAAAGCCGCGCTCGATGACATGAGGATCGCCCAGCGCTTCCGCCACCGTATTGATGCGCCCGCAAGGCACGCCGGCGGCGCGCAATTCCGCCAGCCACTGGTCGCAGGTCTTGCCGCGGATGATGTCGCGCACGATAGGCAGCAGCGCGTCATAATTGGCGATGCGGTCGCTATTGCTGCTGAAGCGCTCGTCAGAAGCCAGATCATGTCGCTCAACTTGCCTGCAGAAGGCGCGCCAAACATTGTCCGAGGCGACGCCCAGCATGAACCAGTCGCCATCTTGCGCTTGCACCGCCTCGTAAGGCACGACCTGCGGATGCCGATTGCCCCGCCGCGGCGGATCAGTCCCCTCAGCGAAGTACTCGCCAGCCAGGTTGGCCAGCCAGGTCATCTGTCCCTCTTGCAGCGACATGTCGATGAACTGCCCGACGCCGCTCTGGTCGCGCGCTCGCAGCGCCGCCAGAATCCCAATCACGGTGAACAATCCGCAGGTCATATCGGCGATCGGCGTAGGGAAGCGCATCGGCGCGCCATCAACCTCGCCGGTCAGCGCAACCGTGCCCGATTCGGCTTGCGACACCAGATCGTATCCCGGCTGCCCGGCGCGCGGACCCACCCGGCCGTAGCCGCTGATCGAAACATAAACCAAGCGCGGATTGATGGCGCGCAGCGTCTCGTAATCAATGCCGTGACGCCGCAGCGCTTCGCTCGTCCTCAGATTAGTCAGGAACACATCGGCGCCGCCCGCCAGCTTGTGGGTGAATTCACGTCCGCATTCGGCGCGAATATCTAGGGCGATGCCGCGTTTGTTGCGGTTCACCGCCAAGTAATAGCAACTCTGATCGCCGATAATGGGCGGCGCCCACTGACGCGAATTGTCGCCGATGCCGGGCTTCTCGATCTTGATGACATCAGCGCCGAGATCCCCCAGGATCATCGTCGTGTAGGGACCAGCCAGCGCCTGCGTCTGATCTACCACTCTAATGCCGCTGAGGGGCGCGTCGTCGCTCATGGATTCGGGCGACCCCTTACTTTATCGTGTGTCTGACGCGCCATTATAGCATCTCTTCGCTTCTCATAAGAGCGCTCATGACGCGGCATCATGCCCGTCTTCCTCGTGCCGATGACGCCAGATCAGCCCGGCCGCCAGCAAAAGCAAGACGCTCCACAAGCCGAATACCCCGCCCCACCCGCTGATCTCGGCCAGACCGCCGATGCTGAAGCCAGCCATGCCGCCGAAAAAGGTTGACATCATATTCACCGCGCCGGTGGTTGATGAGGCGCGTCCTGCCCGCGCCAGCAGCAAGGGCATCGAACTCACCGTCAAGCCAAATGCGCCATTCAAAGCTAGCAAGGCGAAAGCAACGACAAGGATGGCCAAGCCGCCCTTTGTCATCGTCAGTAGCAGAAAGGCAAGCGCCGCGGCTGAAAACATGATTGCGGCAGTGACAAATACCTGGTTGCTGCGCGCCACAAAATAGCGCGCCAGAAATAGACCGGCGATCGCAATGACTTGTGTTAGGGCGGCGACCGCGCCCACCAGGTTTTCGCTGAATAAGTTTGTGTCCAGGATATATGCTGGCAGCCAGATGATTGTGCCATTGAAAACAAAACCGCCCAGCGCCGCCGCCAGCATGACGAAGGCGATTCCGCGCGCCTCGGAGATGATGACCGACAGGCGTATCCCGTCCGACTTAGTCTTTGGCGCGTCGATGCCGGCTTTACGCCAGAATGCGAATACGGCGAGCAGCATCAGCCCCGGCAGCCAGAAGGCGATGCGCCAGTTCTCGCCCGCCGCGACCGTCCCGATCAGCACCCAGGTCAGGGCTGTGCCGATGACATAGCTGAAGGGCATGACGGTCGAAACTCGTTTGATATGGGCGCGATCCAGGCGCTCTGCCAAAATGCGAAACATCGGCGACCAACCGCCCGATTGCGCGACCCCGTTGAGCCCCCACAAGACCAGCATGATGATCAGCGAAGACTGAAAGGCGAAGACCAGATTCACGATGGCGCTGGCGAGCAAGCCGATGCTAACAAGGCGGAAGGGGCTGACGTGGCTGCCGATCTCGCCACTGACAAAATGAAAGATGCCGTAAACCCAGAAGAAGATCGTGCCCAGCGCCCCAACTTCGGCGCGGCTGACGCCGAGGTCCAGCGCCAAGGCCGGCAAGACCAGGCTGATGTTCACCCGCCCCAGATAATACAAGGCGTAGGTGACCAGCAGCGTGCCCACCATCATATTCTGCTCTTGATTCAGAGCGGTCCGCGAATCAGCCATCCGCTTCAGCGTAAAGCGCAAGCTGAAAAAAATGTAGGGGCGGCTCTTGCCGCTCGCCCGCGGGAAATGGCCAAATAGCGCGCGCTTAATCTTCAGCGTGACGGCAGCGCCAGGTCACCGCTGAGGCCAGCAGCAGCATGCCACCCCAGAGCGCGAATACCGCAGCCCAGCCGCTATGCTCCACCAAGCCACCGATGCTGAAACCAGCCAAGCCGCCGGCGAATGTCGCCATCATATTCAGAGTGCCGGCGGTGGATGACGCGCGGCCAGGCGGCGCCAATACCACGGGCATCGACGACGTCACCAAGCCAAAAGCCCCGCCCAACAGCATCATCGCCAGGCATAAGACCAGCATCGCCGATAAGCCGACTGTCAACGTCAAAAGGAGAAATGCTAACCCGGTCGCCCCAAGCATGAGCGCGGCCGTCGCCAAGACACGGCTAGTGCGCGTGACGCCTTGATGAGCGAGCATAATGCCCGGGATCGCGACCAATTGCGTGATCGCCGCCACAGCGCCGACCAAGTTGTCGGCAATTAGATCGCTATCGAGGATATATGTCGGCAGCCAGATTAGCGCGCCATTGCGTACGAAGCCAGCCAATGCCGAGACCAAAAGCGCGAAAGTCAGGCCGCGCGCCTCGGCGAGGATTACCGAGAGGCGGACGCCACTAGCTCGCGCGGTAGGCGCGTCGCCGCTCATCTTCCACCAAAGCGCCGCAGTCAGCAATAGAACCAGGCCCGGCAGCCAAAAACCAAGGCGCCAATTTTCAGCCGTCGCAACCGCCCCGATTAGCGACCAGGTGACCACCGTGCCAATGACATAGCTGAAGGGCATAATGGTCGACACGCGTTTGATATGGTCCGGATTGAGACGCTCAGCCAGAATGTGAATCATCGACGGCCAGCCCGCTGATTGCGCCAAGCCGTTGACGCCCCAAAGGATCAGCATCATCAATAGTGTAGTCTGAAAGCCGAAAGCCAGGTTGACTAACGAGGTAAGCAGCAAGCCCAGAACAACCAGACGAAAGGGGTTGACGCGGCTGCCAATCTCGCCGTTGACGAAGTTGCCGATGCCGTATGTCCAAAAGAAGACCGTGCCCAATATGCCAACTTCCGCGCGGCTGACATCAAGCTCAATGGCGAGAAGCGGCAAGATGACGCTGACATTTACTCGACCGAGATAAAGCAGCCCATAAGTCGTACATAAAGCGCCGACCAGCAGGTTCTGCCGCGTGGCGAGCGATGTTTGGGGCTTCGTCATGCGTTCCAGCGTAAAATACCGAGGCCTAAAAAATATAGGGGCGGCCTAATAGGCCGCCCGCCTTCTATACGTGTAAGCGCCCGCTTTCGGGCGAGCCACCGCTGCGCTTAGGTCGCGCGAACATTGATCGCCGACGCCGCGGGCCGCTCGCCCCTACGAAAACTGTAGCAATACGCGCGTATGGGCGACCCGCTGGGCCGCCCCCGCAACGAACAACTGGCGCAATTATTAGCCCGCCGTATAGATGAACCGCGCGACATCCGGATCGTCTACGTTGTCGATGGTGATGACCGCGTAGCCCGTGCCGACCCGCGCCGGCATCGAGGTCACGCCACGTAAGTTGGCCACCTGCGCGATTACGCCCAGATATCCCATATCAGCCGGCTTCTGCGCGATGACGAGCGAGACGATGCCATCACGCAAGTAACCGATATTTTCTTCGCTGGCGTCGAAGAGCGCTACTTCAACCGCGCCCTGCAAACCGGCGTTCTGAATCGCCGCGCCCGCGCCCAAAGCGCCAAAGGTATTGGTGGCGAACATGCCGACGATATCGGGATTCGCTTGCAAGACAGCAGCCGTCTGCTGCTGCGCCATATCCGCGCTGTTCTCATTGTAGTCAACGCGGGCGACAACCAAGCCGCCAGCCTCAGCGGCCGCCAGGCAGCCTTCCTCGCGCTGATCGGTCGTGCTGATGCCCGGGCGCGTGTTGGTGACGTAGATCTTCGCGCCTTCGCCCAGCTTGTCAGCCAGCGACGAGCAAGCGATGTAGCCGCCGTTGACGTTATCGGAACCGATATAGCTGAGCGGGAAGGTCACTTCGCCATCGGCGTAGTTGCCATCGCCGATGAATGTATCGACGGTCAAAACCGGGATGCCAGCCTCGTGCGCGTCTTGCAGCACCGGGATCGACTGCTCCTTGTCGTTTGGCGCGGTCACCAGCGAGCTGATGTCGCCGCGGGCGATCAAGGCTTCAATGATCGGCGCCGAGACGGTGACGTCAAAGCGCTCCGGATCCTGTTGGATGACGTTGATGCCCAATCGCCCAGCCGCGCCGTAGACGCCGCGCGACATGGTGATGTAGAAGGGATCGGGATTCACGCCGGGCACGAAAGCCAGGTTGTAGCTTTCGTCAAGCGCTGGCGCTGGATCGCTGGTGTCGCTGGTGTAGATGAAGCGAGCTACATCCGGGTCGTCCACATTGTCGACGGTGATGACGGCGTATCCGGTGCCGATGCGCGCCGGGATGCTGCCAACGCCATCGAGGTAGGCTGTTGCCAGCGCCACGCCGAGATAACCCATGTCAGCGGGCTTCTGCGCGATGACCAGCGAAACGATGCCATCGTTCAAGAAGCCGATGTTCTCTTCACTGGCGTCGAAGAGCGCCACTTCGACAGCGCCCTGCAAACCGGCGTTCTGAATCGCCGTGCCCGCGCCCAGCGCGCCGAAAGTATTCGTGGCGAACATGCCGACGATATCGGGATTGGCTTGCAAGACAGCCGCCGTCTGCGCCTGTGCGGTATCGGCGCTGTTCTCGTTGTAATCGACGCGGGCGACCACCAAGCCGCTGTCCTCAGCCGCCGCCAGGCAGCCTTCTTCACGCTGATCAGTCGTGCTGATGCCCGGGCGCGTATTGGTGACGTAGATCTTCGCGCCCTCGCCCAGCTTGTCCGCCAGCGCCGAGCACGCGATGTAACCGCCCTGGGTATTGTCGGAGCCGATGTAAGAGATCGGGAAGGTCACTTCGCCATCGGCGTAGTTGCCATCGCCGATAAAGGTGTCGACCGTCAGCACGACGATGCCGGCGTCATGCGCCGCTTGCAGCACTGGTATCGACTGCTCTTTGTCGTTCGGCGCGGTGACCAGGGCGTCAATATCGCCGCGCGCGATCAGCGCCTCAATGATGGGCGCCGAAACGGTGACATCAAAGCGCTCTGGGTCCTGCTGAATGACCGTCAGCCCAAGGTCTACCGCTGCTTGATTCACGCCGGTCGACATGGTGATGTAGAATGGATCCGGGTTGACGCCCGGAACAAAGGCGATGGTATAGCCATCGTCTTGCGCGATCGCCCCGGGCACGAGGCTGAGTGCGAAGAGTACAATGGTTGTGAGAACGAGAATTTTCTTCACAGCAGATCTCCTTATGGAATACAAACAACAAAACATCACTGGTTACAAAAGCGAGAAAACCAGATCTGTCCCAATAAGTTATCGCATTAACAAACGATATGCAAACAGCAGACTTGAGAAGGTGGCTGGCCGTCATCATGCGCGCGCGCTTAGGCTGATTCAGATTCATACGGTATTATCAGTTCCAGCAGTTTGAGAATGAATACAGTAACGAGAGCAAATGAAGACTGCGATCATCGTCAGCGGCGGCGACGCGCCTGGCATCAGCGCCGCCATCGATAGCTTTACGCGGCTGGCGTTGCAAAGCGGCGATCAGGTTTTGGGCGCGCAGGGTGGTTTTTCCGGCTTGCTTGACAATCAGTTGGCGGAAATGGATCAATCGCTCGTTTCTCTGCTGGCGGGCCGCGGCGGATCAATCCTTCAGTCCAGCCGAGACCCGGCGCTGGAGCAGCCCGGCGCCCGCCAGTTGCTGGGCGATGTCTTGCGGCGGCGCGAAATCGACAATCTGCTGCTCTTCGGCGGCGATGGCACGATTCGGCATCTCGCGCCGCGGCTCGCGGACTGGGGCGCATCTTGCATCGTCCTGCCGGCGACCATCGATAATGACGTAGCCGGGACGGATTACACACTCGGGCATGATTCGGCTTGCAACTTCGCGCTGGCTGCGGTCGATGGGATTCGCGCAACCGCGCATGCCCTGCCCGGGCGCATCTTTCTGCTGGAGACCTTGGGCGCGCCCAGCGGGCATCTGGCGCTGGCGATCGCCTACGCCAGCGGCGCTCATCTCGCCCTGCTGCCGGAATATCCGCTTGAATTGAACTGGCTGGCGCGGCGTTTGCGGGAAACCGTCGCTCGCGAAGGCTACGCGCTGGTCGTCTGCTCGGAAGCCTATCCTGATTTGAGCCGGTTGGTGGACGAGATTCCGCGGCTTACCGGCATTCGCGTCCGCTTCACGACGTTGGGGCATGCCCAGCGCGGCGCCGATGTCTCTCATCGGGATCGCCGCGTCGCCCGCGAGATGAGCCGCGTCGCCTGGCGCGCGTTCAAGCGGGGCGCGGCCAATGGCGTCGTCATCGTTCGGGATGGCGCGCTCGCGCTTCACGATGGAATCTTGCCGAGCCGAACCAAGGCGCCGCCTGACCGAAAGCTGTACGAATTCGTCAATCAACTATGAGCGCATACCTGGCGATTGACTTCGGCGGGACACGCAGCCGCGCCGCCCTTTTTGACCGCGAAATGCGCATGATCAGCCGCGCCGAAACGCTCAGCCGTGTGGAAGATGGACCGGATATTGTGCTCGCGCGCTTGAGCGCGCTGGGCAAGTCCTTGACCGATCCTAAGGGCGAGCCAGCCGCAATCGGCATCGCGGCGCCCGGACCGCTTGATACATCTGCCGGCACGATCATCAAGGCGGAGACCTTGCCCGGCTGGTCGAATGTGCCGCTAGCGGCATTCGTGAGCCGCGCGTTTGCTGGCGCCAGCGTCTTTATTGAAAACGACGCCAACCTGGGCGCGATCGCCGAATACCAGCTGGGAGCGGGGCAGGGCGCCGACCCCATGATTTATCTGACGATCAGCACCGGAATCGGCGGCGGGGCGATCATCGGCGGCGAGCTATTCACCGGCGCCGGCGGGCACGCCATTGAGCCAGGTCACATGCGTCTGACCCTGCCCGATGGCAGCATCCGGCGCTGGGAGGAGCTCGCCTCTGGCACGGCTCTGGGCGATTTGGCGCGGCAGCGGCTGGCGATAGGCGCGCGGCCATCAGTTCTGCGCGAAACAGAATTGGTGGACGGAAAGGCAGTCGGCGAAGCGGCGCTGGCTGGCGACGAATTCGCCCTTGATTGCCTGCGCCAAGCGGGGGCATGGCTGGGCTTGGGGCTGGTAAACCTGCTGCATCTCTTCAACCCGGCGGCGATCATCCTCGGCGGCAGCGTCATGCGGCTAGGCGATCAAATTCTGGATCCGGCGCGCCAGGCAGTCGACGAGCAAGCTCTGTTCGCCGGCTTCGTCCCGCGAGATCTGCTGCGTCCGGCGCGGTTCGGCGATGATGTTTGTCTGGTCGGCGCCGCCCTTCACGCGCGGCAACGCGCAAGTTCTGTCGCGCCATCTGACAGGCATTGACTGCGCGACTTTCGTTTCCTAGCCTGCCCTCAATTAACTTGGTGAACGCGGTGGTGCATGGTCTCCGCGCAGTCTTCGGCGCTTGCAAACCGCAAAAAACAAAGCCGCCAGCCGCGCGCTCGCTAGCGTGGCAAATAGCCTGCGCGCGCCGCCGCGGATACTCTGCTGCCGCCTAAATTAGTCGCTGCTTCATCCATTCGGCAGTATTGAAGAAACTCGCAACCGCGCCCCCCGGCGGAACCAAGCGATCACAAGCCGCGCGCAGCTCGTCGCTGAGCGTCATCTCCAATACGGGCAGCAAATGCTCAAGCTGTTCCAGTGTGCGCGGCCCGATCAGGGGCGCGGTGATGCCGGGTTGATCTTTCACCCAAAGTGTCGCCAGTTGCGCCGGCGAAATGCCGTACTCCGCCGCCAGCTTGACTATCTGATTTCCGACCTCAATGCCCGCCTGGTTGATGCGCTCGGCGTAAATGCCGCCGCGCAGCGCGCCGCGCGAATCGGGCGGCAGGTCGGTCGCGCTGGCGTAGCGCCCGGCGAGCACGCCCTGGGCCAAGGGCGACCAGGTGATCAGCCCCAGCCCGTAAGCCTCGCACATGGGCACAAGTTCATTTTCAATCCGCCGATCGAGCAGATTGTAGGGCGGCTGTTCAGAGATGAAGCGCGCGTAGCCTTTCAGCTCGCTCACCATGATCGCTTCCATCACCTTCCAAGCCGGATGAGTCGAACAGCCGATGTAGCGCACCTTGCCCTGTTGTACCAGATCGGTAAGCGCGCCCAGGGTTTCGTCCACGGGAATCGTCGGCGACGGGCGATGAACTTGATAAAGGTCGATGGTGTCGGTTTTCAGCCGGCGCAAGGAATCTTCACAGGCGCGGATGAGATGCAGCCGCGAGAGGTCTTCGTCATTCGGTCCCGGTCCGACGCGTTGAAAGGCTTTGGTCGCCAGGATGACTTCGTCGCGAGGAAGTCCTTTGGCAAAGGCGCGGCCGATGAAACGCTCGCTCTCGCCATTGGTATAGGAGTTGGCGGTATCAATCAGGTTGATGCCAGCAGCGACCGCCCGTTTCAGCATGTCTATCGACTCGTCCTCCGGCGTCGGATCGGCGAAATTGCCCGTTCCCAATCCGAGCGGCGCGAGCTTGACGCCGCTGCGCCCCAATACGCGATATTCCATGAGTGCCCCTCCTTGCCGGCCAAGTGTCTCTAACATTGTACGTCATGTCAAAGCCTAGCTGAGCCGCGCTCGAAATCTAACCCCCGCGGTCCGCCATTGCAATTGGGAGGCTGTTTCACCCCGTGCGGAGCCGCCAGCTAACGCTTGATACGCGCGCTGAAACCATCGCCCACGCAAGCGACCATGCGTCCTTTAGCGCTTAGCTGCTCCGCGGTGGGGAAAACAGTCCCCGCGCCTCACTTGAACCTCCGCCGCCGCAAGGTTAAACTCAACCCATGAAATCCCTCTGGCGCATATTCCGATTCATGCGACCCTACGCTTGGGTTCTCTTCTTCGGGTTCTGGGCCACAGTCTTGCCGGTCGCGATGGAATTGAGCGTGCCGCGCTTGCTCCAATTCATGATTGACGACGGCATTCGCCCGCGCGAAATGGATATGATCCTGCTCGGCGCCTTCTGGATGTTCGTCGCCGCTGTGATCGGCGCCTTGAGCACACTGGGGCAGGGTTATTGCCGCGCGGTCGTCTCGCAGGGGCTGGCTTTTGACATTCGCCACGCCCTCTTCCGCCACATTCAATCGCTGTCATTCGCCAACCTTGACCAAATGCAGACGGGCAGGCTGATGACGCGCGTCTCCAGCGATGTCGATGTCGTGCGCATGTTTTCCAGCGCCGGCTTGGCTCTGCTTCTGCGCGTGCTGCTGATGATTGTCGGCAGCATGGTCATGCTCCTGCTTACCGATTGGCAGCTCTCGTTGATCATGTTCGCGGTCGCTGGCGTATCGGGCATATTCATTCGCTTCCTGATGCTGAAAGCGACCAGCCTGTTCACGGTCGTGCAGCAGCGCCTGGGCGAGCTGAATACCTTGGTGCAGGAGAATCTGGCCGGCATTCAAGTGGTCAAAGCCTTTGTGCGCGGACCATTCGAGATCGATCAATTTGGCAAGAGCAATTTGGAATATCGCGAGACGAATATCGAAGTCGGCCAGTTGATGGCGCTCGCCATGCCTATTTTGCAGGTGCTGACGAATGTGGGCACGGTCGCCGTGCTTTGGTTCGGCGGATTGTCGGTCATCGGCGATCGGCTCACGATTGGCGAATTGATCGCCTTCAACAATTACTTGATGACCGGCATGGGTCCGCTGCTTTTCCTGGGCAATCTGCTGATGATGTCGGCGCGCGCGGAAGCCTCGGCTGAACGCGTGCTGGAAGTGCTCGATACCGAGCCGACGCTGAAGATCGCGGAAGATCTGCACCGATCCTCGTTAGGGGGCGCGCATGCGGCCCGCCCGCTGCCCGTCAGTTTTGCCAACGTGTCGTTCCATTACAGCCGCCGCGATGGAAGCCAATCCAACGGCGCAAACGGCGTCAGCGGCGATGACGTCCTGCACGAGATCAGCTTCAATGCCGAACCCGGGAAGCAGATTGCGCTGCTAGGCGCGACCGGCGCCGGCAAAAGCACGTTGGTCAATCTCATCTCGCGATTTTATGACGTCAGCGGTGGGTCGGTGCTGGTGGATGGCGTCGATGCGCGCGCTTGGGATCCGGCGCGTCTGCGCGGCAGTATCGGCATGGTGATGCAAGAATCGATCCTGTTCAGCGGCACCGTGCGCGAGAATATCGCATACGGCGCGCCCACGGCTGGGCTTGACGAAGTCATTGCCGCGGCGGAGGCGGCGCAAGCGCATGAATTCATCACGCGGATGCCGCGCGGATATGACAGCCAGGTCGAAGCGGGCGGCGCCAATCTGTCCGGCGGGCAGAAGCAGCGGATCGCCATCGCCCGCGCCCTGCTGATAAAGCCCGGTATTTTGATCTTTGACGACAGCACCAGCGCGGTCGATGTGGAAACCGAATACCGCATACAAGCGGCGCTTGAGCGACTCGCGGCGCAGTCGACCATATTCATCATCGCCCAGCGCATCACCAGCGTCACCCAGGCTGATCAGATCCTCGTCCTCGATCACGGGCGCATCGCCGCGCGCGGCACGCATCAGCAACTGCTCGGCAGCAGCGACATCTACCGCGAAATCTACGAATCGCAACTTGGCGAGGCTGCGCGTGAGGGTGGGCGTGAATGAAAAACTTCAGCCACCGAGGTCACCGAGACTTTTGAGGACACCGAGAGATTTTATCTTAGCAACACGGAGGCGTGTTGGGTACAGAACGTGAACCGGTTGCTGCATTCGAGCACGATGAACTGACATATCGCATCAATGGGGCGGCTATCGCAGTGCACCGGGAAATAGGAGCTGGCCTGTTTGAAGGCGTCTACGAAAACGCGCTTTGCATAGAATTCGAAAGGCGAGGCCTTCATTATGAGCGGCAGAAGCGCTTTCAGGCGGAGTATCAGGGCGAGCCAGTGGGTCAAATGGTTGCAGACTTGGTTGTAGAAAACGAGATCATAGTTGAACTGAAGTCTGTGAAGGAGCTGCTGCCCTTACACGAAGCCCAGCTAATTGCCTACTTGAAAGCGGCCAAACTTAAAACCGGCCTCCTGATCAATTTCAATGTAAGACTACTAAAGTCAGGGATCAAACGAATCAGTGTATAAATCAATCTCGGTGATCTCAAAACTCTCGGCGCCCTCGGTGGTAAATGCGATTGTGGCAAGCTCGTCTAGGTGCGACGCAAATGACTAACCAATCCTCCTCAAACGCCCGTCCGCGCTTTATCGGCGGGCACGGCGGCGGGCGCCCCACCGGCGAGAAAGCCAAGGACCGGCGCGGCACGCTGCGACGCCTCTCCGATTATCTGAAGCCCTATCACGGTCGACTCCTGCTCGTCTCGCTGCTGGTGGTCTTGGCGACGATTCTGGGCTTGGTGGGTCCGGCGCTTTTGGGGCGCGCCATCGATCAATATGTGGTCCACCATGACATCGACGGCTTGCTCGCTATCGTTCTACTGATGGCCGCCGTGTATTTGGCGCAAGGCCTCTTCACCGCGATTCACGGCATCATCATGACGCGCGTGGGCCAGCACTTCGTCGCCGATATCCGCGCCGCCCTTTTCCGCCATTTTCAGGCGCTCTCGATGGATTACCACGACCGTCACCGCACTGGCGATTTGATGAGCCGCATCAGCAACGACAGCGAAACCATCAATCAGATACTTTCCAACGGCTTGATCCAGTTCACGACCAACGTCTTGTCGCTCGGCGGCATCATGGTAGCGATGCTGCTGCTCAATCTGCCGCTGGCGATTGGCACGCTGATCATCCTGCCAATCATGCTTTGGATAACCCGCCAAGTGACCGAAAGGACGCGCGTCGCCTTCCGCGGCATGCAACGGAACCTCGGCACGCTAAACGCGGTGATGGAAGAAAACATCACCGGCATCCGCGCCGTGCAAGCCTACGCCCAGGAGAAAGCCGCCATCGCGCAGTTCCAAGCGGCCAGCGAGGATTATCGCAAAGTCGGCATCCGCGCCGATTTCATCACGGCCGCGCTGGGACCGATGTTCACCACCATGATGATCCTGACCGTGGCGGCGACGGCGCTGCTGGGCGGCTGGCTGGCGCTGCAAGACCTGGTATCGGTCGGCGTGCTGGCGACATTTGTCGTCTACATCATGAACTTCTTCCGCCCGATGCGCGGCATCGCCATGGTTTTCAATCAGCTGCAATCGGCGCTGGCCGGCGCGGAACGGATCTTCGCCGTGCTTGATGCGGCGCCGACGGTCACCGACGAGCCGGGCGCGCGGCCGCTGCAAAATATCCGTGGCGCGGTGAGCTTCGAGCGTGTCAGCTTCGCCTACGAACCGGGCAATATGGTCCTGGAAGATATCAGCCTGGACGCGGCGCCCGGGGCGACGATCGCCCTGGTCGGACCAACTGGCGCCGGCAAAACCACGATCATCAGCTTGCTCAGCCGCTTCTATGATGTGAGCCGAGGGAGCATCAGCATAGACGGCGTGGATATTCGCGCGGTGACGCAAAACTCAATCCGCGAGCAGCTTGGCATCGTCTTGCAAGATACCTTCCTCTTCAGCGGCACGGTGATGGAAAACATCCGTTACGGCCGGCTGGAAGCGACCGACGCCGAAGTCATCGAAGCGGCCAAGCTGGCGAACGCTGATGATTTCATCCACTTGCTGCCGCGCGGCTATCAAACGCAGGTTTCCGAGAAGGGGCATAACTTCAGCCAGGGGCAGCGGCAGCTGCTGGCGATCGCCCGCGCCATCCTGGCTGATCCGCGCATCCTGATCCTCGATGAGGCGACCAGCAGCGTCGACACCCGCACCGAGATTCATATACAGGAGGCGCTGCTGCATCTGCTGGATGGGCGGACGGCTTTCGTCATCGCCCACCGCTTGAGCACGATCCGCAATGCTGACCTGGTCCTGGTGGTCAATGATCAGCGGATCATCGAGCGCGGCACGCACGACGAACTGCTTGCCGCCGGCGGCTTCTATCACCAACTCTACATGAGCCAGTATCATCGGCTGGGGGAGTTGGTGGCGGTGAAATGAACGCGGCCGGCGTCTTCCAGAATTTGAATTATCCCCGATCGGGTTCCGCAACGGGGTTTACCACAGCCGCTCGCAAGTGACAACTTGGCTCACACAAAATAATGAACTCTGCAAAGCGAGAACGTGCAGGGGCGACCAACCTGGTCGCCCGTCGCAGCTAAAGGATGCGCTTTCGGGCGACTTGATAAGTCGCCCCTACAAATTTCGCTATGATTGCAGATGGAATTTGGCAGGTTCATTAAATAAGAGGGCACAGAGGGTTCTGAATATAAAACAAATATGCTAAAATACGGCTCGTTGCGTAATATCAAACGAAGGCGAGTCGCATCGTGTCGGCGAATCGAAACCTGCACCAAGCGAAGACGAACAAGAAAGACGAGTTCTACACCCAGCTTGTCGATATCGAGAACGAACTCCGGCATTACACGGCGCATTTTCGCGGGAAGGTCGTCTACTGCAATTGCGACGATCCGCGCGTGAGCAACTTCTTTCATTACTTCGCCTACAACTTCCGCGTCCTCGGACTCAAGAAGCTGATTACCACCTGTTACAAGAATCAGCAAATGGACATGTTCAGCCAGCACGACGCCGAAAAGGCGATCTGGCTGGAATACGATGGCACGGAGAACGAGACCGGCGTTCCCTCAGTCGAAGACATCGGCATACATTATCTCGAAGGCGATGGTGATTTCCGCAGCGCGGAGTGCATCGAGTTGCTGAAGCAGGCCGACATTGTGGTGACGAATCCGCCGTTTTCGCTGTTTCGTGAATATGTGGCGCAGTTGATTGAATACGACAAGAAGTTTCTGATTATCGGTCATCAGAACGCGATTACGTATAAGGAGATTTTCCCGCTGATTAAGGACAACAAACTGTGGCTGGGCGTTACGCCTCGCGGAAAGGATATGCTGTTTGATGTGCCGAAAGACTACGCGAACGAATTGGTGGCGACGAAGAAAGAGGGCAGCGCATATCGGATCGTAGACGGCATTGTATACGGCCGGCTTGGAAGCGCTTGCTGGTATACCAATCTGGACTACCGGCAGAGGCACGAGGAACTGATTTTATACAAGCGCTACTCGCCAGAGGAATACCCAACATACGACAACTACGACGCGATTGAAGTGTCCAAGACCGCCGAGATACCAATGGACTGGGACGGCGCGATGGGTGTGCCGATTACGTTTTTGAATAAGCACAATCCCGAGCAGTTTGAGATTGACGGCTTATGTTGGTTGTTGCTAAGAGATTTGGAGGCTGGTGAAAGTATGTTCAAAATCGATGGCAAACGGAAATATCGCCGGATCGTTGTACGGCGGAGGACAGAGATTTGAGCATCTTCATTTCGTACAGCCATGATAATAAACAAATTGTAGAACAAATAGCGAATCTGTTGGAACTGGCTTTTCCAAGCAAATATGTGTTTTGGGACAGACGCCTTTTGGGAGGGGAAGATACTGACAACAAACTACACGAACAAGTTCGTCGGTGTCAGGTGTTTGTATTTTTTGCATCCCATAGCTCCATGAGCGAAAACAGCTATTGTCAACGAGAAGTAGCGTGGGCTAAAGAATACGACAAACACATCGTCCCGTACATCTTTTCTGTAAATCCAGAAGAAGTTGTCAGGTATCTCGGTGACGGTAATATTTTTTGCGTTGAGGGCAGCGGCATTGAAAGTTTCGCCAAGTTGTGTGGTTCTATATTCCAAGGGTTCACCACGGCGACTTACAGTAATGCGCATCAACGGCAAATGCTTATGCTGTATCAAATACTTGATAAGCTGGATGATGACTATTGTTATGAAAGTGAGATAAATGTTTATGAAAGCGGATACGAACTAGAATACGGGTGGGCGCCTGTTAGCTATCCTCCTTTGAATGAGAAAAAATGCCAGGAAGTGCGCGATATTCTCAGTATGATGGAAAGACTTCAATCAGATTGGGAAAAACTGTCGGATGAAGAAAAAGCTGAAATTGAGGAAAAAACACGTGGAGCCGAATATACAATTATGAATATCGGATTTAGTGACTACGAAGAAACGAAGGAATGGGGATACCTTCAGTTCTTAAGAAGGCGTGGCTGGTTTCGCGATTTGATCCTGGTGGGTAATGAATACGGACCTCTTAAAGAAGGCGGCGACACCTTTCCGAACCTGCCACAATATAGAGGGATGCTTGACATGTATAAAGCTAGACCGGATGACTACGATAATTATGGGCGTAGGCGAACCTTTACGCCGGATGATTTTATAACGGTTATCAATGCATGTTTACCTACAGAATGAAAATCCAACAGCTTGACCTCACCTTGCGCGACCTCGTCGGCGGTTGCCATGACGATGACGCTGGCGGCGTGGCGAGGCAGGCGCGAACCTTGGTTTAGCGCAGCGCGAGTTGATAACGAATATCATCAATGCCTGGAACTTCTGAGACCAGTGCGCGCGTGGCGGAGTATGTCGATGTCTTGATAGTCGGCACCGGAATATCGGGTATCGCGGCGGGTTACTATGTGCAAAAGCGCTGCCCGCATCTGAGCTGGACTATCGTTGAAAGCCGCGCCGCCATTGGCGGCACCTGGGACTTTTTTCGTTACCCCGGCGTCCGCTCCGATTCCGATATGTACACGCTCGGTTATCGCTTTCGCCCCTGGACGGGCGAAAAGGCGATAGCAGATGGCTCCGCAATCCGGCAGTACATCTGCGACACCGCCCGCGAATTCGGCATCGACCAGCGCGCGCGGTTCAGCCATCGTGTCTGTCGCATTGATTGGTCGTCGCAATCGTCCGAATGGACGGTGGAAATCGAGCGCCCCGCGCCGAGCGAGCCGCTTCAAATCCGCTGCAATTTTCTCTTCATGTGCACCGGTTACTACCGCTACGACCGCGGCTACACGCCCGAGTGGCGCGGCATGGACGATTTCGCCGGCGATATCGTCCATCCGCAAGCCTGGGGCGATTTGGATTACGCCGGCAAGCGCGTCATCGTCATCGGCAGCGGCGCTACCGCCGTCACCATCGTCCCGGCATTGGCGCGGAAGGCAGCGCATGTGACCATGTTGCAGCGTTCGCCGAGTTATGTCGCCAGCCTACCCGCGAAGGACCCGACAGCGGCGCGTTTGCGCAAGCGCTTGCCCTTCAAGCTGGCGGCTTGGCTCATGCGCTGGCGGCAAATCATGCGGCAGAGATACTATTTTCACTTGGCGCGCAGCAAACCACAGAAAGCGCGCGACATGATTCTCGATGGCGTAAGGTCCGCGCTGGGACCCGATTACGATGTCGATAGGCATTTCAGTCCGCGCTACAATCCCTGGGATGAGCGGCTTTGCCTTGTGCCTGACAACGATCTTTTCAACGCGATCAAGTCGGGCGCTGTGTCGATGGCGACCGATCGCATCGAGCGCTTTGTTAACGAGGGCATCCGCCTTGAATCGGGCGAGATCCTGCCTGCTGATATCATCGTCACCGCCACCGGCATGCGCATGCGGATCATGGACGGGGTGGAAATCATCGTTGACGGCGATGCGGTCGAACTGGGCGACACCTTGAGCTACAAGGGCATCATGTTCAGCAACATCCCCAACCTGGCCTTGTCATTCGGGTATTCCAACGCCTCGTGGACGCTCAAATGCGAATTGATCTGCGAATATGTTTGCCGCTTGCTCAATTATATGGAGCGACGCGGTTACCAGCATTGTGTGCCGCGCCTCGAAGCGGATTCGCAAATCACCGAGCCGATGATCGATTTCACATCGGGCTACGTGCGGCGGGCACTGCCAGACTTGCCGAAGCAAGGGACGCGGCGCCCCTGGAAGGTGTATCAGAATTACTTGAAAGACTTGCTGATGATGCGCTACGGTCGCCTAAACGACGGCGTGATGGAGTTCAAATAGGTGGTGCAGGTGTGATCCTGGGAACTTTGACTAATGGCTTTTCACGGTAACTTGTTCGCCGTATTCATTTGCATCATCCGGAAAATCTAAGTCGTAAAAGTCCTCAAGTTCAGTTGGCTCCGCCTGTTCAAAAACACAATAATCATCTTCGACTTCAAAAGCGTCCTGCAAAATGGGATCGTCGCTGGGCCGGGGCTTAAATGTCGAGGCATCAACGTCACAAATTTGTCTCAATATCAATATCAGATTCTTTTTAAGTTGTGGATACAGCTCCTCATTGGCGAGAGTAGAACTCAAGTTTGCCCAATTCTGGTCACCAAGTACGTGGGTTTGGCTTGCGAGTAGCGTTTCAGAAGCCATGAGTCTCGCATCAATGGACTCGTGCTCGTCAGTGATGGTATCAACGAGGATGTCTTCAGATGCCGACTGACAATGACGCATCGCTCGCAACGACATAGCCCGCATATAAGAATTATCTCTGTCAACGCGCGCAAAGTGGTGATGAAGACTGTGAATTAGGTTTTCGTGCCCTTGCATACCTATGCTGTCCACAACGTAGGCAGGCTCCCTCAAAACATGTGATGCATGTTTCAATAGGTCAAAAAGTAGTTTCAGAACTTCATCACGAAAACCGATTCTGCACAGTCGACTGATGCAGAACCTCAGCCTAGTACTAGCTTCACGACTAATGGCATCCGTTCCATTTTTCAACGATTCAAGTATAGGCAATGAAATTGATTCGAAATCATTTTGCATCGACTCGACCTTGCGCATCCATTCCGGGTTTAATTCTCTAAACGACGCTGCCCAATCGTTTGGGTCAACTTGGGCGCAATAGTCGGGAATCCTGACGTTTGGAGACTGTTCATCAGAATCAAGATACTTCTTTAACTTTCGTCTAAGCATAGGGACCGGCACCACGACGCCTAATGCCGCGAGACATTGACTATAGTGCCGCAAGAAATCGTACAACTTAGACTCGTCAATATTCAATTGCGAGTGATAATTGCATACGACGAGCCAAAGTTGCTTGAGCACAATGTTGAATCGTAGATTTAGCGTAGAAAGTTCAGGATTCAGGCCGGACTTGATGTGTTCATCAAATTCAGTGCAGTTGTAAATGCAAGTCTTATATTGGCTGCGTTCAAGTTCGAGTTCTTGTAGAAGCTTGTCAAGAGTCACCAGTACTTTGTCCGTCGACTCGTTCTCTGGCACGATAATGAGAATGTCATCTGCATACCTGTGATAGCTTACCTTTAACGGATTCTCGCCAACAAAGAATTCATCTATCTCTCGAACAAAAATGTTTGAATAGTAACCTGATCCTACTCCTCCCTGCGAAAGACCATAGCCCGCTTGATGGTAACTTGGATGCAAGCGCTTATGGAAAACCTTTTCGAGAAGCCATTTGATCCTTTCACTCTGCACCCGCATCTGAGCACGTAAAGTTTCGGTAAGTGCAGTTTGTGAAATTCGAGTGTAAAAGGATGACAGATCCGTTCGGATTACTTTTCCGTTGGGATTGGACTTAGCAGCATATCGCGCGTCTCTGATCCATGCTTCATATCCAAATCCGAAATACTGGTAGAGGTATTCGGATTTCCGCTCAATGACATTATTTAGGCGGAAGGCGTAAATGTTTCGGTCTCTCAGAAAGTCGTCTCCGGCAATTTGAATTATGGCCACCGATAGGATTTCTTCTTCAAACCTCGATAGATTCTTTGGTCTGAAGGACTCGGCATTCTTTGGCAACTCGTAGTGAATCTGTTCCTCAGGACGAAAGAGGTCTTCAGCGTAAACAGCCAATCGACGCTGCAGCCGAGCGATGTATTTTGGTACGTCTTGATCAAATAGCCGGATCTCCGCTTCATCGGCCAGAGAGTCTCGCAAGAGCGCCATTCTGGCTCGTGCCCATCCGAGCAAAATATTGTCTTGATCAATTGCCGAAAGCCAAGTCTCATCATTTAGCCATGCTGCACTTTGTATAGAGGCATAGGTAGAATGGAAACCTGTAGTGTGAGTTTTGCGCCCACGACTTCTATACATGCTGTATGGGGGATTCGCAAATCGTACTCTATTATTCAGTGTGAGTGACTCTACGTCGTGCGCTCGGAAATGCTGTTCAATGAAATACTTCATGTTTTGCACTTTGTTTTCCCATCCGCGAGTGCCGATGGTCATGCAATGAATCCAATCCATTGGAGTAGTAGTAAAGATCCGATGATACGCCTCAGCTACGTCAGACATCTGCTCAGACAGAGGACGTAACACGTTAACCTGCAACAGGAGAGTTCTGGGAATGGAAGGTTGACCTCTGTCTTTTATCAATCTGTGGAGCATCGACTGTACTCGAAGCGCTCCTTCCAGAATCTTTTCACAAAGAATCTCTGAAGTAATCTCAAGATTCAGTGGAATCTTCTCACTGTTCGACGTTCTTTGGACTACCGTGCGATACATTTCTAACGCAGCTCTGTTTGGATCGACGCCTATCAGGTGAACGTGAACCACATGTCCAATGTCTTGTTCCTCAATGACGCGTGCAAGTGCTTCGACAAATGCGCAGGATGCTGCACCTGATCCACACCCCACATCAATCACGCAGAGCTTGCCACTGTCTTTAAGCCAACTTTCGAGCGTGGAGTCCGTAATGAGTTGCTCAATAGCCCATGCCACTTTGAAGTAGTGCGTTGGAAAGAGTTCGTGGAAGAGCTTCCCGATTCCGCGCAGGTCATCGGCATCAATATCTGTATGTACGTTGCGGAATCCCTCGGTGTCCTTTCGGCTATCTAACCAGCGGTGCACATCTCCATAGACTGCATGCATAAAATCTGGAAACTGATTGAGTGCATCGTTGATCACGGGATTTCTCATTTCTGGAGGCTCAGTTAGGGTGATTGAAAACCTTAGCTACACGAAGATAGCCGGTCATGTGTCGCAATGCGCGTTTTTGAAACCTCTGATTCATCAAGTGTTTTGATTTCGATTGACGGGATATTCATGTCAACCAGTAATTTCAATTCTTATAACCGCAACTCCCACCCGCCGTCCCGCACTGCCGCGCGGAAGACATCTTCCTCCAGCTCCAGCCCAAAGCCCGCCGCAGCGGGGATGACCACCTGCCCCTCCTCGACGCGATAAGCTGAAGCGTCAATGCCGGGCGTGGTCGTCTCGTCCCATTCGACAAAGGCAAAGCCCTTGACCGCCCCCGCCAAATGACCGGAAACATAATTTCCCAGATGGCGGCCATAATGATGCGGCGCCGCGCGCGCGCCCCAGCCATCAAGCTGCGCGCCGGTATCCAGCCAGTTGCCGAAGCCGTGGCTGAAAATATCGTACTGCACCACATCAACGAAGCCAGCGCGCGCCCAATCCAGCAGCGCTTCCGCCGCCCAGCCCTCGCCATCCGCGATCAGCACGGACAAACCCTCGTTTTCCATCCAGTCGCGCAGTGTCTCGTAGAGTTCGGGGTCCTCGTGGAAAGCCTCTTCCAGCCAAAACAGATTGCAGTCGGCCGTCTCCGCCAGCACTTGTTTGGCGATGTTCAAGTTATAGCCATTGTTGGCGTCAATCATGATCGCCGCTTCGGGCCCCACCGCGTCGCGCACCGCTTTGATCACTGCGATATCGCGCCGCGTTCCCGCCTCAAGCGGCATGTGCCGGGCGCCGCGCCCGACCTTGATCTTGAAAGCGCGATGGTTCTTTTCGTAGCCTTCGCGCGCGTGTTCGGCGATGAGCGCCGCGCCCGCCTCATCGGACTCGATGCCCAAGTCATTCATGTAGAGCGACGTATCGTAGCATGGTACGCGCAGCGGCTCGGTGAATTGCGCCTTCGCGGGCGCCGCCAATTCATAAACCGGCTTGCCGCGCAGAACGCCCAGCAGATCCCATAAGGGAAAATCGAAAGCGCGGGCGGCATCCCCGATATGCCCGTCAACATTCAGCAGCGTGAAGACATCCGCGCCCAAGAGCGCCTGCGCCGATTCAATTCCGGCGAAGCAGAGACCAAAGCCCGATGCGCCATCGGCGGTGGTCAATCGCAAGACCCGCATATGCACATTGATGCCATGTATGTTCAAACGCGCATTATTGCCGGCTTCCCGCGGTCGTTTGCCCAATAATGGCGCGGATTCGATACGAGCGATTTTTGCGTTTTCCATCTGCCTGCCCTTACCCTTCGCCAAACATCACGCCGGTCGGGATGACATCAGTGGCGTCGCCGCGTCTGATTGCCTCAGCCGTCGCCAAAATGCTGTCGAAGTCGTGGCGCGCTTCAAATCCCAGCTTGGTCTTGATCTTGCTCAAATCCAGTTCAAAGTAGTTCATGAAGGGTACGCGCGCTTCAACGACTGGCAGATTGTAGCGCTTCGCCAGCCGCGGAACGATTTCACCCCAATCGAAAATGGCGGCGCCCGCCAGATTGAAGACCTCGCCAACAGCCTCGTCCCGCTCTATTGTCAGCGCCAAGCCATCGGCGATATCGCGCACATCGCCGAAGTGCTGCCGGTAGGGCGCGCCATTGGGATTGAGGCTCAACAGCAGTTTCTCCTCGCCATCCCAACCGGCCACGATCGCTTCAATCATCGCCTGAACGTCCCGATCGCGCGCATCGTCGCCGGGCATGTTGCTCATCTGATATGATTTGGGGTCACTGTAGGTTTTGTACGTCGCGCTGTAGAGAAATAGCGCTGGCAAGCCTGCGTCATTGAGGAATTCGCTCGGCTCGATCACGGTGGAGAAACGCATGGCGCAAGTCGGCAGGCCGTACTGATGGTGATACACCATCGCCAATTCTTCACCGAGCCACTTGGTCATCAAGTAGGGCATTGGCGGCGCTGTCTCCAGGCGCGCCTTGGGATATTCGCCGATCCTATCTTCGCTAATCGGCTGCTCGAAATAACGCCCATTGACGCGCGCGTCCCAGTAGACGCCTTCCGTGCTGGCATAAACGAAGCGCTGCAATTCGGGACGTAGCTCACGGACGCTTTCGAGCAAATTCAGTGTGCCCATCGCGTTGATGTCGAGGTACTGCCGATTGTTGAAAGGTCCCTGAAACGCGGCCGCCAGATGATAGATGGCGTCAACGCCGGCGACCGCGCTGCTGACATCTTGCGGGTTGCGCAAATCGCCGAATACCGTTTCGACTCCCTCAAAGGCGTCAAGCTTGCGGGCGCGGCTGGCATCGCCTGGATAGACGAAACTGCGAATCGAATGCCCGGCGTCCAGCAGCCGCGTCACTAAGTTGGCGCCGATGCGTCCAGTGCCGCCGGTAACGAGAATCTTCATAATCGCGCGCCTCCCCGCAGATGCCCCCTGCTCAAACTGTCGCGTGAGTGTAGCCAGATTCTCCTATTTCCGCAATCGCTTTGACTTGCGCCGCTGATGTGAACGCGCGGGGTGTGGTGAATTTCATTGATAGCGCGACAAACCCCCATCCCCGGCCCCTTGCC
>JAPPFH010000101.1 GCA_028875185.1 Chloroflexota bacterium | reverse complement strand
GGTGAAGTCAAGAATTCTTTGGAGCTGGCGATCAAAGAGAATCGTGAGGAAATTGCCGCAGTCAGGACGGATTCGCGGCAGGAGCTTGGTGAAGTCAAAAACGCTTTGGAGCAGTCGATCAAAGAGAATCGACAAGAAATCATTGCAGGCAGGGCGAATTCAGAGCAATCTCACAAAGAGATAATGCTGCACCTTATTGACGTGCGCGAGCGGCTCGCAAACATTGAAGGAAGACTCGGGGCGCCGACGCCGCGAATGCCGGCCGTATCGCCACCCTTGGGCGCGCCCGCCGAAGAGCCATCGGCGCAAAGTTGAACCACCCCATGACCTACCAACCCATCAAGCGCGGCGTCATCTGCCCGACCGTCACACCGCTCAAGCCCAACGGCGACATCAACCCGGGCATGATCGGCCCGCTGGTCGACTTCCTCATTGACCGGGGCGTCGCCGGCATCTACCCGCTGGGAAGCACGGGTGAGGGTCCGCTCTTCACGACTGAGGAGCGCAAGGCGGTCGCGGCTGCTACGGTTGAGGCGGTTGAGGGACGCCTGCCGGTCATCGTGCATACGGGCGCCATGACCACCACCGAGACCATCGCGCTTACGCGCCACGCGCAAAGTATCGGCGCCGATGCGGCCTCCGTGATCACGCCCTGGTATTTCCAGCACTGCGATGAAGCGCTGGAAGCCCATTATCGCGCCGTGCTGGAGTCGGTCGCCGGCTTTCCCGTTTGGCTCTACAACTTGCCGAAATTCGCCGTCAACAATTTATCGGCGGCGCTGGTGACGCGGCTGGCGCGGACCTACGAAAATTGCGTCGGGCTCAAGGACAGCAGCGGCGATTTGATGACCATGTGCGCGGTGAATCACTTGCAAGATGGGCGCTTCAACACGGCAATTGGACCGGACAGCTTGATTCTCGCCGGGCTGGCGCTGGGGCTGGATTGCAGCGTCTCCGGCAACAGCAATCATTTTCCCGAGATCGTGTCGGGCATCCACGAGGCTTTCCACGCGGGCGACTTGGCGGCGGCGCAGAAATTGCAGAAGCAGCTCAAAGCGGCGAGCGATGTGATTGGCAGCGCCGGCTGGCTGACGGCGGTCAAGGGCGTTCTGGCGGAGCGCGGTTTGCCGGTTGGCGGCGTCCGCCCGCCCCTGCCGCGCGCCTCCGATGAAGCGATCCGCGCCTGCCTCGCCCAGCTACGCGCGCTGAAGGTGGATTTGAGCCGGGTGTGATACGAATTCCAACCACATTTATGCGGAAACTGTAGGGGCGACCGACGGGCGGTGTCGGCGGTCAGTGTCTACGCGACCTACGCGCCCTACCAGGTCGACCGAACAGGTTGCGCTGCGAACACGGGCGACATAATATGTCGCCCCTACATTTGTGTAGCTGGACGAGTTTTCGGGAGTGGTGAATTTGCTGGATACTCGCTGCTTTGCCCCCACCCCAAACCCCTCCCCCAAAATGAGGGAGGGGCTTACATACTGCCAAAGCGTTTGAAAGACTCCCCTTCCCTCCTTGTGGGGTGCGCGTAGACACTGCACTACGGCAAGTGGCCGGGGGATGGGGGTTTTTGCAGTATCGATAAAATTCACCATACCTGAGTTTTCTGGCACCGTGTAATTCCCGCTAGAATATGGTTACAATCTAAGCCGAAATCGACATCGTGGATGTAGAATTTGCCCATGCAAATTGACGAGATGCTGCACGATCTGCGGAGCGCCATTGGACATGATCAGGCGGCCGCCGACCGCATGACGCGCGTGCTATATAGCACCGATGCCAGCAATTATCAGGTCATGCCGCTGGCGGTCACCTTCCCGCGTGACGCCGACGATGTGGTCGCTGTGCACGAGATCGCGCGCAAATATGGCGCGCCAGTCTTGCCGCGCGGGGGTGGCAGCGCTTTGGCTGGCCAAGCTGTCGGCGAAGCGGTCATTATGGATTTCACTCGGCACATGCGCCGCATTCGCGGGGTCAATGCCGAGGCGCGCACGGTCGATGTCGAGCCCGGCTTGATTCTCGGCGCGCTCAACACGCAGCTCGCGCCGCTGGACTTGATGTTCGGTCCCGACCCGGCCAGCGCCGAGCGCGCGGCCATCGGCGGGGTTATCGGCAATAATGCGACAGGCGCCCACAGCATTCGTTATGGCATGACGGCTGATCATATCGCGCGCCTGCAAGTGGTTACGGCGAGCGGCGCGCTGGTTTGGCTGGATGAATCGACGGCTGAGCTTGATCGCATCCGCGCGACCGTCAGCGACCTGGTCGCTGAGCACAAACCCCTCATCGAAGCGCGCTATCCCAAGACCTGGCGCACGGTCGCCGGCTACGCGCTGGACAAAATCAACCCTGATGATGTGAACCTGAATTGGCTGCTCTGCGGCTCGGAAGGGACGCTGGCGACGGTCGCGCGCGCCGAGTTGCGCTTGGTTGAGCGGCCAAAGATAGAGAATACGCGGCTGGCGCTGGTTCATTTCGACACGCTGCGGGCTTCGCTGGAGGCGACGCCGCGCATCCTTGAGCTGGCGCCGGCCGCTATCGAATTGATGGACAAATTCTTGCTGGACAAGACGCGCGCCGCCGCCGGTTATCGCGACCGTTTGACTTTCGTCGAGGGCGATCCGGAAGCGATTCTAGTGGTCGAATTCGTTGGCTCGGAGCGCGAGCTAGGCGCCAAGATTAACGACTTGAAGGCACATGTGGCTCGGCTGGGTTTCAAAGGCGTGGTGACAATCGCGGAGACGCCGGCGCAGCAAAATGATGTCTGGACTGTGCGCAAAGCCGGGCTGGGCTTGATGATGAGCGAACGCAGCGAAGCCAAGCCAGTTTCCTTCATCGAAGATGGCGCCGTTCCTGTCGAGAGCCTGGCTGATTACATCAGCGATGTCGAGCGCATCATCCACGACAACGACACCACGTACGCCATCTACGCGCACGCCAGCGCCGGCTGCCTGCATATTCGTCCGCTGATTAATCTGAAGACGCTGAAAGGGCGCGATCAGTATCGCAGTATCGCCGACGCGGTGGCGCGGACGGTTAAGAAGCACCAGGGCACGATTACGGGCGAGCACGGGCAGGGCTTGGTGCGCGGCGAGTTCAGCGAGTACCTTTTCGGTCCCGAGTTGATGGACGCTTTCCGGGTGGTCAAGCGCGCCTTCGACCCCGATAACATGATGAATCCGGGCAAGATCATCGATTCGCCGCCGATGGATAGCGCGGATCTGCTGCGCTATTCGCCCGACTACGGCGTGATCCAGGTGAACACGCGCTACGACTGGTCGTCTGACAATGGCTTCGCTGGCGCGGTCGAGATGTGCAATGGCGCGGGCGTTTGTCGCAAGGAGGGCGCCGGCACAATGTGCCCGTCTTATCAGGCGACGCTGGACGAGGCGCATTCGACGCGGGGGCGCGCCAATGCCCTGCGCGCCGCCATCAGTGGCGTTCTGCCGGAGGACTTGGGCGATCCTGCCGTCAAGTCGGTGCTGGATCTCTGCCTGGGCTGCAAAGCCTGCGCCGCCGAATGCCCGTCATCGGTTGATGTGGCCAAGCTCAAATCGGAATTCCTGGCGACCTGGCACGACCGGCACGGACTTGATTTCGCCACACGCGTCTTCGGAAATATCCATCGCGTCAATCAACTGGCGGGCGCGCTGCCCAAGCTAAGCAACCTGGTCATGAACAATGCGCTGGGTAGAGCGGGCGCCGGTTTGCTGGGGCTGCCAACCGAGCGGCCGCTTCCGAAATTCGCCGAGCGCCGCTTTTCCTCCGAGCGTTACCCGCAATATGACGCGCCGGACGCTGTGCTGATCATCGATACTTTCACCGAGTGGAATCACCCGGAAGTGGGGCGGGCGGCAATGCAACTGGCGGAGACTCTGGGCTTGCGCCTAAACGTCGAATGTCTTCCGGGTCAAGCTTGCTGCGGACGCCCCGCCATCAGCAAAGGTCTGCTCGACAGCGCCAAGAGGATGGCGCATGACAATGTGCTCGGCTTGGGGCGCGCGCAACAAGATGCGCCTTACATTTTCGTCGAGCCGAGCTGTCTCAGCGCTTTCACTGACGACTACTTGACGCTGGTCGACCGCGGCATTCAGGAAGCCGCCAAATCGCTGGCGCAGCGCTGCCTGAGCGCCGAAGCCTTCTTCGCCGAGAAACTGGCTGAACGCGCGGACGCGCTCGCTTGGAAGACGGATGAGGCGCGGATATTGTTGCACGGGCACTGCCATCAGAAAGCGCTCTGGGGCACAGCCGATACGCTCAAGCTGCTGCGGGCAATTCCTGGCGCCGATGTCGCTGAGATGAATACCGGCTGCTGCGGCGTCGCTGGCAGTTTCGGCTACGAGCATTATGAGCTGAGCATGAAGATTGCCGAAGATCGCCTGCTGCCGGCCATCCGCGCGAATCCGGACGCGGCGATTGCGGCGCCGGGCACATCATGCCGCGCCCAGATTGGCGACGCCGGATTCGGGGCGCGGCATCCAATTGAGATCGTGCTTGACGCGTTGGACGATTGCTAAAACGGGAAACTTGAATGTCGAAGACGGATATCAAACTCACGGAAATTACGGGACTGCGCCAATTCTGGGCTTTGAGCGTCATTCGCGTCAAGCCGAGGCAGCGGCGATTCACCAAAAACGTCGTGCTTAGTTGGATGCAGACGCGCCATCCGGCAGTCAGCTTCTACCGCGTCGATTGGCAGGGGACGCTGGTCGGCTATGTCATGCTCATCCACGCGCAGCAGCCGACGCAGTGGATCCTCGAGCGATTGACCATTGATCAAGAGTATCAGCGGCAGGGTTTGGGATACGCCGTCGCCGATCAATTGCTCGACATGATACACGGCTTCGAGAACAGCGAGATGGTGATCGCGCGCTACGAACCGGAAAACCTCGCCGCGCGCAAGCTCTTTGACAAGCTGGGATTCGTGCGGCAAGAGGAGCTATTCCGCGATCGGCATGTGGCTGTGCTCAAATTTGAATTCGAAGATGACGATGACGAAGATGATGACAGCGATGATGGCGAAGCGGCGGAAGCTGAGGCGGATGATGACGCTGCGCTAGACGCGGGCGACAGCAGGCCGGATGCCGATGACAAGGAAGACGACTAACCGTGGCGCAAGAACAATCCTCCGCGCCTGCGCTCCTGCCCGAAGCTATCCGCCGCCGGCTGGAACCGCTGATGCTGGTGGCGCGCAAGGTGCGGGCCGGCGCCATTAAGGGCGATCGCCGCTCGATTAAGCGCGGCTCAAGCATTGAATTCGCCGATTATCGCAATTATGTCGCCGGCGACGATCTGCGTCAACTCGACTGGAATATTTACGCTCGCCTGGAGCGACCCTATATCAAGCTGCTTGAAGACGAAGAAGACCTGGCTGTCCATCTGATCCTGGATGCCTCCGCCAGCATGGACTTCCCGCCCGATGGCGAAGCGCGTCAGCACAAACTGTTTTACGCCAAGCGCATTCTGGCCGGGCTGGCTTATATCTCGCTGACGAGCAACGACCGGCTCGTGCTGACTACCATGCGCGGCGGGGGCGCCGCGACCTTTGGTCCAACGCGTGGGCGGGCGCAAGGCATCGCCGCGCTGCGTTTCATCGGGGAAATCACCGCCGCCGGCATAACGGACCTCGACAGCGCGCTGGCTGATTACGCGCTGCGGGCGCGCCGCCCCGGCTTGACGCTGGTCATCAGCGATATGTTCTCTTACGAGGGGCGCTATCTGGACGGGCTGAACGCGCTGCTAAGCCGCGGGCATGAGGTGGCGTTCATCCATGTGCTGGCGCCGGAAGAAGTGCAGCCGCCGGTGACTGGCGATTTAAGCTTGATTGATGTGGAGACGGAAGTCAAACAAGAGGTGACGCTGGATGGGGCGACGCTCGGCATTTATCAGCAGCGTGTGAATGCCTGGCGCGATGAGATCCGCAACGAGTGCCTGCGGCGGGGGGCGCATTATTTCCCGCTGGTGACGGATCGACCCTGGGAGCGCTTGATTTTGGCGGATATGCGGCGCGCCGGTTTGGTTAAGTAGGGGTGGCGGCTTTCGCCTTGCGCTCGGCGATGATTTCCTTGAGGCTTTCCAAGTAATTCGCGCTTGGCTCAATGTAGAGTCCTGAGACCAGTGCAGTTATGTCCATACCATCGTCGATATCTTCCCAATATATGGTAAGCCCGTGCAATTGGTAGTTCTCGCGTTCCTCGATAGTCGCTGCCTTTAACAAGGGAAAGAAGTCTAACGGCACACCAAGTATGCGGCCGTCAGCCAAGTCAATCATCACGTGCTCTTTTGTAAATCGTACGCGCTGAGCCTCGTTGCGAGTGTTGTGGATAACAGGCTCTTTCATTGCGAATCGTTCTCCTGATTCATCGTTTTTCCGGGTAAAGCCGTTCCCATTCGCTTAAGATCAATTCCATGTGGTCGCTAAGCAACTCTCGGATTTGCCTCAACTCTCGACTTGAGAATCCCTTGTTGTGGGAGAATTGAATAGGCTTCAAGTTAACTTTAACATGCTTTTCGGCTCTGAATACATGCACATGCGCCGGACCATGCTCTCGAGTGAAGATTCTCACGTCAAAGCCGTGCCGCTGTCTGTAGAGCACTGTTACCATGCTGGAAATCCGAATTTGCGGCGCGCCGGTTTGGTTAAGTAGGGGTGGCGGCTTTCGCCTTGCGCTCGGCGATTAACGCTTTCAAGTGCGCCTTGTATTCAATACTTGTCTCAAGATAGAGGCCAGATAGCATTGCCGTCAAGTCGATGCCCTCGTCGATATCTTCCCAATAGATATCACAAGCGCCCAGCTTGTAGTTCTGGCGCTGCTCGCCATTCGCAGCCTCGAGCAAGGGAAAAAAGTGTAAGGGAACGCCGATGATCCTGCCATCGGCCAATTCAATCATCGCGTGCGAGTCTGTGAATCTAACTTTCTTTGGCTCGTTGCGTGTATCGTGAATGACCGGTTTCGATTGCAAGTCGCTAAAGTCTGACATCTATAGACTCTTCAGATTCCACTCTCATGTATGGCCTTCCACACGTCATTCAGCAATTCTCTGTTGTCGACGACTAACTTACGAATCTGTCTGATTTCTCTTGTATTGTAGCCTTGATTATCACTAACCTCCAAAGTCATCAGATCGATTTGAATATTCTTTTCTCCTTTCCACACATGCGCATGCGCGGGCGGATGGTCTTTCGTATAAATTCGAACGTCATAGCCGTGCCTTTGTCTGTACAGTACTGTGACCATTTTCGACGATTGTCAGTTTCTAATGTCGAGTAGAAACGGCGCTGGCTTGTTCAAGAGTCTCTTTCGGACGTGGCTTATCCTTGATGTACAAGCCGGTGAGCATGGCGACCAAGTCGATGCCTTCGTCCAATTCTTCCCAGTAGACGCTGTCACCGTGCAAATCGTAACTCTCTCGTTGTGTTTCCGTTGCGCTGTGCAACCACGGGAACCAATTTAGCGGCATACCGATTACACGTCCATCCGCAAGGTCAATAAAGACAGAGTCATTTTGAAATCGTACCCCTTGCGCATCATTCCGAGTGGAATGGATAAATGGAATCTTATGCGTCATATAACTCTCCCATTTTTACCGAAAGTTCGTCTTGCCTTACCGATGGATTATTTCCCAATGATCGCGAAGTAACTCCAAATGCAACTCAATCAGGCGTCGGATCTTTCGCAGCTCTCGATTGTTGAATCCATGATTTTCATCAAATGTGATTGGATCCAGGAAAACGCGGACGCGATTTCCGCCTTTGAAAACATGCGCATGAGCAGGCTCATGATCATCGGAATGGATGCGTACATCATAGCCATGCCGCTGCCTGTATAAAACGGTTACCATGGGTCATTCCAATTCAAGTATACAAGCAGGACTATTGCTGTCAACGACAGCGGACTCTTACAGCGCCACCAAGCCGCCATCCAGCGCCAGCGCGTGCCCGGTCACGAACGACGACGCGTCCGAGCAGAGCCAGACGACGGCCTCGGCGATCTCCCCCGGCTGCCCCAAGCGCCCCATTGGGATCGCCCGCGGCATGATATGCGCCATTTGCGGATTGCCCGCGATCGCGCTCTGCGCCATGGCCGTGTCGGTATAAGCCGGGCAGATGGCGTTGACGCGCAGCCCCAGCTTGGCGTAATCGACCGCGGCTGACTTAGTCAAGCCCACGACCGCGTGTTTGCTGGCGGTGTAGGCGGCTGCTTTGGGCGCGCCGATCAGACCGGCGACCGAGGCAATATTGACGATAGAGCCGCCACCGGACGCCAGCATCCGCGACAATTCAGCTTTCATGCAGAGCCAGATTCCGCGCAGGTTTACCCCGAGCACCCGCTCGAACATCAGGTCATCGGCTTCGTGCAGGCGGTCGGTAAAGGAGCCGGCGATGCCCGCGTTGTTGACCGCCGCGTCGAGCCGGCCAAAGGCATCGACCGTCGCCGCGACCATCGCTCTGACGTCTTCCGCCTTGGTCACATCGCAGGTCAGCGATATCGCGCGCCCGCTCTCATTTATGATGTGCTGCGCGGTCTCGGCGGCGCCTTCACCGTCGATATCGGAGGCGCAGACGGCGGCGCCCGCCCGCGCCAGCGCCAACGCGCTCGCCCGCCCAATACCCGAAGCCGCGCCTGTCACCAGCGCGGATTTGCCTTCCATTTGCGTCATGTTACGAACCTCGTCAACAGTAGTTTTCCCTTGCCAGTATCGTAACCAAGCCTCTGCGTAATCCGTAGGGGCGACTAACCTGCGGCGTCTAGGGGCACTATTATGTCGACCGCCGAACTGTGAGAAACCACAGACGCCCCGTGTTATAATCCGCGCAAGCGCATCACTTGGGAGAAAGCGCCATGATTGACGACCCAATCCTGCTTAACGACTGGCATGCCGTGCTGCCGCTGACCGAACTGGAAGCGGGAAATAATGTGGTCGGCGCTCGCTTGCTGGGCGAGGACATCGTCATTTGGAAGTATGGCGAGAGCCTGCGCGCCTGGAAAGACCTCTGCGTGCATCGCGGCACGCGTCTCTCTTTGGGCGAAGTGCTGGGAGATGGGGCGCTGCAATGTCCATATCATGGCTGGACATACGATGCTGATGGCCAATGCGTGCGCATCCCGGCGCATCCCGAGCAAAAGCCGCCGACCAAAGCGCGCGCCATCACCTATCACGCGACAGTCGCCTATGACTTCGTCTGGGTCTGTTTGGGCGAGCCGGCGAATGAGATCCCGCCTTTCGAAGAGTGGGAGGACCCCAATTATCGCAAGATCCTCTGCGGCGCTTATGCGTTCGAGGCGGCTGGTCCGCGCATGGTGGAGAATTTCCTCGATGTCGCCCATTTCCCTTTCGTGCACGAGAATATCCTCGGTACGCAGGAACGGCCCGAGATCCCCGATTATGAGGTCATCACCGACGAAAACGGCGTCACCGCCACTGACATCCGCATCTTCCAACCCAATCCCGATGGCAGCCACATTCCCAATTGGGTGACCTATACCTACAAGGCGCATCGCCCGCTGGTCGCTTATTTCCGCAAGGAAGCGGCAGAGAAATTCGCTATCTTGCTGATGGTCACGCCGATTGAGGAAGTCAAATCGCTGATGTGGATGTGGATGGTGATGACGCAGGACGACAGCACGGACGAATCGCTGCGCGCGTTTCAGGACGAGATCGCGTACCAGGATCTGCCCATCGTGCAGTCCCAACGGCCTGAGCTGCTGCCGCTAGACTTGCAGGCGGAGCTGCACTTGCGCAGCGACAAAACCGCAATCGCCTATCGCCGCTGGCTCAACGAACTCGGTTTGAGTTTCGGGACGAGTTGAGGGTGGGGGCGAGCCACAACTTGCTACGCGCCCATACGTATATGCTAACGGCGAGTGTATGGTAGAAAGCCCTCGTTGCAGCGTTGCCATCCAAGGTGACGCGCCGTTGGTGGCCGCCTAACTTCTCGCAGCCAAGCGCTTCATCCGCCGGAGAAAAGATAAAAGCAAGATGGAAAAACGCAAGAACCAGACCCAGCTCGAGATCGAAATCCGCCGCCGTGTGGAAGCCAAGTACGACGAGCGCAACGCCCTCTTGATTCATCTCATCAGTTACGCCGGGGTCAACATACTGGTCTGGCTTATTTGGCTCTTTTCCTCGGGCGGGTTCCCTTGGCCGCTTTTCGTCAGTTTCTTTTGGGGCATCGGCATGGCCGGGCACCTGCTGGATTATTACAACAAACACGGAGGCGGCGCGCGGAAACGGGAAGAGCGGATCCAAGAGGAGGTCCTGCAACAGATGCGGCGGCTGGAAGAGCGAGAGCGCGGCATTTACGCCGACGAGAACGCCGATGTCTACGCCCTTGACGATGTTGAATTGCGCCATGTGCGGCTGACGGACGATGGCGAACTGACGGATTACCAGCCAATGGATGAAGATGATGCGCAAGAGCAGAGGCGGCAGGAGCGATAATATGAGAGCCCCCAACCCAAACCCCTCCCCTGCGGGACAGTGTCAGCTTCCGGTGTCTACGGTAAGGGGCGGGTCGCGTAGACATTGACCTCCAGGGATAGGGGGTAGTTTCGCGAGTCATGCGCCCAGTAGCGGACAAACGCTGCATCGGCGGTTTAGCGACTTTGCCTTGAGACGGGTAGGGATGGTGTTAGAATAAGGGAGGTTGTAGGCTTGAGGCTGCCTGAGATCTTGAAGAAGTTGGAACGCTAGAGAAGATGATCCGCTTGAAAAGACGCAATACCGCTTGGCTGGTGGCGATGGCGCTGCTGATCGGTTTCGCTTTGCTGGCGGCGCCGGTGTCGGCCGCGGTGCAATTGTCGCTGATTGGCGCGCTGGCGGTCGCAGTCATTGCTTCTATGATTGAGCTCGGTCCGGAACGAGCCAGCTTGCTGGATGTCTTGCACCGGGCGCCGGTGCAGCGTCGGATCACACCGCAGGCGCGCGAAGCCTCGGAGCGGGCGGCGGCGCGCGCCGGTTATTTCAACCGCAGCGGCATCGTCATGCTCGATATCGGCTTGATCGCGATGCAGACCGGCGTCGAAGGCTTGGCGATGCGCCGCACGCGCAACATCTCCAAAGACGATGATGGCGTACGCCCTTTCGTCACCTTGCACGTCACGCCGGAAGAGGCGGAACGCCAGGCGCTGATCCGCTACGAGATTTACAATCACCTCGGCGAAGAACAGTACGTGCACGAGATGAAGACCTTTCTGCGCGAAGGCGAGCTCAGCCTGCTGGCTGATCATCATCTTCCCTTGGCTGGCAATACCAATGTCGATGGCAACGGCGACTGGGATCTGCGCGTCTTTGTGGACAACAGCTTGATCGGCATGCACAATTTGATGCTCTCGCCATCGACGCGCGAACGCCACCGCCGGTTAAGCGGCGAAAGCGAACTAGACGCCTCGATGAATGTACCGCGGCGCAATTTGCAGGATGCCGTCATCGTCGATGAGGTGGACCAACCGCAGTCGACGCAGTTGAAGGACTTGCTGCGACAGACTGGCTCGCGGAGCCGCAAGTAACGAAGGACGAATCCATGGATAACCGCAACACCTGGTTTCTCGCCTTTATTCTGCTGGCTTTAGGCGCGGTGGCTTTGCTGGGCAATAGCTTTCCGGTGATTCTGGTTTTGCTTGGTCTGCTCTTCCTCGTCCGCCAATTCGATAACGACAGCTCCAGCACAAATGTCAGCCGGGAATCGTATGATTACGTCTACGAATACGAGCAGCAGCTGGAAGAAGAGGAAGAGGATTACGAATACGAAATCTTCCATCAGCAGCCGGCCAGCGCCGAGCAGCGCGTCTACCGCCATGCGCTGGAATCGGTGACGCGCGCGGGCCTCGACCCCGATGAGGTGCAAGTGCTTGCGGTCGATATTGGCTTGCTGACCACCACAGAACAGGGCGAGCCGCAGATCTATCGAACCTGGTCGCTGCCCGATGACATTGATTATATCCAGCCCTTTGTGCAGCTGCGCGTGCCGACCGAAGCCAACGGCGATATTCGCTTTGAGATCATCGACGCCGTCGGCGACGCGGTTTACATTCACGAAGACAGCTTCAAGCTGACGCGGGGCCGCAATTTCCTGACGCCGAATACCCGAATGCCGCTTCACGATCAAATGGAGCTGGATGGCAAATGGTCGCTGCGAGTCATCGCAGATGGCGTCACCATTGCCGACCACCGCTTTGAATATTCGGAAGCGACCGGCGCCAACATCCGCCGGCATATCGGCGAGGACGGCGAGATCAACACCGAGATGCGCGCCGTCATGGCCGAGAACCGCGTGCCCAAGATGTCGCTTGATGACCTGCTGGCGTATCAGGGCGAGGACGAGGAAGAAGACCAGCGGACGCGTTAGCGGGCCGCCGCTTTGAAAGCGCGCCCCTTCTCCACATACTGCGCTGCCGTTCGCCGAATCAGCGCGATCTCGTCATCCGTCACCGGGCGAATTAGCCGCGCTGGCGAACCCAGAATCAGTGATCGCTCGGGGAAGACTTTCCCCTCTGTCACCAGCGCGCCCGCCCCGACCAGGCAGCGCTCTCCGATGCGCGCGCCGTTCATAACAATGGCGCCCATGCCGATCAAGCTGTTGTCACCGACCCACGCTCCGTGGACGATGGCGCGATGCCCGATGGTAACTCCCCGCCCGATGACCAGCGGGTAGCCCGGATCGGCGTGGCAGACAGCGCCGTCTTGCGCGTTGCATTCGGCGCCGATGCGCAGCGATTCCGTGTCGCCGCGCAGCACGGTGTTGAACCAGACGCTCACATCCGCGCCCAAGGTCACATCGCCGATGACGACCGCGCCGGCCGCGATGAAGGCGCTGGGGTGGACTTGGGCGGGCTGGAAGGTGGTGTGGTAGGTTTTCATATTATTGTGGGGCGAGCCACCGGCTCGCCCCTGCGCGTTATCAGCAATTAACCAGCGCGCTCCGCCAGCACCAGCACGTAGGCGCCGGCGGTATCGGGGTTGCCATCCGTCCCGGCATAACGCCGCGCCCTGATATAGTACATGCCGGTGGCTGGAATCGAGAAGTTGTCGATCAGCGAGTTCTGGCTGCTGCCGGAGTCGTCGTTGCGCGCCGCCACCTCCTGCGCCGCATTCAGCAACTCCAGGTAGGTATCCAGGTTGCCATCGACGCGGGTCATGGAGATAGAGATGACCTCGCCGTTGCGGCCGTAAAAGGCGTAAATGTCGGCTTCATTGTCGGCGCTGATCTTGCCCGTGACGCTGGAGCCGTAGCTTAGGCTGACGGTGTCGGCCGGCACGTCAACCAGGGGTTCGTCCAGGATGTCGAGGCTAAGCCGGTATTCGCCGCCCGTCGCCCCGCGCGCGCGATCGAAACGCGTGGCGATGATGTGGTAGGCGCCAGTGGCTGGGATGCGAAAATCAGTTATCCGCGAATCCTGAAACTCGGCGCCGCTGTCGTCATCTTCTTGGATAGATTCGAAAGCCGCGTCCGCCAGGATAAGGTAACTATCCAGATCGCCGCTCGCCCCGCGCGTCATGCTGATGGTGATGAGATCGCCCGCTTCGGCATCGAATGCGTAGAAGCGCTCATATTGGGCGTGGCTGAGCGCGCCGCTGCGGCTCTCGCCATAGTTGATCGGCAGCGGCGCCAGGCGCGAGCTGCCCATGCCGCTGTTAGCCGCTTCTTCAATGCTCAGCACAAAACTGCCCGAGCTGTCGTCGTAACGCGTCGCGACGATAATATAGGAGCCCGTCCGCTCGATGATCAGTCCTTCGATGCGGGCGTTGCGCGTGTCGCGGCTGTGGTCGTCATTCTTGGCGATCTCGAAGCGTTCGCTGTCAACGACCTGCAAGTAGGGGTCGAGCGTGCCTGACGAGCGCACCATCGTTATTGTCAGGATATCGCCCTGTTCCGCCTGAAAGGTATAATAGACCTCGGCATTGGTATCGCTGATAGTGCCGATGACCGAATCGTTGTAGCGCAGCGAGCTGCCGCCTTCGGACAAGACGCCCTTCCGCGTCATTCGCAATTCGTAGTCGCCGGCGGTCGCGCCCAATCGGTAGCCGAATCGCGCGACCACTACGAAATATCGCCCGGTCTTCTCCATGGTGAAGTCCTGCTGGACGCCCAGCCCGGCGGCGGAGTCATCGCGATGCAGCGCCAAGCCTCCGCTATTGTCGAATACGCTGAGCACCGGATCGAGATCGCCCTCGGTCACGCTTAGCTCGAAGCGAATGACCTCGCCGCGCAAGCCCTCTATGGTGAAGACATCGCGCGGATTCGCGTCGTCCAGCCGCCCGCTGATGAGCCCGTCTTGCTGGACATCGCTTGCGCCGGACCTGACCTCGGGCGGCTGCGCGAGCGCCAGTGGCGAAAGCAGAAACAAACTGAACAATAGACCGGCGAATGCGCGTCTCATGCAACCATTTTAGCCGAGTTTCGGCTGCGATGAAGTTTGGGATCGGGGCAATGGGGGCGGATCCTGCGCCCCTACCGCAGTGGTTCGGGCTGGCTTGCCTTATGTCGCTGCCTGCCTCGTGCTATAATTTCAGCGGCTTTCTGTCAGATGCGTTATAGGACTTAACTCGCTTTGCGAAGGCTTCTGATAGGCGCGCTCGTGCTGGCGATTGCGCTCGCGCCGCTTCAGGCGCAGCCCGAGGACGATATCGTTCATACGGTCAGCGCCGGCGACACCTTGATTTCGATCGCGCTTGCTTACGGCGTCACGCTTGATCAGCTGCTGACGCTGAATGAGCTGGACCCCGAAGCGCTCTTGCAGATTGGTCAGCGCCTGCTGGTGATCCGCGCCCCCGAGTACGCTGAAGATCCGGAGGCTGATGAAGCTGTTGCCGAAGACGAGACGGCAGCGGAAAATGCTGTCGGAGGCAATGTGGATCGCGGCGACCTGCCGCCGGCGCCAGTCGTCGAGGCTGATGCGCCCATGCGCGACCCGGCTGATATCAGCGCGCAGCTCTGTTATGCCGTATTTCGCGACGACAATCAGAATGGCATGATGGATGCGGGTGAAGGAATGCTGCCGGATGCCACCGTTCGCCTGCTGGATATGCAAGGCGTCGAGCAGTGGCGTTATATGACCGATGGCAGTGAGCCCGTCTGCCAGCGCAGTCTGGCGCGGACCTTGTATCTGATAGAAGGCGCCGCGCCGCCCGGCTTCGGTTTGACGAGCGCCTCGCGTTTGCGCTTGGATCTGCGGTCTGGCGGCGTGGTCAAGGTGGAATTCGGCGCGAAATCGGGCTTGGAAACCGCTACTCTTGCGCCGCTGGAAGCGGAAAGTGGCGCTGCCGAAGGCTTGAGCGAGAAGCCGCGAAGCCTATTGCGCGAGCTCAGCGGGCTTTTCGCGCTGGGCTTGGCTGCGATAGTCTTCGTCAGTGGCATGGCGCTTGCGCTTTTCCTGCGAGGACGCTGATGCGGCGGCGAAAATTGTTTCTGGACGCGGGCGGCTGGCTGCTCCTGATCTGCCTGCCGCTTGCGCTGGCGTCGCCGGTCCGCGCGCAAGATACCGGGCAGGTTTGCGCGCAAAGCTTCATCGATCGCGATGCCGATGGCGCCCGCGGACTTGACGAGCCGATGGCGACGCGTGGCCTCAGCGCCAGCCTGCAGAATGCTGCGGGCGTCACGATTGCGTCGCTCTTGCTGGATGATTCGCCGCTCGCCGCGGATGGTCTGCTCTGCTTTGGCGATCTGTTGGCTGGCGATTACCAGATTACCTTGCGAAGCAGCGAATTTGCCACCACCACAGCGGCCGCTTTCTCCGCATCTGTGCGCCCGGGCGCGGCGCCGATGGTGGTTCAATTTGGACTTCAGCCCCTGCCCGACTATGCGCCGAGCCGCAGCCCCGCGGATAAGGCCTCCGCGCTGAATGCCGTCTTGCCGCTCTTGATTGGCGGCGCGGTCCTGGTCGCCAGCCTTTGCGCCGCCGGCTTTTTGACGGCTTTACTCATATTCCGCCGTCGATCGGTATCGGCGCCCGCCAGGCTTCATCACGCGCCGATCGGCGGGGAGACGAGCGCCAACCCGCCGTTGAAGCATGATCCAAGCGCCGGATCGCCGCCGCTCTATGCTGCCGATGACATTGACGCGCCCAGGGCTAACTAATCCGAGATGAATCTCAAGGACCAAATAGGTGTCTGAGCCAAGCAATCGACCAATGGGGCTCTTCCATCTTGAGGCGGACTTGCGGCTCGCCCGCGAAAACCGCGAGCGAGAACCGATAAAAGGGGCGCTCGCTTTGCTTGAGGCGGAGGAGGCCGACCCGCTCGCCAATGCGTGTAAAGCGGCTTTGCGCGGTCAGTTGTTTGAGACGCTTGAGCCAGGTAATCGCGCCGCTGCTGCTTTGAGCCTAGTTGATCTCACCGGCGGCCGCCTGGATCTGGCCGGCATCCAGCGCGCTTTGGCTTGGCTTACAGCCGCCGCCATGCTGCGCGATCATCCAGCGTGGCAGGTGTCTTGGAGCGATCAAATTGCGGCAATGCTTGACGCGCTGGACGGGGACGGCGAGACCAGCGAGGCGCTGACCGCGCTCTGGCGGGGCGCGCTGACGATGGCGGCCGGCATCCTGCTGGAAGACGACGAGGCAATCGAGCGTGGCGGCGCCGTTTATCGCCGGGCGGTTGAGCGGCGGATTCATCCGGAGGGCTATTTTCGCGACATTGCCGATCTCGCCGACGCGCCGGCGCGCTACGAAGCGCAGGTTTCGGCGACCGGCGCAATGGCCCTGCTGGCGCAAATGGCGGACCTGGCCGGCTTGGACCTGTGGGCATACGACAGCCGTGCGGTCAGCATTAGCACCGCCGTCGCCTACACGCACTTCTACTATTTCTTCCCCGAAAAGTGGCGCTGGGAAGCGGGGCTCAGCCGTGAGCGCGCAATTGCGATCATGCGGCGCGAAGGCGCCTTCATGGAGTTGGTCAATCGGCGGAATCCGCCGCAGGGGATTGAGCAATTCTTCGCCGAGCAGCGTCCGCTCTTCTGCGCCTGGGGCGGGGGTTTGACGACGCTGACGCACGGACTGACGCCGGAGACGAAGCGGCGCTGGCGCTTCTGGTGAGGCGATCTTGCTGGCGCGCGCGTCAAATGCGGCGTGGCGGCGCAGGATTTTTCACCACAGAGGACGCAGAGGTGATTTAAGACAGAGGGCGACCCAAGGGTCGCCCCTACATTTTTGCGGGCGGCCGGCCCAATGTCTAGCCCCTACAACAGGCTGGTGAAGGCCCTTGCGTCCGAGATTTGCCGCCAACCATTGCCATGTGGGAATGAGGGGGGTGGCAGGTCGCCCTGGCATTGTCCAATTTGCGCCAATTCCTACATTCCCCTTGACAAAATTTTTAAGTTCGTCTAAAAATAGTATTAATTCCGCTAAAATAGCCATTTCAGAGGGCTGTAAAATGAATCCACAGATCAGGTTGGCGCTTGTGCTGATCTTCGCGCTTACCGTTGGCTCGTCCGCGAGCGCTAATGAAGAGCCGCTATCGGTGGTCGCCACAACCACCCAAGCGGCCGATCTCATTCACATCCTCGCGCAAAATGTCGACGGCATCAGCATCACTGCTTTGATGGGACCCGGCGTCGACCCCCATCTCTATCAACCGACCGAATCCGATATCGTCGCCATGAATCATGCCGAGATGGTCATTTACAGCGGCTTGCACCTGGAAGGGCAATTCGATTCTGTCTTCGCCGCCTTGTCGGAGCAGGGCGTCGCCATCTATCCGCTCAGCGGTCCGGTCAAAGACGCTGGTTACATCATCGGCGGTTTCGATCTGTCGGATGCGCTGACGAATGTTGACGATCCCCATTTTTGGTTTGATCCGCGCAATTGGCAGCTGACGGTCGCGGACTTGGCGGAGAAGCTGGCTGCGCTTGATCCGGGCAATGCGTCCGCCTATCGCGCGAGCGCCGCCGCCTACATGGAGCAGCTGCAACTGCTTTACGACTGGGCTGAGGCTGGGCTGCGCTCGGTCGCTGAGGGGCAGCGTTATCTGGTGACATCGCATGACGCCTTTCAGTACTTCGGGGCCGCGTTCGGCTGGCGCTTGCAGGCGATTCAGGGCTTGAGCACCGAAGACGAAGCCGGCGTCGGCGATATCCAGGAGACGGTCGATTTCGTCAGCGACAACGACATTCCCGTGCTCTTCGTCGAAAGCAGTATCCCGCCGGATACGATCGAAGCCGTGATCGAGGCTGTGCGCGCGCAGGGCGGGGCGGCGCGCATCGGCTTGCGCGAACTCTATGGCGATGCCATGGGCGAGCGTGAGGGCTTCGGCGGCACATACATCGGCATGCTGGCGCGGAACGCCTTGACCATCATGCAGTCTTATCAGTGCATGGGCGCGGCGGTGGAAATCCCGGACTGGCCCGCTGGCCTGCTGCCGCAGCCGCCGGACGACTTATGGAACGCCGATTGTGACGGGTCAGCCACCGGCTGACGCCGGCAGCCGCAACATACGGCGAAACTGTAGGGGCTACCCATTGGGTCGCCCACCGCTGTTGAGAACTGTAGGGGCGAGACTTGTCTCGCCCGCAGGCATGCAATACGTTTGGACGCGGGCGTCTCGTCGAGACGCCCCTACAGGATTCTTTGGAAGCGCGAACGATGGAAACCCGACAAGACCTAGCCCTTTCAATCGATGACCTGACCGTCGCCTATCACGAGAAACCGGCGATATGGGATATTGATCTTGATGTGCCGGCGGGCGTGCTGATGGCGATCGTCGGACCCAACGGCGCTGGCAAGAGCACCTTGATCAAGGCGGCGCTGAATCTGATTCCGCGGGCGGCCGGCAGCGCGCTATTCCATGGCAAATCCTACGAGGCTGCGCGTTCGCTGGTGGGTTATGTGCCGCAGCGGGGCAGCGTCGATTGGGATTTCCCCACGTCTGTGCTTGATGTCGTCATGATGGGGCTCTATGGAAAGCTGGGCTGGTTCCGCCGTCCGGGGCGCGCTGAGCGCGAGTTGGCGCTGGGCGCGCTGGAGCAGGTTGGCATGGCTGATTTCGCCGATCGGCAGATCAGCCAACTTTCCGGTGGGCAGCAGCAACGCGCGTTTTTGGCGCGCGCTCTGGTGCAAGACGCGCAAATCTATTTCATGGACGAACCCTTCGCCGCTGTCGACGCCGTAACCGAAAGCGCCATCGTCAACATCCTGCGCCAGTTGAACCAGCGCGGCAAGACCGTCCTGGTCGTCCATCATGATTTGCAGACAGTCGCCGAATATTTTGATTGGGTGACGCTGCTGAATGTCGAGGTGATCGCGTCGGGTCGTACCGATGAAGTCTTCACGCTGGAGAACCTGCAGCGGACCTATGGCGGACGCGTCTCAACATTGCATGGCGGCCAGCTGCTGCCGGCGAGCGCGCCATGAGTACGGCGCGAGCGCTAAACAGCGAAGACCGGCGCGTCTGGTTGATCATCGCCGCCATCGGGCTGGCGAGCCTGCTCCTCATCCCGCTCAGTCAGGCGCTGTTTGGCTTGCGCTTTACCTACACCGTGCGCGTGGTCGCGCTGGGCGGCTCGCTGCTGGGCTTCGTCAGCGGCGCGCTCGGCTGTTTCGCCGTGCTTAGGCAAGAGAGCTTGCTCGGCGATGCCATGTCGCACGCGGCGCTGCCCGGCGTAGCGATCGCCTTCCTGCTGGCGGGCCGTGAACTGGGCGCGCTGCTAATCGGCGCGGGCATCGCCAGTTGGCTCGGATGGCGCTTCGTCGTCGCCTTGCTGGCGACCACGCGCATCAAGCAGGATGCGGCGCTGGGCATTGTGCTGGCCGGCTTTTTCGCCGCGGGCATTGCGCTGCTGGCTTACATCCAGTCCATCCCCGATGCCAGCCAGGCGGGCCTCGATCACTTCATATTCGGGCAGGCGGCCGCCATCATCGAGAGCGATGTGCGCTTGGTCTCGGGCGGCGCGCTCCTCGTCGTCTGCCTGCTGGCGCTATTCTGGAAAGAATTCAAGCTGGTGACATTTGACGCCGGATTCGCCAGCGCCAATGGCTTTCGCACCCTTGTGATCAATTCGCTGCTATCGACCCTGATCGTGGCGACGATCGTGCTGGGCTTGCAGCTGGCGGGCGTGATTCTGATGGTCGGGATTTTGATCGCGCCGGGCATCGCCGCCCGTCAGTGGACACGCACGCTGGAGCAGATGGTTGTGCTGGCGGCGGTCTTCGGCGCTTTCGCCGGCGGCGTCGGCGCCGTCATCAGCGCGCTCGACAGCGATATCCCCACCGGTCCGATGATTATTGTGGTGGCTTTCGTCCTCGTGCTGATATCACTGGCGCTGGCGCCGGGCCGGGGTCTCTTGTGGCGCCGGCTGCGGCTGCGCGCCAATCGCCGCGCCTTCGCCGCGCGCAGCACCCTGCGCGATCTTTACCGTTACGCGTTGGCGCATGGCGCTGCTGACGCCCCAGTGCCCGATGCCTTCATCCGCGGCGTCGGCGACCGCCGTGCCGCACTGGGTTTGCGCGAATTGACGAGCGATGGCTTCGTCAGCTTAGGAAACGCCGGCTGGCAGCTCAGCCAGAGCGGCATTGAGCGGGCGCGGCGCGACTTTCACAATCAGCGGCTTTGGGAATCGTACCGGTTTTACGCGCATGAGCTTGACCTGCCCATCGTGGCGGAAGATCGGGAAGGGGAGATCGAGTCGCTGCTGCCGGCTGAAGCTATCGCCTCGTTGGAAGCCAAGTTGAGGGAGCGCGGCGCATGATGCCGCTGGAGCGCCTTCTCATAGAGTTCTTGCTCAACTTCGCGACGCGCGAAGAACTCAACGCGTTTTTGCGCTCGCCACAGAATACAGCGACCTTAATCGGCGGATTAATCGCGGTCAGCGGCGCGCTGCTGGGCACATTCTTGCTGCTGCGCGGCATGTCAATGACCAGCGACGCCATCAGTCATACGGTGCTGCTTGGCATCGTGGTCGCCTTTCTGCTGATGACCAATGTATTCCGCATCGAGGGTGATACCTCGTCGCCCTGGCTGATCCTGGGCGCGTCTTTGGCTGGCGTCGGCACCGTCGTATTGACGGAGATGCTCTACCGCTCGGGCTTGGTGCGGCAGGACGCCGCGCTTGGCTTGGCTTTTCCGCTGTTATTCGCCATCGCTGTTATCTTGGTCTCGCGCTTCGTCGAAGATGTCCACCTTGATGAAGACGCGGTTCTGGTGGGCGAGATTGGGCTGGCTTGGGCGAATACCAACAGCCATTGCTTCGAGGATTGCGAAACAATCACCGTCACCGAAGATCATCCTGCGGCAAAAATGACGCGTCAATGCGTGAATTGCCGCGCGCTCGGCATCAACCCGCGCGATGAGCGCGCCGAATTCGTACAAGTCTGCGGCAATTGCGGCTTCTACAGCCCGGCGCAAGCCTTTAGCGCCGGTTTGTTGGAGCGGGCGCCGGCGCTGGTCTTTTTCCCCAAGTCAATCGCGGTGATGCTGACGATGACGCTTCTGACATTGGCTTTCGTTCTAATCTTCTACAAAGAACTCAAGCTCTCGACCTTTGACGCGGCGCTGGCGAAGGCGCTCGGTTTCCGCCCCGCGGTCATGAATTACGCGCTGATGACGCTCGTAAGCCTGGTCGCGGTCGGCGCCTTTGACGCCGTCGGCTCGATATTGGTGATCGCCTTCTTCATCGTCCCGCCGGCTGCCGCCTACCTGCTGACTGATCGCCTGTCGCTGATGCTGCTGCTGGCGCCACTGATTGGCGCGCTTGGCGCAGTCTTCGGCTATGACCTGGCGCGCGGCCAAGTCTTCGGTCTATTGCCGGTCGCCGATGGCATTGGACTGATCAATCGGTCGCTCGGATTGGAACTGATTGAGGCATGGGATTCTTCCATCAGCGCCTCGATGGTGTTGATGATCTTCATCTTTTTCTTGCTCGCCTGGGTATTCTCGCCACGATACGGGCTGATTTCGACGGCGCTGCGCCGTGCCAACAGCCGCCGCCGCTTCGCCGATCAAGTGGTGCTGGCGCATATCCACAATCACCAGCACACCGCCGAGGCGGCGACCGAATTGCGGATCCAGACGCTGCACACCCACTTTCGCTGGACGCCGCGCAAGATGGGGCGCGTGTTGGCGCGGCTGCGCGCCCTGGGTTTGATCAGAATCGATGCAGGCTGCGCCATATTGACCGAGCGCGGCGAGGATCATACGCATCGCTTTCGGGCGACCATGCTCGAAGCGCAGAATATGCTCGATGTCAGTTGAGGGGAATCTCTATCGAAGTAGAGCGATTACATCCGGCGCGGACGCGGCCAATGCCAATAGGACCAATACGCTTTATGTGAAATGACTTGATTGTTGAAAGGTCTGAACATCAATACGA
>JAPPFH010000087.1 GCA_028875185.1 Chloroflexota bacterium | reverse complement strand
GGCAAGGGGCCGGGGGATGGGGGTTTGTCGCGCTATCAATGAAATTCACCACGCCTTATTCTTCGTTAGCGTTGTCAGGCCGCGCGGGTAAATGATACAATATGAGTGCGCTCTAGCTTCGATTGTTTGTGGATTTGAGGTTCTGTCATGTACAGCCAGTCCGGCGCGCATGTGATGAAGCTGCTAGATTTGCCGCTGATGCTGCGCCTCAAGCAAAACGCTATCGTCTTACACAGCGAGCTGGGCTTGACCGAAGACGCGCGCGGTCAAAACAGCGCCTTGCTTTCGAGCATCGTCTTCCCTCGCGGATTGCATACGCTGGTGGCGCGCCTTGATAACAAGGACGTGGTCGGCCAATTTCGCTACCGCAGTGGCGAGGTCAACGCGCATATAGTCTGCCTGGCGCCGACGCTGGAACCGCACGAGGGCGATTCGATTTGGCTGCACATGCTTGACGCGATGGCCGACCAGGCGGGAAAAAACGGGGCGCATACCCTGGTGGGCGAGGTGGAAGTGAGCCACCGCCTATTTGAAACCATGCGCCGCGCTGGTTACGCTGTTTATTCGCGGCAGGTTATATGGCGTCACGAACCGGTCGCGGCCGCGCCGGAGCGGGCAGGATTGACAGTTACGGAAGAGACGGTAGACGATCAAATTGGCATCTCGGCTTTGCTCGGCTGCACCATACCGCGGATATTGCAGACTGTCATGGGACCGTCGACCGATATGGCGGGCTTGGTCTATCGGGCGAACGGGCAGATTGAAGCCTATATCGCCTATTCGGAAGGCAAACATGGCGTGTATCTGATGCCCTACTTTCATCCGGAGGTGCTTAGCGATGCGCCCGAAATCGTGGCCGCGGCCTTGCGACAGATCGAGCGTTGCCGAAAGCTGCCGATTTACATTTGTGTGCGCGGTTACCAAGGTTGGCTGGAAAACGCGATGCTTGATCTGGGATTTGATCCCTGGCTGGAACAGGCGGTGATGGTCAAGCATTTGACCGCCGGTGTGCGGCAGGCTTCATTTGAAAGTGTCAAGCTGGCGACGAGCGGCGGGCAGAAGCCGGCCGCGACCTTAAGAATGGATGGCGCATACGATGGGAAGCGAGCGAGACTCTCCGCCGCGAGGATCGTAATGCCGCGCGAATGAGCTCACGGATTAGCAGCGGTGGTACAGAAGGCAGCGAATGGGGAGGACGACCACGCGATACATGGACAAAAGCATTACTGACGATTTTGACATACTCAATAACATCCTGCCGGCGCGGATTCGCAGCGCAATCAACGAGTATGGCGAAACCAGCAGACTTCTGGAAATCGTACTCGATCTTGGTAGAAAGCCAACTGCCCGATACATCGACAAGGAATGCGAACTCTCTGACGCGGAAGTCACAGAGGCCGATTTGCGTCAGCTCATCGACGAGCTTGGCGAGTTTGATGATGATAACCGCGCGGGCATTGAGCGTTCGCTGCATCGCATCTCCGCCATTCGGAATCGCCGCGGCAAGATAGTCGGCTTGACGGCGCGCGTCGGTCGCGCGGTGTATGGCACCATTGACATCATCGCTGACTTGATCGAGACCGGGCAGAGCGTGCTGCTGGTCGGTCCGCCTGGCGTGGGCAAGACGACGCTGCTGCGCGAGGCGGCGCGCGTACGGGCGCGGGACAAGCGCGTGGTGATCGTCGATACTTCCAACGAGATTGGCGGCGATGGCGATATCCCCCATCAGGCGGTGGGCAAGGCGCGGCGCATGCAGGTTTCGCAACCCGACCGCCAGCATGAAGTCATGATTGAGGCGGTGGAGAACCACAACCCAGAAGTCATCATCATTGACGAGATCGGACGCGAACTGGAAGCCCAGGCGGCGCGCACGATCGCCGAGCGCGGCGTGCAATTGATCGGCACCGCGCACGGCAATACGCTTGAGAATCTGCTGCTTAATCCAACCTTGTCTGACTTGATCGGCGGCATTGAGTCGGTGACTTTGTCGGATGATGAGGCGCGGAGGCGCGGCACGCAGAAGGTGGTGCTCGAGCGGCGCACGGCGCCGACATTCGATATCATGATCGAGATTCAGGCGCGCGATCGTCTGGTTGTGCATACGGATGTGGCGTCGGCGGTTGACGCGATGCTGCGCAATCGTCGACTGCCGGCCGAGCTGCGCGAAAGGGATGAGACCGGCGTCATTCAAGTTAGCGAGCTCGTGCAGGAGTCGGATTCGCGAAGCGCGCCCGCGCGCCATGGCCGCCAGCAGCAAGGCGGCGCCGGCTTCAATGCCCATGTCGTGCGCGGGAATCGTGAAAACGGCGTAACGCGCAGTGAGATGAAGGACGACCTCGTAAAGGTAAACGGGCGCAACCTGCGGCCGATCAGCGTGTATGCTTACGGCGTCGCGCGCAATCGATTGGAGCAGGCGGCGCGCCGCTTGGCTGTGCCCCTTCTGCTAACCGATGATTTCGGCGAGGCTGAAGCGATCGTGACGCTGAAGACCCATTATCGCCGCCGCCCGCGATTGATTAGCGATGGCGAAAAGCGGGGACTGTCCATCTATGTGTTGCGCGCCAATACGGTGACGCAGATGGAGAATTTTCTGGTCGATCTCTTCCGCTTGAACGGGCGGAGCGACAGCGACATCTTTGGCGAAGCGTTGCTGGAAGCGGAACAAGCCATCAGCCGCATTCGCGCCGGAGAAGATTATATCGACCTGAAACCGCAAGCGGCGCAGGTTCGCAAACGCCAGCATCAATTGGCGCGGCAAGCGCAGCTGCAGTCGGCCAGCGTCGGCAATGAACCGCGGCGTTACGTGACAATCTTTCGCGGCGCCTAAATCGACAAAGTTTTTCTCAGGCGGAATATGAACAAGGTGCCCAAGCGTCCGGCGCCTATTCGCACGGATCAAAGCAACGCCTTTGCCCACAACACGATGCGCGTTCGCTTGCCGGCAATCATCGACGAGACGATCGCCAGCAACAGCGATTATCCAGCCAGCATCACGCAGCGCCTGCGCCGCTTGCGCGATGACCTTGTCGCCGGCGCGCGTATCAAGCCCTTGTCTCCCGACTCGGCTATTGACGCAGCCGCGTGGGCTTGCGCGCTGGAGCGGCAAGGCAAAATCGCGGGAAGCGATCCGACCTGGCACAATGTCGAATGGTTCTTCGCCGAGACTTATACTTACCGTTGTTTGATAGAAACGGCGCGCTGGCGCGAGAGCGGGCGCGACCCTTTTCTGCCGAAAAAGCTGGAAGAGCTTCATGGCGATGCGCTCTGGCGGCTGATTGAAGGCGCTTGCGAGCCGCTTGACTCGCCCAACTGCGAAGTGCGCCGCGCCGTCGAGTTCGCGCTGTGGGGCAATCGCATCGACCTGAGCTACGCCCCTGCCAGCGAACGGGGCGCCGAAATCAGCGCCGACGATCTGCTGGTCGATGACCGGGAGGCATTGCTGGACCATCTCTCAGGCACGCGAAGTTCGGCGGACGGCTTCAAATCTAGCCAACCGGTCTACATCGTAGCCGACAATACTGGCTCTGAGTTGGCGATGGACTTGGCGCTTAGCGACTGTTTGCTGCGCCACGTGTCGGAACGGGTAGTGATCTGCTTAAAGACCTACCCGACATTCGTCAGCGACGCCACGCCGCAAGATGTGTGGATGCTTATGCGGGAAATGGAAAGGCGCGGACACAATGCCGCCGCGCTCGCAAAGCGTCTGCGCGCCGCTTGGGGAGAAGAGCGTTTGCGCTTCCTGCCGCACCCGTTTTGGACGAGCTGTCGCTTTCTTTGGGACCTGCCGGCGGATTTGGCGAGCCAGTTGAAGGCGGCGCGCCTGGTGGTTATCAAAGGCGATGCCAATTATCGGCGGACGGTGGGCGATTGCCTCTGGGCGCCGCAGACGCCTTTTGCAGAAGTGGTGGATTATCTGGACGCGCCCGTGCTGTGCCTGCGCACATTAAAGAGCGATCCCGTGGTGGGTTTGCCAACAGCGGAGACAGCGGAAGAACTGGACCGCATCGACCGCGATTGGCGCGTCAACGGCAAGCGGGGGGTGATTCAATTCAAAGCTCAATCGTCGAAGCGCCAGTAGGTCGCGGTAGCGGGATAGTCGCGCTCAAGCCAAGCCATCACTTTCTTCGGAATCAAGCGCAACAGCAAGTCGTCTGTTTCTTCCAACTGAGGATCGAGGTCGTATTTCTCGATGTAGCGCTCGGTAATCTTCTTTAGAAGAGACTCCGGGATTTTCGATTCAACGACTGCGCCCTCAAAGATTACCGTTTCGTCGCCGCTGTCCAGATGCAGGACGATGCGATTGTCGCGCGCGATGTTGCGCGCCTTGACCGAGTTTTTGTCCGTTCCGAAATATAAGCTGCCATCGACCCAAGCGCCCCATACGGGCACGCTGTGCGGGCGGCCATCGTCGCGGACGCTGCATATCCAGTAGTTGCGCGCTTTGCGCATCTGTTCATCGACCCAATCCCAAGAAAGCAACCCGTCGACCGCATCAGGCATGACGCCGTAATTGGGCATGTTTGGGCGCGCGCGCCGCGCTTTAGCCGGTTGTATCATGCTGCGATTGAGGGCTGTGGCAGGGCGCTATTTGCTCATCGGCATAATGACGTGCACGAAGTCCTCGCGGTTTTCCGGCTTGAGCACACCGGGATTCTCCGGTCCGTTGCTCTCGAAGACAACGCGCTCCTCTTTGATGACGCGGAGAACATCAATGAGGTATCTGATATTAAACGAGATATCGAGCGGTTCGCCTTCAGCGGTGGCGTCCAGCATGCCTTCACTGTCGCCGCGTTCGGCGCTTTTGCCGCCGATCAAGACTTCCGCCGGCTCGCCCGGATTCAGCGCCGGCTTGACCCGCAGACTGGCGCTATTGGCGTTGTCGCGCGCGAAGATCTCGGCGCGCTGGCAGACAACAAGCAGGTCGTTGGTGTACATCACGGTCGAGGTGACAAAGGAACGCGGGATGATCGAAGCGAAATCGGGGAAGCGCCCCTCGAGCAATTGTGAAGAGATCGTGACATTGGGCGCGAAGAACGTGATGCTGTTGCGCTGGGTCGGCAGCGAAATACCCACTTCTTGATCGTCTTCCACGATGCGCGCCACTTCGCTCATGGCGCTCGCCGGCACGACCATGTCTTGCCGCTCGGCGAAGCTCTCCGCGGTCTCGGTTGTCCGCACGGCCAGGCGGTAACCGTCAGCGGCCGCCATCGTGATCTTGCTGCCCTCGAGCTGGACATAGACCCCGGTGAGAATCGGTCGATTCTGTTCGCGCGCGGCGGCGAAGGCGGTCTGGTTAATCATCTCTCGCAGAGATTCGCCCTGGACCTGGAGGTCGGCGCTTTCGTTATGATTGATCGGCGGGAATTCGTCAGCGTCTATGCCGCGGATATTCGAGGTCTGCACGCCACAGCGCAGATGCACGGTATGGGTGGCGGCGTCAAGGCGCAGGTCGACGCGTTCAGGCGACAGGCTGCTGACCAATTCGCTGAATGTCCGGGCGGGGAGCGTGATGCTGCCGCTTTGCTCCACTTTGGCGCCGATCCAGACGCTGATGCTCAATTCGAGGTTGGTGGCGGAAATCTTAAGTCGCGAGTCTTCCGTCTCTAGCAGGACGTTTGCGAGCACGGGTAAGGGCGGGTTGCTGTCTACCGCTTTGGTAACGATGTTCAGGCTCCTCGCCAGGTTTTCTTGCAGGACGCTAACGATCATAGTCATACCTCTGTCTTTGCTGCGCGGCGCTGGCTTGGGAATCGCAAGAATCAGCCCGTCATTCGCTTATGCGTTATTTCCGCCTAGTATAGCCTAATGTTTGCGCGCTTCCCACTGTGAAGGCGAAAGCATTTGCCTCTGGTGAGGCAAGTCCAGTTATTGAATGGGCGACTTTCGCGGCTTGTCCATTTGATCGCGCTAGTCGTCCGAGGGCGTCACATCGGTGACATCGTCGCCGGAAATCATGATGGTTTCGGCGTCTTCGTCGATCTCCTCGGCGCGCACGATATCGAGCTTGAGCTTGGCGAAAAGGGCGGCCAGGGCGCCCAGAGCCGCCAGCACCGGGCTGATCAACGTGGCGACGCCGCCAACCACAACAGCCGAGGTCAAGGGAATTTCGATCAGCACATCATTGTTGGCGTTGCGGATGATCAAGCGGCGGACGTTGCCCTCAGCCACCAGGGATTTAACGCGGTCCACCAGATCGCTGCCAGCCACTTCCATTTCTTCGACCCAGTCGCGCTGTTTCTTCGGTTTCCGCGGCTCGTTTTCCATCTCGGCATCTCCATTGGACTGTCTATCTGCCATTACGCGAGGCGCCGGCGCAAGGTTGCGGGCTGGCTAGCGGAGCAGTCGATAAAGCATGGCTTTCCAGCGCGCCGCATCCAGGTCCCAGCAGATGGTGGGCTTGTTCGCGTTCGGCAGCAGTTCGCGCCAGACGGGCGCGTTGCGTTCATCGTCGGCCAGATTGAGCTTGTCCACCACGGTCATTCCGCGGGTTAGCTCGCTGGCACATTCGACATCGACATAGTGCTGGCTGCTATTTGTGCAAATGGTCGGATCAATAGCGACAGCCATCGCCACGCCATCGGGCAGCGAAATGCCGATCTCGCCCGTTTGAATCTCGTAGCCGCGCATGCCTTTGATATTGCAGTCTATGGTGAAATCGGCGTAGGGCGTGCCGATGCCGCGAACATGGTCAATGTCGTCAAGCGACAGAACGAAATCGCCGGTGCTGAATTCCCAGCCGACCATTTCGACCGGCAGCCCCGAGCGAAAGACGATCCGCGCCGCTTCCGGGTCGCACCAGATATTGTATTCGGCGGCGGGCGTGACATTGCCGTTGGTACAGGCGGCGCCGCCCATCACCACGCAGCGCGACACTTGCGAGACGATATCGGGCGCCTTGCCAAGCGCGAGCGCCAAATTGGTCAGCGGGCCCAGGGTCACGATGACGAGCCCCGGCGTCGATCGCGCGGTATTGATGATGGCGTCGACGGCGTGCTGGTTGCTCGGCTGAGAGCGCTGCGGTTTGTAGCGGTCGCCCCAATCGCCCAAGCCATCCGCGCCGTGGAACCAGTCCGCGGAGACATACTCTCGCAGCAGCGGTCGCGCGGCGCCGGCGTGCACTGGCGCATCGGTCTCGCAGAGTTCGGTGAAATAAAGCGTGTTGACGATGCCTTGATCCAGCGGGACGTTGCCAGCGACAACGGTGATCGCGCGTACATCGATATCGGGATTGCGCAGCGCCATCAGGATGGCGACCGCATCATCGGAGCCGGCGTCGGTGTCGATCAGGAATGGACGGGGCACGGGGCTTTCTCCTCGCTTCAGGCGGTCAGCGGCAGCTGCTCAACCGCCGCTCGCAGCCGTTTCAAGCCCGTGACCAAGGTGGCGCGCGGGCAGCCGAAGTTCAGGCGCACAAAGCCTTCGCCCGCGCTGCCGAAGAAGAGCCCCGGGCTCGGCGCCAAGCCCGCCTGATTGGTGAGGAAGTCCATCAGGTCGGCGCCAAGCGACAAACCGCGCATATCCATCCAGAGCAGATAGGTCGATGTTGGCAAGGTAGTCTTTATTTGCGGCATGTGCTCCTGAATGTAGGAAATGGCGAAGTCGCGATTGTCTTTGAGATAAACGAGCAGCTGCCGCAGCCATTCGTCGCCGCCGCTGTAGGCGCCGTAAGCCGCTTCGTAGCCCATGATGTTGACATGGGCGCTGATGCTCTGCAGAGCGGCCGCCATGGTTTCGCGAATCTCCTTGTTTTGGGCGATGAGGACCGAGCAAGCCATGCCAGCCAGATTGTATGTTTTGCTCGGCGCGATCATGGTCAAGGTATTTTGCGCGATTTCGTCCGACAGGGTTGCGATGGGGATGTGCTTGCCTTCGAGGATCAGATCGGAGTGTATCTCGTCCGCCACGATCAGGACTTCGCGCTTCAGGCAGATTTCGCCGATCCGTTCGAGTTCCTCACGCGAATACATGAAGCCGGCCGGGTTCTGTGGGTTGCACTGCAAGTGAATCGTGGTCTTCGGATCGCGCGCGACCATTTCAAATTCATCGTAATCGTTTTCGTAGTGGAAAGCGCGGGCGCCATCGGTGATATAATGCATATCAATATTGCCGACGAGTTTGCGATTGGCGCGCACTGCCTTAAAAAAGGACCCGTAGACTGGCGTCTGAATCAGCACGGTATTGCCGGGCGCGCCGAATCCGCTGCATGTCGCGCAGAGCGCCAGCACCAGACCGGGCGAAAAGAGCACATCGTCGGGCGATATCCGCCAGTTGTACAGGCGCTCCATACGCTCGACCACGGCTTCTTTGAGCTTGGGCGGGTTGATGGTATAACCGAATACGCCATGCCGGGCGCGTTCGATCATGGCGTCGATGGCGGATGGCGGCGAGCGGAAGTCCATATCAGCGACCCACATCGGCAGGCAGCCGTCGGCAACCGCGCTCCATTTGGCGCTATGGTGGCTTGTGCGATCGATGATTTCGTCGAAGTCGTAGGCAGTCATATTCCAGCTTTCATTGATAGCGGAAACATTGCGCCTAGAAATATAACTGATTAGGGAAACCCTTGCACGGGCGTTTTTGCGCCTGCGCTTCCGCGTATGAATGCAGAATGGCCGATTAGTTCGAGCCTATGCGGGCGGCTTTGGCGCTGCCGGAAGAAACTAAGTGGCTTGATGCTTAAGCGCAAACCGTTGGGCGAAGGCATCCGCGCTGAAATCGCTGTCGGCAAGCGAGCAGCGAATGGCGAATACCGCTCTTGGATCGTCGTAGAAACGAGAGACGGTGACGGGCGCGCCGAAGATTTCGCTCAGCGAGTCGGTCAAGGCTTCGCGCGTTTCCTCGAAGATTGCTGATTCGTTCCGATAATTCATGCGATCGAGGAAGCTGATCTTGGCGGCGCTGAAGTCGAAAACAATATCGCCCGGCGCTTCCGCTTCCAAGGCGCGGGCGGCTTCCAGCGCGCTTCTGAAAACGAGCCGCAGCGCTTCTGATAAGCAGGCGGGCAAAGCCCGCTTGCGTATAAAGTGCAAGCCCGTTTCGCCGTCGCTAAGATCATAAGCGATGTCGGCTTCATCGGCGATCAGCACAATGCCGGGTCCATATGGCACATGTTTGTAATCGATGACGTCTATGAGCATGCCTTCAATTCGATGCTCCTGAATCCAGCGCTGGAAGATGGGCAATATATCGTCTGGCTTCAGGGTCGGCTGCTGTTTGAGGCTGAACTTGACGCCCAAGCGTCTTGGTACTGTTGTCATGGCGTCCTCATGTTGCGTATGCGGGCGACCTGGTAGGTCGCCCCTACAAGGCTTGTCGGATAAAGGGTGATTGAACCCCGATTCTACCCCCCATCCCCGGCCCCAGACACCATCTCAATGGTGTCTTTTCCCACAAGGAGGGAAGGGGAGCCGAGAATCTCAAAGTTCTCGCGGAAAAGCCCCTCCCTCTTTATGGGGTCGCGTAGACACTGACCCGGCGGGGAGGGGTTTGGGGTGGGGGTTAGCGCGCGTACATTGCTCGGATAATTTTGCAAAAAACATTAGCGGACAAGCCCTTCAATTTGGCATCGGGCGGGCGCCTGTTAGCCGACGATCACGCCATTGATGCGCTGTTCAGCGGTATGCACATTCTCGATGAATAGCTGCGTCTCATCAATAATTTGATGGGCGTAGTCTTCGTCGACGCGCGCCGGGCTGTCCGCGTGCCGCTTGAACAGATAGCGGGCGAACTTGCCCTTGGCGAAGCGGTCGTATATCAGCTCGGTGTCGTAAAAGCGGGACCGGAATTCGCCTACGATGTCGTCGTAGTCATCGCCAACATCGAGATGTTTCGTGCGCACCAGCGCGCGCGCCGCCAGGACCATCGCCTTGTAGGCTTGCTCGTCAGCCAGCTTGTAATCGCCATCGTCCAGCGCCAGCATCGCCTCGAATTGCGTCGATTCGGCTTTGGAGATCTCCATCGAAAACAGTGAAACTACCTCGCCGGCGCATTCGCCCACGCCGATGTCGTCAATCGTATACACGCGCGCATCGCCCCAATCGCTGAAGTAGGCCGGGCGTTCCTCGAAACTGGGCAGCTGCATAAAGGGCTGCAGCATCGCTTTGATTTCCTTGCGACCCAACTCCTTGACCCAAGTTTGAAAGTTCACGCCCTCGCCACGTTCGGCGACGTAGCGCTCGGTCAGCGCTTCCAGGACATCCGGCACGGCTTTGGCTGGCACGGCGCCGACCGCTAGCCCGTAGCTGCCAGCGTTTTGTTGCCATTGACCGCCGAGTACGACCTGGAAATGCGGCAGCTTGTGATTGCCAGAACGGCGACTGTTGCCGAAGAATCCGATATCAGCCACGTGATGCTGCCCGCAAGAGTTGAAGCAGCCGCTAACCTTGATCTTGAGCTCGCGCACGGCATCGGGCAGCAGGTTAATCTTTTCGATCAGGCGCGTCCGCAACTCAGCGGTCAAGCCGCGCGATGAGGCGATGCCGAGCTTGCAGGTGTCGGTGCCGGGGCAGGTGGTGATGTCGACGATGGAACCGGCGTTGGCATCGCCCAAGCCGATTTGGCGGAGATCACGATAAATCGCGGGCAGGTCGGCATCAGCCACCCAACGCAGCACGACATTTTGCTCAACCGAGAGGCGGATATTATCGCCGACATAGCGGCGGGCGATATCCGCCAGTTGGAAGCCCTGCTGCGCGGTGAAGTCGCCAAGCGGCGTGTTCAGCGTGATGGTGCTGTATCCGCTCTGTACCTGCCGGTAGACATTGTTGCGATACCAGTCGTCGAATCCCTCCGGCAGCGACGCGCCATTCAGCGCCATGCCCGCTTTGGCCGGCTCGTAGTTGAAGTCGCTCAATGCGTCGATGTACGCCGTATGCCGGCTGTCATGCGGCACGGTTTCGAGTTCTTCCTCGACTTCGCGCCGAAATTCCTCGATGCCTAGCTTGGCGACCAGGAACTTGATGCGCGCGCGGTTGCGATTTTTCTTCTCGCCCAGGCGGGCAAAGACGCGCGCGACCGCTTGCGTCAATGGCAGCAGCTCTTCTTCGGTGGCGAATTCAGCCAGCACTTTCGCCTGATGCGGCACTGTGCCCAGCCCGCCACCGACATAAACCGTGAAGCCGCGCGCGGTCTCGCCATTGATTTCGCGCGTTTGCGCCAGCAAGCCCAAATCGTGCATCTTGACCAAGCCACAAGCGTGACCGGCGCAACCGGAGAAGGCGACCTTGAATTTGCGGCCGAAGTCTTGCACATCATCGTGGTTGAGCAAGAAATGCGTCATCGCGTCGGCATAGGGGCTGACATCAAAAAGCTCGTCGTGGCAGACGCCGGCGAGCGTGCAGGCGGTGATATTGCGCACCGAATTGCCGCAGGCTTCCTGCGTGGTGATGCCGACAGCCGCCAGCCGCCGCATCAAATCGGGTGTGTCGTCGATATGCACATAGTGCAATTGGATATCCTGCCGCGTGGTGATGTGCAAGATGCCGTCCGAATATTCGTCAGCCAGCTCGGAAAGCGCTTCCAGCTGCTCGGCGGTCAAAGCGCCATAAGGAATCTTGATGCGCTGCATGCCGGGCGCGTCCCAAAGCGTATCAGGACCCTTGACGACCTCGCCCGATGGGTAAGCCAGATCGCGCGTGCGCACGCCATCATGGCGCTGTCCGTTGTCGTAGCGCTGGCCGTAGACGCCCTTGCGCAAGCGCGCCTCGGCGAAGACCTTTTCATCAAGCTTGCCCTGCTTGCGCAATTCCATCTGCGCTTCGTAGGTGTCGATGAGCTTTCCCCATTCCGCCGGGATCTCATCCTTTAGAATCTCTTTCCAGGTCGTCATGTCGCTTCCTTTCATTCTGGCGGGCGTATCAGCGAAACGCCCCTACAGTTTCCGGCTCTTGCGGACCATGCGCCGCGTCGAGCGCCGGTTGCGCAGCCGCGGCGCTTCAAGCCAGCAAGACATCTTCGGGCAGCGAGTCGAACCAGGCGACGCCAGCGCCCCGCAGGCGCACGACATCGCCAACAACCGTGATCGCCGGCGGCTGGATGTCCTGTTCCCGCGCGCTGCCTGCGATTGTTTCGAGCGTCCCGACTATGGCGCGCTGGCGCGGCGTCGCGCCCCATTCGATGACGGCGGCTGGTATCTCGCCGTCCATGCCATGTTTCTGCAATTGATCGGTGATTTCGCCAAGCCGATTGACCCCCATCATGATGACGATTGTGCCGCCCAGTTGCGCCAGCGCCCTATAATTGACGCTGCTCTCCGGTTTCGCCGGATCTTCATGCCCGGTGATCACCGTGAACGCGCTGCTGATGTGACGGTGCGTCAAAGGGATGCCGGCATAAGCTGGCACGGCGAAGGCGCTGGAAACGCCGGGCACAATTTCGAAGGGGATCCCATGTTCGCGGCATGCAAGCGCCTCTTCGCCGCCACGGCCGAAGATCAGCGGGTCGCCGCCTTTGAGCCGCACGACATCGCAGCCTTTGAGCGCGCGGTCCAGCAAGATTGCATTAATCTCTTCCTGCGCCAGGCGGTGACGGGTAGGCTGTTTGCCCGCGTCAATGAGTTCGGCCTTGGGGCGCGTCTCACTTAGCAGTTCGCAGGGTATCAGCCGATCATAGATGACGACTTCCGCGCGCCGCAAAAGGCGCAGCCCCTTGATTGAGATCAAGTCGGGATCGCCGGGACCCGCGCCAACCAGGAAAACTTTCCCACTGCTCATGACGCGCCGCTCTCTAACTGTCTGGCGGTCGTAAGCCATAGGTTGCAAGCCGAGCGGCAGGGCAGAGCCGCGCTTGCGCTGCTTACTGGGGACCACCAGGCAGGCTCCCGCACACAGTTTCCGCAGATCTTGTCCAATGTCATTTCAATCACATCAGGCGGCAGGCGGTGGATATCTTTGAACATGCCGTTCTGCCGCAGCCCGATCTCCTGCAAAGACTCGCATTTCAGCGAGCCGCGCCTACTGGCCGCCCAGTCGGCGACGAGACCGGGATAAACCGTTTCGATCACGGCCTGCGCGTCATTGGGCTCGCCCAGGTCAACGCGCCAGCCGGCCGGCAAATCGGCGCTTGTCGCCAGCGCGCGGAAAGGGTCTTCTCGCGCGTAGGCCCGCAGCGCCGCCGGCGACGTGATGGCTCTGCCCCGTTCCCGATTTGCGCAATGCCAAGCGCTTTCATGGCTGACCATCACCTGACCAAACTGCAGTATTGTCTCTGATTCTAAAGCCTGAAGCAAGGCGCGTCTTCCGGCGCGGGGATAATTGCGCCATTCGCCGGCGGCTTCCTTCCGCTCAAACGGCAATCCGGTTTCCCGCGCCAAGTCGAGAATCAAATGGGGTACTGATTCGTCAGAGCCCACCGGCTCGCAGTAGTAAACGGCGCGGTCCTCGACCCGATTGACTGTATCCAATTCCGCGATGCCCAGCGCCCGAGGAATGTCTTGCCGCACATGGGAGCCGTCAGCCACGAAATAGGGCAGGGCGATGATGTTGGCGGCGCGCGTACGCCGATAGACGCTGGGGATATCGGGCTCATCATCGAGATAGGCGTCAATCGCTTCGCTCAGCCAGTTCAATTCGCGGATGCGCCTCGCCTGATGGCGCGCGCTGTCGCGGCTTTGGCGGTTGCGGCGCGTGCCATGACCAATTATGGCGGCGGCAGTTTCCTCGGGCTGGAGTCCAAAGCGCTCTATGGTCGCGCGCAGGCGCCCTTCCACGATGGATTGCAACTTAGGGTGTTCGCCAACCGGGCGCGTCAGGCGAATCGTTTTGCCGTCGCGCGTCGCGCATTCGCCGCTAAGTCCCAATTCCGACGGCAAGACGTCGCTCGTGAAGTATCCACGAGCGCTGAATACCGGCACAATGACGACATCGTTCGCTTCGACCGTGTCCAGCACCTGGGAGAAAGCCGGCGCTTCCTTCCAGAAGCAAGCCGTGATCTCGTCAGCCACAGCCCAACTGCGCAAACGGTCGACATACGCCCAGACGATGCCCCCCGTATTGGCGCTAATATGGGATCCGTGTCCCGCCAGAATCAGCGCTGTTCCGCTCATTTTGGCGCTCCCGCATTTATGATTTGCTGGAAAACCTGGCGCGCTTCATTTTGATGACCCGCGCGCAATAGCGGGAGCACCTTCGAATCGAGAATGTCTTCGTAGAGCGTCTGCCGCGCCCGCTGCGATCCCTGAGGCTCTTGCGCCTCTCTGCGGATTGCGCCCAGCCAATCGGCCAAAACGGCGTACTCCGCGCCGATATCATGCGACAGCTTTGCCTTGAGCGTCCGCAGCAGCGCCGGCGATTTGCCATTTGTGCTAAGCGCGATCGTAAGGGGCGGCTTTTCGATCTGCGCCATATTGCTGAAGTCGCTGTGCTCGCTGCTGCCATTCGCCACGTTGCACAAAGCGCGAATCCGATGCGCGTCCTGGGCGACCGTCTGGTTGACACGTTCGTCATCGGTCGCGGCGATGACCAGGATCGGCATATAGTCGTTGAACATATCGCGTTGATATTGGGATTGGATCCAGACGATATCGCCATCGCTGAGCAAATCGCGGATGCCTGGCTCGATCCGCGGGCTGATCACTATAACGCGGGCGCCTGCCTCACTGAGCCGTTTGATCTTGCGCGCGGCCACTCTGCCCCCGCCGACCACGGCGACCGGCTTGTCATTCAAGTGCAGCATGATGGGGTAGCCGCTCATTCGTTACGCTCTCATACTGCTGGCGGCGACTGCCGGCAGCGGCAGGTGAATGCCGCACTCGGCCTTGTCCTTTTTTGACCAGCGTCCACTGCGAAGATCAGCGCCATCGCCAGCCGCTTTGGTGCAGGTCCAGCAGCCGATGCTGGGATAACCGATATCGTGCAGCCGATTGTAGGGCAGATCATGCTCGCGGATATATCGCCATACGGTCTCTTCCGTCCAATTGGCGAAGGGCGCGATTTTGATGCAGCCGTTGCGCGCGTCGCGGCTGAGGATTGGCGTGGCCGCGCGCTGCGGCGACTGATCGCGGCGCAGGCCGGTAATCCAGGCGGCGAAGCCGACGAGCGCATCGCGCAGGGGAATCGTCTTGCGGACATGGCAGCAGCGGTCGGGATTGCGCTCCCAAAGGCGATCGCCATAATCGCGCGCTTGTTGCGCTGGCGTCTGGCGCGGTTTGACGCGCCGCAAGTCAAGGTCGAACCGGGCTTCAAGTTGGCCAATCAAGTCCTGCGTCTCGGGGAAGAGCAGCCCGGTATCCAGGGTCAGCACCGGACTGCGCGGCGCGATGCGCTGCATCATGTGCAGAGCCGCGATGCCAGTGACCTGAAAGCTGGTGACGATTGCCAGTTCATCGCCGAATTTATCGCTAGCCCAGGCCAGGATTTCAAACGGGCTGGCTGTTTCAAGTTGCTCGGCGTATCGCTGAATATCTGTTGATAACATATTGTCTCCGGTCGTTGTTGCTGATCGCGGCGGAAAGAAAAAGCGCCTCGGATTATCCGAAGCGCCCTGAGATTCCTGAACGTTCACCGGCAACATCGCTGCGCCAGCCCCGGATAACCCTGCCTATTCGGCACGGTACAACAACAAACGGGACAACAGGACATCTTCTTGACGATCATGCTTGCTCCTTTAGAGAGCGCTGCAACAAAAAAACCCCGTGTCGTCACGGGGCATCTGGATTCTGCTATCTGCGCGTCAAACGCGACTTAGCAATGCGCCACCGAACGACTCTCGGTCGATTCTGTCTGACAACAACACGCGCAACAGGAAATGGTTACGTATCTGGTTCTCATAGACGCCGACTTCAATACGAAGCCCCTCCTTTGGCTTGAGCATACACCATAAGTAGCCAAACGGGTATGGCGAATAATACACCGATCCCCAAGGTAATCGTACTAAACACGGTGATGGCTATTACAGCTAGAATCGGCCCGAAGATTAACCACAGAATTCCAGAACCGATCTTCCCATTCATAAAGTGCGCCACGCCCCAGAGCCCAAATATGCCGCAAATGAATCCGACGATTAACGCAGTCTGATTGCGTCCGCCGGCAATTGCGCCACCAGCCGTGGCAACACTTGAACTGGAAGCAACATTCGTATTGTAAACGTTGACCACAGGCGTCTGAGAGGTGGGCGGCTGATACTCGTGCTCCGGTCTCAGATTATCGTTTTTCTCTTTTACATTCATTCTACGAACTCACTTGCAGTACGCTGGCAACAATGAACGCGAGCATAGCGCATGATAGAAACTTTGTCAACAAATTCGAATATTGGGAGTGGTGAATTCAGCCGACACAAAACTTCGCCAATCAAACAAGAAAACTCTGTGTCCTCGGTGTCCTCGGTGGTGAAAAAAACCTGCGCAGTGTTCGCCAAGAGGAAAATATCCGCGATATTCACCACTCCCCGAATATTTTACTAGATTGTTCGATTCTGCGTGGTTAGCCCTCTAACTGCTCCCCATGCGCAGCGCGCTATCAAGGCGAATCGTTTCGCCATTGAGCATTTCATTCTCGACGATCTGCTACGCAAGCTGGGCGTATTCCGCCGGCCGCCCCAACCTTTGGGGAAAGGGCATCTGCGCGCCCAGCGAGGCGATCCTTGTAGGTGAAAGCGCATTACAGAGATTCTTGTCTGGCTGTGTTCCCCTTCCCGAATTCATTGGATGCTCGCCATAGAGATGGCGAGGGGGCTAGGGGATGGGGTGAATTTCCGAAGCTAGCGGCCGTTGGCGCCATGCAGGCTGTTGAGAAATTCCTGGTTATTGTCGTATAGGCGGAAGTTGTGCAGCAGCTGCTCAGTGGCGCCGACGATGCCTTCGGGCTGTTCCGCCAGGTGCGACCACATGCGGCGCATGGTATAGACGCGCTGCAAGACATCGGGACCCAGCAATAGCTCTTCCCGCCGCGTCGAAGACTGCTCGATATCAAAGGCGGGGAAGATCCGCCGCTCTTGCAGTTTGCGGCTGAGGTGCAGCTCCATATTTCCGGTGCCTTTGAATTCTTCGTAAATCACATCATCCATCTTGCTGCCGGTATTCACCAGGCAGGTGGCGACGATGGTGAGGCTGCCGCCTTCTTCGACATTGCGGGCGGCGCCGAATAGCCGCTTAGGCGGGTGAATAGCCGAGGGATCGAGACCGCCCGAGAGCGTGCGCCCGCTGGTGGGCACGACAAGGTTGTAGGCGCGCGCCAGGCGGGTGACGCTATCCAGCATCATCACGACGTGACGCTTGACTTCCACCAGGCGTTTGGCGCGCTCCAGCGCCATCTCGGCGACGCGCACGTGATGATGCACCGGGTCGTCAAAAGTTGAGGCGATCACCTCGGCGTCTACCGAGCGGTCCATATCGGTAACTTCTTCCGGGCGTTCGCCGATTAGCGCCATCATCAGGTGCACGTCGGGATAATTGGTGCTGATGGCGTTGGCAATGTCCTTAAGCACGGTTGTCTTGCCCGCCTTCGGCGGCGATACGATCAAGCCGCGCTGACCGAAGCCGACAGGCGCGATGAGATTAAGCATGCGGGTGGACATTATCCTCGGGAGCGTTTCAAGATCAAAGCGCACTTCGGGGAAAATTGGGGTGAGCCGTTCAAAGTTTGGCCGATGCTTTACCTCATGCGGATTCAAACCGTTGACCGAGTCCACGCGCAGCAAACCGTAGTAGCGTTCGGTATCTTTTGGTGGGCGCACTTGCCCGATGACCATGTCTCCCGTGCGCAAGCCAAACTTCTTGATTTGCGTCTGGCTGACGTAAATGTCGTTCTTGCCGGGGAGGTAACCTTCGGCGCGCAGAAAACCCATGCCGTCGTCAACAACTTCCAAAATGCCGCCACGCAGCTGGTGCCCGCGCCGCTCGGCATCTTGACGAAGCAAGCCGATGATCAGATCCTGCTTCTTCAGCCGGCTGAATCTCGGCACGTTGTGGCTGCGCGCCATCGTGCGCAATTCGGGCAGCGTTTTTGCTTCAAGATTCGCGATATTCATGCTGTTCTTCCTGGAACACTTGGGCGCGGCAAGGCAGGTAAATTGAGCGCCGCTAAATTGTGATTGTTTCCTTATTTGGCAATCGGAGGGAAACGCTCCGCTCGTAGCTTACGCGGCAGGTAGTGCGAAATGTCAAGCGAGGTCACCGACATCGAGCGCGACTATTGAATTCAGGCAAGCTAGTGGAATCTCTTCAAACCGCACAAACTATAACATAAAGTTCAACACGCGTCAAACCCAAGTATCACCAATGTTTTGGCAATGTCGCCTAGGTGCGTGGTATTAGAAGGATTCGGACTATCCTAATTGAAGCTTAACCAAGATCCCTATCAGTAGTGACGCGTTTGGCAAATCTATTATCTCTCGACCGGCATCGCCGACGTGATTGTTGTTTCGCAACCCTGTCGGTTAGACACGGCGTCGTGAAGCGCGTGTGAATCCGACGGAAGCCCCATCAAAGGACGGGGCTTCTTCGATTGAAATCTGAACTGGTTAAACGTCAAGTTCGTCGTGCAGCTCGGCTGCTTCCGAATTGAGTTCGGCCAAGGCATCGGCTGGCGCGGCATCGCCATTGACTACTTCGGCGATCACGTTTGGCACCAAGCCACGCACGGCGCTATAGCTCGGCAAGCCCGGCGACGAATATACGCTGACGGATTCGTCGCTCAAAATGCCGCTGACTTCAATGAAGCGAGCGTAGGGCATACGCGGCTCGGTGAAGTCGGCTTCGGTCACTTCAATGTCGTTGCGGATGCTGAAATAACCGGTGGCGCCGGACCAAGCCAGTTGCGCCTCCTTGCCGGCCAGGTATTTGACGAAGAGCCAGGTGGCGAGCTCAGCTTCAGGCGTTGCGGTCAAGATCGCTTGGCTGGGCACAAAGAGCTGAATGGTGGCGCCGACGCCTTCCGCGCCCGGAAACGCGGATACAACCCACTCGTCCGTCATCTCGGCGGTGGCGGCGTCCCAGGTGATGAAGGGAATGCCAGCCGAACTGCCGGCGGCGAAGGGCGTGAGGCCGATGGCGAAATCGCCAGTGTTCTGATAACGCTCGGCGAAGAGATAGGCGCAGTCATTTTCAAGCATGCGCGTGAACATCTCCAGCGCGGCTAGGACCTCGACTGATTCAAAAATGTATGAATCGGCATCGCCATCAAATATCGCCCCGCCATGCGCGGCGACGAAGCTCTCGAAGTGCGATGTTCCCGTATCCAAGGGGTAGCCCTGAACCGTGTCGCTGGCGCCGGCGGCACAGGCGATCTCTTCAAACTCAGCCAGGGTCGCAGGCACGCGCCGCTCGAAGCCCAGCGCTTCGACAATGTCGAGATTGGTGTAGAAGACATTGAGCGAATTCTGATTGGCCCAAGCCACCCTCATGCCGTAGAAAGGCGGAAAATCAAGCTGGTTGACGTTTAGCAGGTTGAAGTTCAGGTTGGCTTGTTCGTCCGCCGCGATGCCCCAATGCGGACTGTTGAGCAAAAGGTTGATATCGACAACGACGCCTTCGTTCGCCCAGCCGGCGACGGCATTGGCGTAACCGGCGACCAGATTCGGCAGCTCACCGGACAAGATCGCCGTGTTCATCAGGTCTTGGATAGGACCGTAACTGCCCTGGTGGATGGTTTCGACGGTAATGCCGTATTCGTTGCTGCTGTTGAAATCAGCGACGAGCGCCTCCATCGTCTCGGCTTGCGAACTATCGTCGGAGTATTGATGCCAGTAGACGACAGTCTGTCCGCTGGGATCGACGCCTTCATAGCTCATGTCGCCTTGCGCTTGAACGAGGCCAAGCCCCAGCGTAAGCAACATCAGCAGCGCGAGTAGAAAACGATTCATGAGAAGTGCTCCTTGATTTCTCTGTTTACACTTTTTGGCGGGTGGGCTGCTTGCGCCATCGAATAGATTCTGACTGCACCCATCTTATCACGTCCAGCGCGTGCTGAAGAGTGCCTGATTACCCTCTTATCCCGGTCTGGGCGATGCCTTCGGTGAATTGCTTTTGCGCCACAAAATACAGCGCGAGGATGGGAATGACCGTGATCACCGAAGCCGCCATTTGTAAATTAAGGTCGCCCGGCGTATCGGCGGTGACGAAGTTGGACAAGCCGACCGCAATCGGGCGCCATTCGTCGTTGATGGTCACCAGCAGCGGCCACATCAGCGCGTTCCAGGAGCCGATGAAACCGAGCGTGACGATGGTCATGATCGGCGCTTTGGAGAGCGGCAGCACGACGCTGACCAGGAAGCGCGGATGCCCGGCGCCATCAATCCGCGCCGCTTCCCACAAGTCGTCGGGAATCTGGATGAAGAATTGGCGAAGCAAAAATATATTGAAAACCGAGGCGAAGAAGGGAATGGTCAGCGCGGGCCAATTGTTGAACCAGGCGCCCAGCGGACCAAACAGGCTCTCGCTTAGGCGGCCCAGCCAGATCACAGTTAACAGATGCGGTATCAGCATGACGATTCCGGGGATCATCATGGTGGAAAGAAAGAGCGCGAAAATGAAGTTGCGCCCAACGAACTTCATGCGGGCGAAGGCGTAAGCGGCCGGGATGCAAACCGTCAGCGAGCCGAGCACGGTAATCAGCGTGATGCGGACGCTGTTCCAGATGTAACCGGAGACGCTCAGCGATTGAAGCACGCCGGTTTGTGGGTCGGCCACAATTTCGATGTCCAGGAAGTTGGCGCGGCGCAGGGCGGTCGCGTAATTTTCCCACAGCAGCTTCTCGGGCAGCAGGCGCGTCAGGTTGACTTCGCTTATCGTCATGAACGAGGCGCTGATCATCCAGAGGAAAGGACCGATGGCGATGATGACGCCAGCGAATAGCAGGCCGTAAACGCCGATCTTGCTCCAAGAGAGATTCTTGCGCGGGCTATCTACCGGCAGCCGATTAGCGGGCGAGGTGGGCGCGGCGCCCGAATCGCTAGCCATAGAAGACGCGCCTTCCCATTATCCGGTTCTGGAAGAGCGTCATTAACAGGATTAAGGCGAAGAGGACAAAAGCCATCGACGAAGCGTAACCGTAGCGGTTGCTGTTCTGCAGCTCGTCGAATATGTAGACGCTCGCGGTGTTGACGCGGTTGCCGACCGCGCCAGTTCGCAGGATCCATATTTGCGTGAAAGCCTGGAAGGTGCCGATGATCGCGACGAGCGAAAGAAAGAATACAGTCGGGGAGAGCAAGGGCAAGGTGATATGGCGGAATATGCGCCAGCCGCCAGCGCCGTCAATCCGGGCCGCTTCATAAAGCTCGCCCGGTATATTGCCCAAGCCCGCCAGAAATATCACGGCGTCATATCCGATATAAGTCCAGGTCGAGTAGATCATAATCACGATCAGCGCCAGGCTCGGTCCCGCGAGAAAATCGGGCAAGCCCAACAGATCGCCGATGGTCGAGCGTTCGAGAATCCAGCGCTGCGGTTCGATCCCGATGATGCTGAGGATGCGGTTGGCCGGCGCGTGCTGGCCCGCGTCAAAGATGATGCGAAAAACGATCGATGTGGCGACAAAGGGCGTGATATAAGGGATGAAATAGACCATACGGAAGAACCCGCGGAAACGTATCGGTTGGAAAAGCAGGTAAGCCAGCAGCAATCCGATGGATAGCTGAACGGGCACGGTGCCAAACGCGTACATCACTGTGACCCAGAAGCCTTGCAGCAGGTCGTCATCAGCCGCGGTCAAAGCCGCCGGCGCCTCCGCCAGCAGCAGGTATCCGCCGACCGCCAGCAAAAGCCCGCCGAGGAGCAGGGTGGCGAAGCGCCGATTGTCATAGGCTTTGACGCCGCGGCGAAAGACCATCCAGGCAATTGCGATCAAAGCGATGCCCGCCGTGATGAAGACCAGTTGCGACCAGATTGGCAGCGCCACGCCGGTTTCACGCGCCGCGTCAATCGCCGCGTTGGTTTCAGTGATCGTCAACTGCAGCAAAAAGACGCCCGCTCCAAGCAAGGCGGTCGTGATGGCGCCCAGCGCGATCAGCTCGCCGCTCGCTCTGGATCGAAAGCGCCAGGCGGCGAGGGCGATGGCCAAGACCGCCATGAGCAGTCCAACGAGCATGAGGTTTCCGGCGGCGTAGACATCGGGATTGGTGAAACTTTCTCCGAGCTTTTCCATGAACAGCGCCAAGGTCGTGTTTTGCCGCCGCACTTGCCGCGGAATCAGCATAATGACTGGAACCAGCTTGAAGAACCAGTCGATGGCGAGGAGCGCGGCGTATCCAGCGATGATGCCAGAGGCGATGCTGCCCAATTGGCGAATGTTCGTGGAATCATCAAGCAGCTTGCGCAGGCTTCTGGCTGTTCTGACTGCCCCGGCAAGCGCGATGATCGCCAGCCAGAAGAAGAGAATGTAGCCGAGGTTGCCTAAGGCTTTCTCGTAATTTGCCAAGCCGACGTATTCGTCAGGGAAGCGTCGCCAGCGGTGCAAGCTGACGAAGAAGGCAAATGCCACCGGGAATATGCCGAACAAAATGATGAGCAAACCGGCTGGCGCCAGGAAGAGATAAGCCGTCAAGTTCTCGATCAGCAGCCGGCCGCGTCGGGTTGCGAAGGCGCGGGCAACAGCGGGTGGCGTAAGCATCGACGCTCATGGGATTGGTTGACAGTTTAAGAGTATAACGGCTACCGACGGGAATTCAAATGAGTGGCTCTGATGGGAAATGGTGAATATTGCGGATATGAGCTACCCAGTTTGACAACAATGTAGGGGCGGCAT
>JAPPFH010000021.1 GCA_028875185.1 Chloroflexota bacterium | reverse complement strand
CCCGGACATATTCCACCGAGACCCTCACCACTTCACTCTGATACTAAACAGCTAGGGAAGGGTGACTCGACGGCAGAATTGGGATATTGGGGCGCCATAACAGACAGAAATCTGTACTTCCGAGCGCCCGGCAAGAGTGCTCCCCCTTCCTTAGCTTGCTGGCGCGCGTAGACACAGCACTGCGGGAAGGGGGTTGGGGGGATGGGGTGTAATCGGCGAGGCAGCTTAGCCCAGTTGCGGACAAGCCTTACAGATGATTATGTTACGTGAATTCAATCCGCCTGCGCGGGTTACAGTTTGCTGCGGTTGCGCGATCCTAAGCCGCATTCCAGTCGAAAATCCGCCGAATCTGCGCTATGCTAGCGTCATGCCCGTTTTCGGAGAGAGAAGAGTTGAACGACATGATCGCGAATGAATACACGGCGCTGGTCCAGCAAGACGAGCGGCAACTGCATCCGATGTACCATCCCTCCCGGACTGAGAACGCCGTCATGGTGGAGAAGGGCGACGGCGTCTGGCTCTACACGACCGACGGCCGCAAAATCCTCGATTCGATGGCGAGCCTGTGGAATGTAAATATCGGCTACGGCAACCGCGAGCTGGCGCAGGTCGCCTATGAGCAAATGCTGGATATCGCCTACAGCTCGGGATTCGCCGGCATGACCAACCCGCCGTCGGCGCAATTGGCGGACAAGCTGGCCGGCTTCTTCCGCCCCGATATGAACTTCACCAATTTCACATCGGGCGGCTCCGAATCCAGCGATACCTCATTTAAGACAGCGCGCTTTTACTGGTATCAGCTGGGCAAGGTGAAGAAGACGAAGATTATATCGCGCTTGACCGGTTATCACGGCATGACCCTGGCCGCGACCAGCGCCACCGGCATGAGCAAGTTTCACACCATGTTCGGCGGCGTGCTGGATGGCTTCGTCCATGTGGCGAATCCGAACCCGTATCGCTTTGAGGGCGAGCTTCGCGAGGGCGAAAGCGTGGCTCAGGCGGCGGCGCGCGAATTGGAAGAGGCGATCCTGCGCGAAGGACCGGAGACAGTGGCCGCTTTCATCAGCGAACCGATACAAGGCGCGGGCGGCGTGATGATTGCCGATGACGGCTACTTTGACTTGGTTCAGGCGATCTGCAAAAAATATGAGGTCTTGTTCATCGCCGATGAGGTGATCTGCGGCTTCGGGCGCACCGGCAACTGGTTCGGCTGCGATGCTTTCGGCATCAACCCCGATATCATGCAATTTGCCAAAGGCGTCACCAGTGGCTATATGCCCCTGGGCGGCATTCAAGTGACCGACGAAATCCGCGATGTAATCAACAGCGCGCCGGAAGATCAAAGCTGGATGCATGGTTATACCTATTCCGGGCACGCGACCGCCTGCGCCGTCGGCATCGCCAATATCGAGATCATTGAGCGCGATGGCTTGCTGGAGAACAGTCGCGCCATGGGCGAGCGACTCTTGACTGGATTGGAGGCGCTGGTGGATGAATTCCCCCATATCGACAATGCGCGCGGCTTGGGCTTGATGGCGGGGATTGACGTGGTCAAGAGCAAGGAAAGCCGCGAAGGCGACCCGGATACAGCGGAGAAGATCAGCGAGGCGGCGCTGGAGCAGGGCTTGCGCGCCCGCCCGATTGGTCCCGCGATCGCCTTTGCCCCGCCTCTCTGCATCAGCGCAGATGAGGTCGATATCATCATCAACACGATCGGCGACGCGATTACGCGGGCGAGTGGGTGAGGCGCTTGACCTTCGCATCAACTGAATATCAGCTGCAAACATGTTTTGATAGATTCGTACACTGTCTATACATTACGAATAGTAGGATATAATCCTTTCGTCTAGTGACAAGGGAGTCGGCGTCTTGTTTTTGTTTGATGATGAGGACCGCTACATTCTTCGCTGGTGCGCGTACGGAGCGTTGCTCTTGTTTCTTGCGGTTGCCATCTACTCTCTGTTGAGCGGCTAACATCAAGCTCGGCGCTCGTACCTCGCCGATAAGCCACGCACAAATTCTAAGTCATTGATTGTGACTGGAAAGAATCGAACCGCTGTTAGATAATGGCGTCCGCCGAGTTTCATCGGTTCGCGCTCGACGCGGCATATCGGACTCTAGTGTCATTTGACGCGAAGAACTCGACCAGAAGCCGGCTTTCGAATTCTCATATCTCTAAGGAGACTGAATATGAAGAAGCTTTTCACCATCGTTTTGGCGCTCGCCTTCGCGCTGCTGGCCAACATGAGCTTGGTCACAGCCGACATGCACGACTGGTGGGCGGACGCGGCCGCGCCCTACGCCGGCGCGACCATCCGCGGCGTATCCGAGAGCACGCCGCCTTCGAATTATGTGGCTGATGTCTTGGCGGCTCAATTCACCGAGCTCACCGGCATCAATGTCGAGTTCGAGACGACTTCTTGGGATCAGATGTACTCCAAGGCGATTAACGACATGGAAGCCAACACCGGCATCTATGACTTCGTTTACATCGAGCAGGACATCATCTACTCCTACCTGGCGCAGGATTACCTGGTCAACCTGACGCAGTTCGCCGCCGACAATCCGGACCTGGCTTATGAAGGTTACGATGAGAGCGCCTTCACCAGCTTCGCCGATTACTTCAAGAACGCCGATGGCGATCTCTTTGGCGTGCCGATGGAAGCCTTCGTCAAGGTTTACCTCTATCGCAAGGATCTCTTCGAGGATGCCGATATCATGGCCGCCTTTGAGGAAGAATATGGCTATCCGCTGGCGCCGGCCGAGAGCTTCGACCAGTATGCGGACAACGCCGCCTTCTTCACCGCTTATGGCGAAAGCATGGACATGGATCTCTGGGGCACGACGGTTCAAGGTTCGACCGGGCATCCGGCATCGACCTACGAATTCCTCGAGTCAATTGGTCCTTCCTTCGGCTTGTACAACTGGGGCATCAACCTGGAAGCCGGCTCGGCGCAGAGCGCCAACGGTGGCGCGCTGGATGGCGATACTGCTGTTGAGGCGCTGAGCTTCTGGCTGAGCATGCTGCCTTATGCGCCGCCCGAAGCGACTTCGAGCACCTGGGACGAAGTTGCCTCCAGCTTCGCCGCGGGCCGTGCCGCGCAAGGTTGGGTCTATGGCGAGAATGCCGCCTGGATCGCTACCGATGAGAGCCGCTCGGCCGTCACTGGCAATGTCGGCGTCCGTCTGCCGGTCACGGCGGAAGGCGTCGTTGACGCGGCTATGATGGGCGATGGCTACATCGGCTATTATGATGGCGGCGCTTTTGGCGTACCGCATTCGTCGCGCAACAAGGAAGCCACGCTGCTGTGGCTGCAGTTCATCGGTCAGGAGTCGGTGCAGGCTGAATGGGCCGCTGCTGGCGCGCGCATCACCCACACCGCCACCTTTGATGATCCCTTGATCGCCGAGCAGGATACCAAGGTTGATGGTTACTACACGCTGCTGGAAGAGCAGGGTCCGCTGTTTGCTGGCGCGCCGCCCTTCCCCTTCCACGCGCAGGTTCGCGAAGTGATCGATCCCTTCATCCAGCGCGCGATTTTGGGCGAGCTCTCACCGGCTGAGGCATTGTCGCAAGCGGCGATGGCTGTGGATGAAGAACTCTCGCGCTTGGGTTACGGGATGTAATTGTCCAAGTGCCCCCCATCCCCCGACCCCTTCCCCCACGAAGGAGGGAAGGGGGGCTTAGCAAGACATGCTGAGACAGATTCCCCCTCCCTCTTTATGGGGGAGGGGCTAGGGGAGGGGGTCAAATGCGCAATCCCCGCACCGGCTGGCTGCTGCTCAGCCCAACGCTCATCATCTTAATCGTTTTCGGCTTCATGCCGTTTTTATATGTGTTAGTTGTCGGCTTCTTCGACTGGAATGTTTTTGCCGCCGAAGCTGGTATGCGCTTTAATGGCTTAGGCAATTTTCGGCGTCTGGTCTTTGATGATTTATTCTTGACTTCAGTTGGCTTGACGATACGCTTTGCCTTGTTCGCCATCGTCAGCGAAGTCGTGCTTGGCTTCTTGCTGGCGCAAATGCTGACGCGCAATTTCCCCGGCAAATCAGTCTTCCGCATCATCCATACGTTTCCGCTCATGATAGCGCCAATCGCGGTGGGCGCGATATGGCGCCTATTGGTGATCCCGGGCTTCGGGCCCGTCCCCTTCTTTCTCGACCGCTGGTTCGGCTTAACCTATCAGATTGGCACCTATCCTGACCAGGCTTTGGCCACCTCGGTCATCATGGATGTTTGGCATTGGACGCCCTTTGTCACCTTGACGATGCTGGCGGGCCTGTCCGCGATGCCGCGCGAGCCGGTGGAACAGGCGAAGGTTGATGGCGCCAGTCGCTTGCAAGTGTTCTGGTATGTCACCTTGCCCTTCCTGCGGCCCGTCTTGCTGACCACGGTCTTCATCCGCATCATGGACGCTATCCGCACGGTCGATGAGGTCTGGATGCTGGCTGGCGGCGGACCGGGCACGCGCTTCACCGGTATCTATATCTGGCGGGTGACCTCGCCGGGCGCCAGCGCTGACTGGGGGTATGGTTCTTCTATCTCGCTCATTACGCTCTATCTAACGATTGTGCTCTGCTGGCTGCTGTTTATTGCCATCTCGGGGCGGCGCAAGGGAGAGGTCGAATGAGCGGAGAGCGCATTGGGATGCGGCGCTGTGGGCGAGTCACCGCCTCGCCCCTACGGGCAGGTATTATGTGCCGGCGCAAGGGAGAGGTCGAATGAGCACCGGAGTGCAGCGGCGCGCCCTGCGCACAGTCACGACCCTTGGCTTCTGGGTCTTCATGACCCTGCTGACGCTGATTCCGATTTGGTGGATGTTTGTCGTCTCCATGCGCAGCCGCGTCGAGCTCTTCAGCCGGCCAAACCTGGCGATAAGCAGGCTCTTCCTGGAGAACTACAGCAATGTGCTGACCGACAGCGCCTTCCAGCGTTACATGACGAATTCGATTGTGGTCTCGACCAGCAACGCGGTGCTGGTGATGGCGCTGGCGCTGCTGGCAACCTACGCGCTCTCGCGCTACAAGCTCACCGGCAGCGACAATATCTTCTTTTGGCTGATAACCAATCGCATGGCGCCGCCGGCCGCTTTCCTGCTGCCGCTCTTCATCATGTTCACGCGCAGTTTTCGCATCGGTGATTGGACGCTCTTTGACACGCAGCTCGGCTTGATTCTGCTCTATTGCGTCTTCAATCTTCCCTTCGCCATCTGGCTGCTGAAAGGCGTGGTGGATGGCATCCCGATCGAGTTAGACGACGCGGCGATGATTGATGGCGCTGGTCTCGGCGGTGTGCTGCGCCATGTGGTGATACCCCTGGCGGGGCCTGGGCTGGCAGTGACCGGCATCTTGAGCTGGGTCTTCGCCTGGAACGAATACCTGTTCGCGGCTAACCTGACGAGCGTCGAGGCGCGCACGATCACCACCGGGCTGGCCGAGTTCGTTACCGTGACCGGCACCAATTGGGGCGAGCTGGCGGCGATGTCGATGATCACGCTAATACCTTCGGCGATTATCGTAATCGTCGCCCAGCGCTATATCGTCATGGGCTTGACCTTCGGCGCGGTGAAGGAGTAGGCCCATGGAAGAACGCCCGGAAAACTCAAAACGCGACGGCTTCCTGCCTTTTCACACCAACACATTCGACCGCGTCTTCATCGGCGCCATGATTTTGATCGGGGTTCACCTCTTGTGGCTGCGGTTCATGGAGCCGGCGCTGCCGATTGAAGCGGCGACCGTGGTCTCGCTCTTGATCGGGTATTTTGTTGTGCGGCGGGGTTGAGCGCATCTGGTCTCATCCACTATCAAGTCTCGTCCACCTGATTAAATTCCTCTAGCCTAATCCTGGCTAAGTGCTCAAGCCGGCGCGCCTGTGCCCAATGTGTTCGTCGAATTCCTGGTTTTACGCTGCGCTCGCTGATAACCCGTGCAAGATTGGCAATTGTGCGAGCTCGCCTTGCCAATCGAATATCAGGATGCTCACGTGATTTTCTCAGTAGTTCGGGCAACACGGAAACACGAACTGACATTGGTAGGTCGGTTTCATCAGCGCGCTTAATCTCTTTCTCATTAAGAACAACCCCGAAGCGCGATTCGCGCAATGCCTTCAAATAAACCGTGTACTCTGCACGGTCAAGCGTAGCTTTGACTTCTTCTTTGCTGGCGGATTCCAAGGCCCAGAAGGGCCACATTTCGATTTCAGCGACCTCAAAGGGATCGAGAACGCTCATTGCAACAGCATCGGTTCGCTGATTGGTCAAGTGCCGACGGATTCGTCCTCCTAGCTTTTCTTCCGTTCGACCGACATAAATCGGTTCGCCGTCATAGTCCTAGAAAAGATAGACACCTCTTGTACAATCGCCGACCTTTCGACCGTCGCCATAGACGGTATCAAGCGCATTCTTGACGCCGTCGTAAAGGGCAGTGACCTCGTCTGGTTCTTTTCGGGGCATCATTGACGCAATAATGGCAAAAGACAGTGTTTTGCAAGCCATTCAATGACTGGGACACAAACTGCATCACCGAGAGCAAACATCGCCTGAGAAGGCGTAACTGAATCATACCGCATTTGCTCAGCGCCTTGAAGCCGCGCATATTCGGTCAAGTTCATCCAACGTACGGCGATGTCGCCACGGCCCGCGCGAACAATTGCTTGTCTTGCCGAGCCGCCGCGCGTTGTACGCAATGTACCCGCGATTTCGTCCGCGCGTACTTCCCATACTGCCTTACCATGTCTCGTGCGCCTAAACGCGCCATAGTAGCCTGGCCAGAATCGTTTCTGATACCGCGAAAGACGCTTAGACTGAACAGGTGACAAGGTTTCTAGGAATCCGCGAAGTCGTTCGGGGGGCCACCAATCTCCCTCCTTTTCCGCGATACGGCCTAGTCGGAGGTCTGTTCGGGCTTTTGGTGGTTCAGGCAATTCGATAGGTCCCTTGTGACCAAAAAGAAATACTCTTGCACGGCTTTGCGGGACAAAGGCGTTGGCGTTTACTACGATATGGTCCGAGCGATATCCTAGTTGGCGTATGCCGTCGACAACCGTTTCCCAATCCTTGCCATTGTTGGCTGTAAGAAAGCCCATTACATTCTCGATCATCAGTGTTCGCGGCGCGCGATCTCCCATTTCATCAAGAATCCGCATGAAGTCCAAAACAAGGCTGGATTGCGCGCCATTTAACCCTTTATAGTGACCGGCGAGCGACATATCAGTGCACGGAAATGACGCGGTCACAAGTTCTGCGTCTGGGATATCGTCACCGGTTAGCGCGCGGATATCGCCAACATGCAATTCCTCGCGCCCCCAGTTGTCGGTATAGAGCTTTGCCTTTGTATCGTCAATATCGTTGGCGAAGACAGTTTTAATCCCGACCTGCTCGAGACCGGCCCGCATGAGCCCCATTCCAGCGAAAAACTCAATGGCGCGGGTCACTACACTTTGCCCTTAATTTCGCTAAGCGACTTCGTCGACAAGAGCCACTCGGAAGCCAACACAATCACTTCATTCAACCCTAGTTTCCATTTGCCCGTCAGCGCGCATTCCCATATTGTCAGCACGCGCCATCCTTCGTCAAGCAAGGACTGTCGATTTGACGCGTCTCGTTTCACATTTCTTGCGACTTTTTGTTTCCAGTAGTCAGCATTGGAGTTTGGCATTCGACACCGTGGACAGGAATGTCCGTGCCAGAAGCAACCGTTTACAAATATCACCGACCTATAGCGGCGAAATACAAGATCGGGCTTGCCAGGAAGATCTTTGGCATGCAGGCGATAACGAAACCCTCGCGCGTGCAAGCCCTTTCGAATCAGGAGCTCAGGCTTGGTGTCCCTGCTCCCGACTTTGGACATAACTTCACTTCGTTTTTCGGGCGAAACGGTGTCCGTCATCAAGAATCTGCTGTGCCGCATTGTATGGCTCTGCTCAATTATGACACACATTTCACTAAAGCACAAATGTTTCATGCCTGAAACAGATTTGCCCTCAAGCCCCCGACACGCGCGGCATCCACAGCGGCTCCAAGCCCCAACGGCTGAAGAGCAGAGCGCGCGCCATCTCGGCGCGGACGTCTCGAAAAGCTGGTTCGTCCCACAGGTTGCGTGTACAGCCGGGGGGCGGGGCGTTGTCTACGCGCCCCTCGGCCGCCAGGTCGAAGAGCTCGTAGCGATTCTCACGCGGATCAAAGTTGATTTGCTTGAAACGCATATTGCAACTCTTGATGTACATCGCCGCCGACTTGTTGGGCAAGCGGGCGCTTGCATCCCCCCAATGCTTTGAGGGGACCGAGGGGGGCAGCGGCTCTTCTTTCAGCATCTCGGCGCGCAGGAAGGCTTCGGTGAGTCGGGCGCGCAATGCCGTATCGGCCCAAAGGTTTTTGAGTTCGCGAGGGTCGTCAACCAGGTCATAGATTTCGCCGTAATCGCGATTGTAATAGAGCGTGATCTTATAGCGTTCAGTGATCATAGTCTTGAGATGCAGCGTTGTCGGCTGGTGGCGATTTTCAATGACGACGTGATGGCGAGCCTTCGATTCGTCGCCAACCCATACCTGCTGCTGGCTGAGGCCAGTCATTGCCGCCGGGACATCGAGACCGCAATAATCGAGGAAAGTGGGGGCGTAATCCACCAAGGTTTGCAGACTGTGAGAGACGTGATCCGCAGGGATGCGCCCCGGCAGACGCGCGATCATCGGCACGCGCAGCCCGTCCTCATAATGAAAAGCGCCTTTGGCGATTAAACCGTGCTGACCGAAATAATGACCGTGATCGCTGGTGAAGACGACCAGCGTATTCTCCGCCAAGCCCAGCGCATCCAGATGGTCAATGATTTGACCGATGGTCTTGTCCATACAGCTGATCATGCCGTAATAGCAGGCGATGTCCTTCGCCAGCTCTTCGCGGTCGTGGAGGTGCGAATGGAAGCCGTGGCAGCTGGCTCCGTTGGGCTCCTGCCAGGCGGAGTAATCGGGCTCGGCCTGCTGGGTCAACTGCAGATGAGGCGGAGATGCCTCGTGCTCGCCCGGTGTGATTCCTGGCACGGTGACCTGCGCCGGGTCATACATCGTATCCCAAGGCTCGGGCGCGAGGTATTTGGGATGCGGATCGAAGAAGCTCGCCCAGAGAAAAAACGGCTCTCCGGACTCCTGATATTGCGAGATCAGCGCATTGCTGCGCTCGGCGATCCAGGTGTTGTAATGAAAGCGCTCGGGAATTAGCCAGCGGCGGCGCTGTTCTACTACGTTGCCGGTTGGCTGCAAGAAATAATCGCGCCAATTGCTCAGCCCCTTTTCTTCCATCCAGAGGGCGTAATGCTGGCCGACATGGGCTTCGTCGGTGTGGTTGCGCGCCAGCTCGATATGATCGAAGCCGTAGAATGGCCCGTCGAAGTCCGCCCAGAAATCGAGGTCTTGCAGCGTCGGATAAGCTTCCAGCGATGGATATTCCGCCGTGGCGTACAAGGGCTGGAAGTGGGCTTTGCCAACCAGCGCGGTCCGATAACCGGCGGCTTGGAAATACTCGCCCACTGTCGGCTCGGTCTCGGGCAGCTTGGTTCCGAGCGAGTAAGCGCCGTGCTGCGACGGATACTTGCCGGTGATCATGCTGCTGCGCGTCGGCGTGCAGGTTGGATTGGGGCAATATGCGCGGGTGAAGGTCGTGCCCTGCGAAGCCAGCTTGTCGAGGGCGGGCGTCTGAATCTCAGAGTTGAATTGTCCCAGTGTGTTCCAATGCTGCTGGTCCGATGTGATGAGCAGGATGTTGAGTTTGGTCATGCTTTCTGTCTCACAGTTGCGTTGGATAAACGGGGTTCAGCGCTCGTTGCTAAAATATCGCCTGCCCTTGATTGCTTCCGGCAGCATGCTCTCATCGGTATAGGCTTGATAACCTTGTGGCGCGTGGACACTGCCACTTCCGCCGTAGCCCAATTCCCGCATGAGCTGGGTGGGCGCGTTGCGGATATGCAGCGGGATCGGCAAGTTGCCCTGCTCTTTCACATCATCGAGCGCGCGGAAATACGCATCGCCGGCGGCGCGGTTCTTGGGCGCGGCCGCCAGATAAACGACGCCGTGCGCCAAGTTGAATTGGCATTCTGGCAAGCCGATGGTCTCGACGGCGCGGAAGACATCGTTGGCGACGGTCAGCGCGTCCGAATCGGCGATGCCGATGTCTTCACTGGCGAAGATGACCATGCGGCGGGCGATGAATTTGGGGTCTTCGCCACTGTCGATCATGCGCGCGCAATAATATAGCGCGGCGTCGACATCGCTGGCGCGCATGCTTTTGATGAAGGCGCTGATCGTGTTGTAATGCTCTTCGCCGGTCTTGTCGTAACGCAGGTGTTTGGATTGCAAAGTCTCGCGCAGGTGATCGACGGAGATGGTCGCAGCGCGGTAGAGGCGAGCGGCGTTCTCCAGCAGATTGAGGGCGGCGCGCGCATCGCCATTGGCGTAATTGGCGAGGAAAACGATCGCGTCTTCATCAACGCTTATCGCCAGCGCGGCGGTTCCGCGAGCGATGATCTCTTTAATTTCCGCAATCGTGAGCGGGTTGAGCGTAAAGACTTGCATGCGCGAGAGCAAAGCCGAGATGACCTCGAAGCTGGGATTCTCGGTGGTGGCGCCGATGAGCGTTATCGTGCCATCCTCGACAAAAGGCAGCAGGAAGTCTTGCTGCGCCTTGTTGAAGCGGTGAATCTCATCGAGGAAGAGGATGACGCTATCAGGCGCGGCTTCGGCGTCGGGCGCGGCGAAGAGGCTCGGCTGGCTGTTGTTGGCTGCCGCCGTCCCTTTGACCGAATCGACGATGCGCCGCAGTTCCGCTTTGCCGGCCGAGACCGCTGATAGATTGTGGAAAGGTCTCTCGGTTGCGTCGGCAATCATGCGCGCCAGCGTGGTTTTGCCGACGCCGGGCGGTCCCCAGAATATCATGCTGGGCACGGTCCGTTGCTTTAGCGCGCGGTTCAGTGGCTTGCCCTCGCCGACGAGATGGGATTGGCCGATGAAGCCGCTGAGATCACGCGGGCGGATGCGTTCGGCGAGGGGTTGGGCTAGGGCGCGCATGGCTGGGCTTTCCGGCTGGGTCGGCTGTGGATGAGGCTATTATAGCAGGCCGTTTTGGTTTGTTTACTGTAGGGATGTACAGGGGATGACAATGAAAATGGTGATGAAGGGACAAGCCTGCCCTAGATCGTAAAAGCGGGCTTGTGTGCGAGTTTTTTTATTGCTCTAGGTCTACGGAAGTGATGGTGTGCAAGATGATATCGTCGGAGTCCAGGAAGTTGACTTTCATAAAGTGGCCATGCGTTTCTTTCCGAAAAACCACCATATATGTGTCATTGATAGTTCTGAAAGTGTTGACAGAACCATCTTGCCAGTGGATCTCTACCCGTTTGGCGCCATCAGCAAAACCATATACGAGCGATAGATCGACGTCCCCCACAAGCCTGTCTACATAGAAACCATATTGGTGACTGTCGTTACAATTTTTGGAGGTTGTGCGCAGAACTGCGGGAAAGGTGTATCTGAGCCAGCCTCCAAACATGTCTTGTGCTTCAATTATCTCGCGGATTGCCAAGCAAGCTTTGCCATTGTATTCCCAAGTATAGAGATACAGAAACGCATTGATGTCAGAGACAACCTGACGTTGCAATATGGTATAAGCAGGTACGGCCAATCTATCATCGTCATAAAGTATTGCTCGAGTGCTTCCACTGTCGGAGTTGTAGAGAGATAGCAATGCGCTATCGGGAAATGGACTGCGGTTTTGTCTCACCAGCACTAGCATCAAGATGATAATCGCTATTACGAAAGCAGCAACCAAGGCCAATAACATACCAACGACAAGCCAAAGCTTACGCGAAAATCGCGCGTGTCGTTTCATTTTATTAACCACGATCAACCCAATGCTACCAAGCTGGTTTTAGTTTTAGATTGTAGAAGACATGCCACTGTCCTCCGGCAAGCAGTGTTCCCCATGTCCCTGTCCTCCTTATGAGTATTGATTTGTGAAAATATGTGCAAGATAAATAGCAAAACGTAGAGATATTTATTAATCCTGCACAAATAATACTGTAAATCTGAATCTGTGTCAAGCAATTTGCATCGGGGCAACGTGAGTTTACCAGGGATGATAAAGATTGCAATGACAGTGCAAAGCGAGATCAACAAGGAGAAGCGAAGGTGAAATAGGCGCGTCCGCGCGGGAGCGCATGAACGGGCTGTGGCGCGCTGGTCTGCTAGAAGCGCATGATCTTCACGATCTGGTGCAAGTGATCGAGGTCGTGATAGGCGCTGAGAACGAGTTGGTCATTAAGCGTGAAACCGCCGCCGTCAGCTGAACGACCGGGAAGCTCCCAGAGTTCCTCATCATCTTCCGGCAATGAGGCCAGAAACGCGTGGTAGGCAGCGCTCGCCTCCAGTTCATCGCTATTCTCGTCCACCCGATACCCGCTGCCGCCACTTGTAGATCAATCCCGGTGTGATGCCTAAGTTTCGTTCCACCTGGGCCACAGTCATCCCGGGTTTGGCCGCCATATTGAGCGCTTCGCGTTTCAATTCGTCCGGATACTTCATCATCGACTCCACCATACCTTCCTCACCTAATTCTATTGGACAACTTTGCTGTCCACAAAATCGGGGCAAGTTCACCCGCATTCGCCGCGGGTGTAGACGAAGCGGCCGCTGATCCAGCCCTCGCGCCCCCAAAGGGGAACTTTGAAATAGCCGTAGCGCTTTTCGCTGGCCGGCAGCCACTTGCGGATAGCGGTCACGCCGATGACCTCGCCGCCGGGCGGGCTCTGGCGGAACTTCACATTCGCCCAGGGCCGCACCTCGCAGCCGCTCAGCATCTGGCTGTAGGGCTCGCTGGGTACTGCTGTCGATAATGGCGCATCGCTTGCGCTCTGCTCTGGCTGGCTTTGCGGCTGTTGCGGCGGCAGGCTTTCCCCGCGCAGCAGCACAACAGTGCCGGCGCTGTCTATCGTCGTACAGGTCATGCCATCGCGCTGATACGCTGGCAAATCAAAGAGTTTGCGCGGGGCGTAGGCGGCGTCGAGGAAGACGACGCGCCCCGGCTGATTGAAGCAGACTTCGACGCCCGGCGTGACAAAGCCCCAGACATCGACCGCGTCCAGAATGCCCTGCTCGATGACATCGGCTCTGCCCACGCCGGCGGCGCCCACGCGCTTGCCCTGGGCGCCATCGACCCAGTTGCTGACCTGGATGCCGGCTGGCAGGTGATTGAGCGTATCGCGGATGGGCGTCGGTGTGGGGGCGGGGGTAGGCCTAGGCGATTCATCGTCGTCATCGCCGCGGGAACTGCGCGATGAACGAGCTGGCGCCATCAAGGTGGTAAATTCTGCGCGAGCGTTTGCTGACAAACCGTAGGCGTTCTTGGCGTTAATAAATATGGAGTAGCTGGTGCCGGCCTCGAGGTTCGTAAAGATATAGCTGTCTACATTGCCGAGATCGACAAAGGTGAGTACTCCGATTCGGTAGCCGGTTGCGCCGGGTGATTTCGTCCAATGCAGCGTGGCCCTGTCGTGTCTGATGTCGCTGACAGAGATATTTGTCGGCGCGGGCGGGGCTTTGTTCGATCCGTCCAGCGTGGTAACGGAGACGATCGCGTTTCCGGAAACGCCGTTGGCGTTCTTGGCGCGGATGTTAAAGGCGTATCGTCTATTGGCGGTGAGCCCGGTAAAAGTATAGCTGTCTACATCGCCGATATCGGACCAGTTGGTGAAGGCAACTATAGTGGGATTGTAGCGGACTTCGTAGCTGGTGGCGCCGCTGGATTTGGTCCAGGTGAGGGTGACGCTGTCATTGGTGACGTTGCTGGCCGCGGCGTCGGTGGGCGTGGACGGGGCGCTTTGCGCGAGCGCGGGCAGGGAGAAGAGGCTAAGCGAAACGAGAAAGCAGCAGCGCAGAATTAGAACATATATTCGGGGGGAGGGGGGGTAAGAATAGTTAGTAAGAGTCTAATAAAACTAAGGTAAGGACTGAAAACGGCAAACATTCTCATTGTCTCCTTATCTTTTTTATGAACCTACCCAATTCTATCTGCAATCATAGCGAAATTTGTAGGGGCGATTCTGTGAATCGCCCGCAAAGTTTAGGCTATCTTCGTGGCGATCGGCGCGAAATGATTTTGATGCGATTCCCCCGCGCTGGTAGCGGACAAGCCCCACAGGTTTCGACTGCGGCTCAGCCTCGGATGATCTTCACAATCTGATGCAAGTGATCCAAATCATGAAAAGCGCTTAGAATCAGCTGGTCATTCAGCGTGAAACCACCGCCGTCAGCTGAGCGACCGGGAAGCTCCCAGAGTCCCTCATCATCTTCCGGCAATGAGGCCAGAAACGCGTGGTAGGCAGCGCCCGCTTCCAGCCACCTTTGCAGCAGATCCATCGCGTCTTGCTCGGCGTAGCCCGCGTCTTTGACCCGTTCGTCCACGCTTCGGCCAGAGCCGCCCGGCGGGTCAAGCCCTTCGACGAGCGCGCGCGCCCGCGCCAGGAAGTAGCTATCGGTATCGGCAAGATGGCCGAGGACCTCGGATATGGTCCAGCCATCGCCGCCATCGCGTTTGTCGAAGATTGCCGGATCGCTTATTGATGAAACGACGTGCTCAATATTGAGCATATTCTTTTCCAGCGCCATGAGCTGCCAACTCCGGTATCGGGGCATTTGGGACATTATTCGCTCCTCAAATTGGATTCCGGCGCGAATTATAGCATAACGCTCGGATGCAGTCAGCGGATTATCCGCCGCGGGCAGCCTCTAAAATCCGCAAGGCTTTGCGGGCGATGGCTTCGGTGGGGTTGGCGCTGGTGCCCGGCGCGCGCTCGACCAGAACTTCGAGGAAGAAGTCATCGATTGCAATGAGGGCGACCGAGCCATACAGACCCCGGCCCAGCACATGGGGTTGTGGGAAATCGTCAATTGTGTTCTCTTCCTCGATGCCTTCGCGGATGTCTTTCATCCGCAGATAATGCGCCATGGCATCGTCCGCCGAGTCGAATTGCGCGAAGGTCATCTGGAAGTTATTCGCCATTTGATCGATATAAGCGACGCGGAAACCGCGTCCATTCTGAATGTTGCGCGGGGTTCCCACGCCCTCATCAAAGCGAGAGTAGTCGCGCCGCCACTGCGTATTGGTGATGATCTCTTTCGGCAGGCTATCGAGGACAGCCGGCAGCAGATCTCTTCAACCGTCGTCCATCGCCGCGCTGCGGGAGGACGCTTCAAAGGCGGCGCGGCTGTTTTCAAAGAACTTGATCGCTTCGGTGGAGAGCGGCGTCAAGGGGCTGGTCGAAGTAGTGAAGATCTCAACAAGCACCTCGACAAAGTAATTGTCGATCTGGAAGAGCGCAAATGAACCATAGAGACCGGCGCCAAGCAAATTGGGTTTCCGGAATGCGTCGTCCTCCGCAAGATTTACCAGCGACGAGCGGAGCTCTTGCTTGCGCGCGAACTCGGCAATCGCCCCTTCCTCGTCCTCGAAGACAGCGAAGTTCAGGCTCATCTTGCTGCCTTGCTGCGTGTAATAGTAAATCTCCCGGCCGACAGCGGGCTTGCGGATGCCGCGGATGTTTTTGACCCCGTCGTTCCCTTCGTCAAAGTTCCGCTTCCACTCTTCCTCGCCTGCGGGCAGCGGGTCTGGCAGCAGCGCAATCAGGCGTTCCATGATGCCCAGATTGACATCGTAGGGATCGACGAAGTCAGCCGGCGGTGGCGTGGGACTGGGCGTGGCGCTGGGCTCCGGCGTTGGCGTGGGCGAGGGGGTGATATCCAGCGTATCATCGGGTCGGCAGGCGCTGAATACAAACGCGGCGACCAGCGCCAGAAACAGCAAGCGGCGCCGACGAAGGGGAGTCTCATTCATGCTACATCTCCGTTTTCTTCGTCATAGAGACGCAAACGGTCGGGTATTTGCCCGGTGACGATCATATCGGCGACTTCGTTTTCGCTCACTTCGCTCTTGTGGAAATCACCCAGTTTATGCCCGCGCTCAATAATCGTGAAGCGATCAGCGACTTCATATACATGGCGGATATTATGGGTGATAAAGATGACGCTCATGCCCTTTTCTTTGGCGGCGATGGTGTAATCGAGCACTTTCTGCGTCTCGCCAACAGACAGCGCCGATGTTGGTTCGTCAAGAATCAAGAGTTTTTTGCCGAAGTAAACGGCGCGGCCGATGGCGACGGATTGCCGCTCGCCGCCGGACATATTGCCGACCGTCTCCTCAGAATCGCGGATATGAATGCCTACATCAGCCAGCGCCTGAATTGATTCGCTCGCCATTTTCTTTTTGTCGAGGAAACGGAAAGGACCAACTTCGTAAAAGGGCTCTTGCCCGAGCCAGAAATTTCGGGCAATGCTCATCAGCGGAACCAGCGCCAGATCCTGATGCACCGTTTCAATCCCCAACTCGCGCGCGTCGTGGGGCGAATGGATTCTCACCGCCGCGTCATCGAAGAAGATCTGCCCGCGCGTCAGCGAGTGGTAGCCGGTCAATACTTTGATTAGGGTCGATTTGCCAGCGCCATTATCGCCAAGCAAGCCCACGATCTCTTGGCGATCGACGTGAAAGTCGATGCCGCGCAAGACTTGTACGCTGCCGAAATACTTGTGGATATCGATCATATCCACCAAGGCGTTATCATTTTTTTGCTTATATTCCATGATTGACGCTTTCTAAGTCTAAAGTTGCATTCGCGGGCGAAGCGCCGCCTCGCCCCTGTTTTCTTTGCCACCCCATCCCCCGCGCCCCAGCGAGCTAAGGAAGAGGAGTCGAGCGAAGCGGCTAATTCTGCCGCGCGCCGCGAACCAGAGTATTGAGGACGACCGCCGCGATGATGATGACGCCGATAGTGCCGGAGAATAAGCGCGATTCGATCCCGACCAATACCAAACCGGTCTGCAGCATGCCGAAGATCAGCGCGCCAAGCAGCGAGCCAACCACGCTGCCGTAACCGCCAGTCAGCAAGGCGCCGCCGATCACCGTCATCGCGATGACTTCCAGCTCCCAGCCAGTGCCTTTGAGCGGGTCGACGCCTGGGTTCCGCGCGGTTTCGTAGATGGCGGCGATGCCGGTCAAAAGCGCCACGATGACGAAATTCTGCAGCTTGACGCGATCGACATTGACGCCTTGCGCGCGCGCCGCCCCTTCGTTGCCGCCCGTAGCGAAGATGCTGTTGCCGAATGATGTGCTGGTCAGCACGATGTGGAAGATGACGACAAAGATGAACCACCACACAATCGCCAAGCGCACATTGGCGTTGCGCGGGATCTGCATGTGGAAGAAGTCACCCTCCTCGCCGATCGCCAACACGCGCCCGTTAAACAGGTCGAAGTAGCCGACTTCGACAATTTGCCCGCCGCTGGCGCTGCCGTGGTAGGAGAGCACAGCAACCAGCCAGACAACGATGGCGAGCAGAATCAGCGAGACCAGGATGAAAACGATGCCGCGCGCAATGGCGCCGCTAGTGCCGAAATCGCCGTTGTTCGCGCGGATGGACCAAGCCTGCGCCGCCCCGCGAAATAATACGGGCAATACGCGATATGCAGTGAAGGCGACTAGCGCCAAGCCGATAACCGCCAGCACCAGGAAGACGATGTTGCTGATGCCGATAACTGGGAGCTCGGTGTGGTGGTCGCTATAGCGCAGAATGCGCCCCCCCGCAATCGCCACCAAAGTGATTGCGCGAAAGGCGAGCATGGTTCCGAGGGTTACAATAAAGGATGGTATTCGGGTGGATATGAGCAGGACGCCATTGATCGCGCCGAGCACGAAGGCGACGAGAATGGCGAGCAAAGCGGCGGGAATGGGACCGACCACGCCGAATACGGGCGCGCCGTGGGTCATGAAATTCATAAACGAAAGCGCCGTGACGCCCAGGATCGAACCAACCGACAAATCGAACTCGCCCGAGATCATCAGGTAGGTGACGCCGATGGCGATGACGCCCTTTGTCGCCACGTTGCTGAGGAAAGACGCGACCGAACTTGGTTCGAGGAAGAGATCAGTCGCCATCGTGAAGCCCATGAATATGGCGATAAAGCCGATGATGGCGCCGGCGCTCGGTGACTTCGCCAATTCGGCGCGGATAAATTTGCCCGGCGTCAAAGCGACCGCCCGCCGCAATTCATCCGATTGTTCTTCCACCTGACGGACGATTCGATAGCCGATGAAGCCAGGCAAGAAAAAGAGCAGCCCGGCAAGCAGCCGATGATTTTCCGCATCACGAATCGTCGTTTGGCCCGGAAAATCCGGCACGACTGCCGCCCCGGCGACCAAGAAACCGATCACGCCGACGCCGAGCACGATGAGAACCGCCTGGATGAATTTGCGCGGCGGCGAGACGATCATGCTTATGCCCGGACGATCGCGCAATGCTTCCAGGGGCGGGATCAAGAATACCAGCAGCGCCAACAGCGCCACGAGCGCGATGATGAAAAGGCTGATGCTGATCAGAGCCTCGCCTGCTGACAAGGCGATCGCCGCCAAGCCGCCGGCATCTTCGCTGACTGTCAGCCGCAGGTCAGTCACTTCGCCCAGCAAAAGCGAGAACTTCAAGCCGACCGGGATCGCGACGCTTAGCAGAATCGCGGCGCCGATCATGATGGTGACAAAAAACATCCACTGGGACCAGCGCAGGCTCGACTGTTCGCGCCGCGACAGCCCAACCAAGGTGCGGGCGAAGCAGACCGCGTAGACCAGACTGGCCACGGTGACAATGATTTCGACTGTGTTTAAGCCCTGGCTCCAGCGCAGTATATTGGCGCGCTCGCCTAAAGGAATCCAGCCGAAGTATGTGCCGTAAGCAATGGCGAGGCCCAGGATCGCAAAACCGAAGGACAGAACTGTGACGAGCGCGCCGATGTTTGAGGCTTCGCGTTTGCCTTCAAAGTATGCTTGCATCATAAGCAATCACTCGAATATGACTAATTGATTATCAAGATTATATCGGGCTTTTTCAGTTGAGCCAGCGACGCGCTCCGGGGGTGTGGTGAATGTGTTGATATATCCCTCGTTTCCCCCCACCCTAAATCCCTCCCCCAAAATGAGGGAGGGACTTCAAAAGCCCATAATTCCTTGAAAAACTCCCCTTCCCTCCTTGTGGGGGCAAGGGGCCGGGGGATGGGGGTTTGTCGCGCTATCAATGAAATTCACCACTCCCCTCCGGGGCAAACACAAAAGAACAGCGAAGTGGATGGGGAAAGATTCCCCATCCACAGAGACAGCCGATTTCGGCTTAGCGATAGCCTTGAGCGGTCAGCTCAATGATGGCATCGACGTTGCTGCCGTCGATGATGCCAGGACCGGTCAGAATATCGCCGCCCGGCGCCATCTTGAACTGGCTGTTCAGGTAGAGCCACATGATCGTCTCGAAGCCTTGCAGGTAAGGCTGCTGGTCGATCGCCTGGATCAGGTAGCCATTCTGAATCATCTCATAGATCTCGGCGCTGGTGTCGTGCGTGGTGGCGAAGATCTCGCCAGCCATTACGCCAGCTTCTTGGATGTAGAGATTCAGCGCGCTGGCCGGGTTGGGTCCCAGGCTGAAGACGGCGTTGGTCTCCGGGTTGGCGTTGAAGTAATCGGCGAAGACGCCAGCCGATTGGGTGACATCGTTGCTGATGGTCAAGCCGTCCAGCGGGATGCCCGCTTCTTCAAATACTGAGCGGACGCCAGCGCAACGGGCTTCCAAGCCACTGTGACCAACTTCCTGGATCGGGCAGACGGCTCTGGCGATTTCCACGCCCGCGGCATCAGCTGCGTCAAGCACAGCGTTGGCGTTGGAGCGGCCGCCGAGGAACTCGTTCGCGCCGATGTAGAAGAGCGTCGGCAGCGCGTCCATCGTGCCCGCGTTCGGGTCAGCCGTGTTGAAGACGATTACCGGGAGGCCAGCTTCCGCCGCCCGATTCACGCCATCGCGGATAACTTCCGGATTCGGAACGGTCGTGCCGATGCCGTCGTTGTTGCGCGCCAAGGCGTCGTCCCAATAACCAGCCATATCGTCAATGCTGTCAACGGGGTCCGCCAGCCAGGCGCAGTCCGCATTTAGCAAGGCGCAGGCATCTTCCATACCCTTGATAACCACGACCCAGAAGGGATTGCCAATACCGCCGTGGCTGACCATGCTGAAGGTCAACTGGTCTTGCGCGCCGACGCCGCCGATGCCGGCGATCATGACACCCAGCGCCAGAAGCAGCACCGGGATTAAACGAAGTAACTTTCTCATATCGAAGATCCTCCAAGGATTACTTGTGTACAATCGTCTCAGGCTGATTGCCTGTTGAGACCGAACATTCACCGGACCGGCACCCGCGTCTGAGCCAGGCGGCCGCCGACTGCGCTGCATTCTAACGCGGATTCGAATGTTTTTCAACTTGTGTTATTGGACAGTATTTGCAAGGGGAGCTTCAGCGAATATCTTCGACCGCCCAGTGGTCGCCCATAGCCCGCCTTCCGCCAGCCAGCCCTTTTTCTGAATAAGTTTGGCGTTCGCTACATCGGAATAGCGTTCGAGCCGCAACCACTTGTGTAATATAAACAAATTTTATTGACAAAGCATAGTGCAGTTATTATTATGTAATAAAGTGTAAGGTGCGACCGCCAGATACACTGTGCGCTATTGGACATTCGGTTTCTTCTGGGACCACGCTGACACTTGCCCGGGCTCGGTCAGCATTTAATAGGAGGAGGCGCAGATGCTGAATGATTTGGGACCGTCCATCCAGCATATGGTAATTTGGACGATGGGGATGTTGACGCCTTCGGTCTTGGCTTTTGCCCTGATCTGTCGTAAGGAAAGAGAGGGGGTTGTGCGCATCTTGGCGTTGATTCTACTCCTCGCTTTCCCTATAGTTGCCCCGCTTTTAGTTGTTCTGTATTACTATCTGTCCCAACTACGGGGCCGAAAACACCTCCGGAAGCGTACATAGGCTGGCATACTATAGGCCCTCATCTATTGGTGGGGGCTGGCGGTTTCCTCAATCTCAGCGGATTTCCTACTCTGACCTGTGCTGATGCAGGAAAACATATCAGGATTAGTAAGTTGGAGCAGCTGATGGATGACGTCATATCACATGTGACCTCAGAGCCAAGCTTCTGGATGACAGCTCTGATTAACGTTCTCCCATTTGTCTATCTGCTCGGGTCGATCCTGTTGATCTATCTGCTGTATCGATATCTGCGAAAGCGAAATGAGAATGAAAAGCCGAAGAATCATTAGCGTGAACTTCTAATTTGCGCGAACCCTCGTCACATACGGCGAGGGCTTCTTGTTTGCCTAAACCTCAGCGGATTTCCTCGACCGCCCAATGATCGCCCATAGCGCGGCGCCCGCTAGCCAAGCCCTCGCCTTCCGAGACTTCACGCATAATATCAGCGCGCTCCAAAGCCGAATCGAGCAGCTTGACGCCCAAGCCCGGCCCCTCTGGGATATCCAAATGGCCATCGGCGACGGTGGGCGACAACTCGCTGAGCGCGGGGAAAACTTCGCGATAAAAGGCGCGCGCCGATTCGACATAGAAGAGATTGGGGATATGGGCGCCGAGGTGCATGCAGGCGGCGTGGCATATGGGACCAGCGACATTGTGCAGCGCCAGCGGAATGCCGAAGGTCTCGGCCAGCGCCGCGATCTTGCGCGTCTCGGCGATGCCGCCATTCCAGACCGGGTCGGTCATGACGATCTGCGAGACCTGCTTCACCAGCCATTCGCGCAGCTGCCAGCGCGTCATCAACAGCTCCGAGCCGACGATGGGGATGCTGGTCCGGTCGGCGAGCGTTTTGATCTCATCGGGGTAGACGGCGGGCATGACATCTTCAAGGAAGAGGATATTGTATGGCTCGAGGGCGCGGGCGATGCGCTCCATCGAGACGCGATTCCAGCGAAAGTGGCATTCGATGCCGATCTCCATCTGATCGCCGACAGCGTCGCGGATTTGCTTGACCGGTATCAAGCCCAAGTCGATTTCCGCCAGCGTGATCCGCTGGCCGAAGCTGCGCTCGCTGAACCGGTCGAAGGGCCAGATTTTCAAGGCGGTGATTTCGTCGGCAATCAAGCTGCGCGCCAGAGCGCCGGCGTCTTCATGCCAGGCTTCGTAATCGCGTATCGCGCCAAAGCTGAGGCAGGTGTTGTAGGTGGGGATTTCGTCGCGCGTCTTCCCGCCGAGCAGGTGATAGAGCGGGGCGTCGTAGCGTTTTCCCATGATGTCCCATAACGCGACCTCAAAGGCGGAGAGGGCGCGCGTCTCGGCCCCGGCGTAGCCATGGTACATGATATTGTCCATCACGAAGCGCCAGAGCCCCTCGATATCGAGCGGGTCCTGCCCGAGGACCAGGGGGGCGATCGTGCCGTGCAGCGCCGCTTTTGCGCCAGGGACTTTGTCCACCGTTTCGCCCAAGCCGATGATGCCGCCGTCAGTGTGCACGCGAACGACGAGCAGACGCGGGTAGGCTTTCCATTGGACGGTTTCGATTTGAGTGATTTTCATGGTTGGTGATTAATCCTCCCATGTAGCGGTCCCGAAAAACTAGACACATAGTTGAGAGAGTATACTAATTGAACTTGCCCCCACAAGGAGGGAAGGGGAGATTTTCAAGGAGTTACGGGCTTTTGAAGTCCCTCCCTCATTTTGGGGTCGAGTAGACACTGACCCGCCGGGGAGGGATTTAGGGTGGGGGAAACGAGGGATATATCAACACATTCACCACACCCGTATATTTCACTTATTGCGTTTGTTGCGTTTGCGTGGTAGGCTTATGATGCATACGAAAGGAGTGAACGATGGAAGCGCAAAGGCTTTTACCTCCCAGCGAATCAGATGTTGAGTTGGCCAGAACAGCGTCCTCCAGGATTATACCCTTGCTGCGTGAACATAAGTCTCACACAGTACATCTGACATTCGCGGAAGGTTACGAATCGGTAGTCTTGCCGACCGCGTCATTGGCGATCATCCGCAAAATGTTGGAGGCGATGGCTGCGGGACATGGGGTCATAGTCTTCCCACTACATGCCGAGCTCACCACGATGGAGGCGGCGGACATATTGAACGTCTCCCGACCCTATCTTATAGGTCTTCTGGAAAAGAAGCGGATTCCATTCCGGCTGGTAGGACGCCATCGCCGTATTCGCATGGAAGACCTTGTCGAATATAAGGAGCGAATTGACCGGGAACGCGAGGCAATCCTTGACCAGATGGTCGCCGAGGCAGAGGAATTGGGTCTTTATGACTAGGTGTTTAGTATCAGAGTGAAGTGGTGAGGGTCTCGGTGGAATATGTCCGG
>JAPPFH010000020.1 GCA_028875185.1 Chloroflexota bacterium | reverse complement strand
CCATTATACGCATCTATGAAAATGCCAATATCAAAATATCAACAGAACCTAGTGATGTAACTGTCGGCAAAAGCAAGGAGTACCTCAACACAAACCTTTAATCGTAGGGGCGAGGCGGTGACTCGCCCTTAGCTGTCGCATCAGTTTTTTCAAACATAATGATTTCCGCAAACCTGCCAGTCCATCGAATGCTATAATACGTCTGTCCTTCATCATTTGAAACCCATATCGACGCGCGCGGATTTCGACATCATGACAAGCGATTTTGTCCATCTTCACGTCCATAGCGAGTTCTCCCTGCTTGATGGGCAGAGCCGGATTGAGACGCTTGTCGAGCGCGCGCGCCAATTGGAAATGCCCGCGCTCGGCATCACCGATCACGGCGTCATGTTCGGCGTTCTGGATTTCTATCGCGCCTGCCAAGAGGCAGACATCACACCCGTCATCGGTATGGAGGGCTATCTCGCGCGCCGCGGCATGACTGATCGCGATCCGCGCCTTGACCGCAGCCCGCATCACTTGCTGCTGCTGGCGAAGAATATGACCGGCTACCAAAACCTGCTCAAGATCGCTTCGGCCTCGCAGCTCGAAGGCTTCTACTACCGACCGCGAATCGACAAAGATTTCCTGGCGGCGCACGCCGAAGGACTCATCGCGACCAGCGGCTGCCTGGCCGCCGAAATACCGCGGCTGGTTACCAGCGGGGACGATCGCGCCGCGCGCCAACAAATCGGCTGGTATCAGGATGTATTCGGCGTCGAGAACTTCTTCCTTGAATTGCAGAGCCACGATATCCCGGCGCTGAGCGAGCTGAACCGCTGGCTCTGCGAATATCGGCGCAGCGCTCACAGCGCCGCGCAGCTTCTCGCCACCAATGACGTGCATTATGTCAACAAAGATGATGCCGACGCGCACGACACGCTCCTCTGCATTCAGACCAGCTCACTCAAATCCGAGCTGGATCGGATGAAAATGGAGCCATTTAACAGCTACTTCCTCAAGTCCGCTGATGAAATGCGCGCTGGCTTTAAGACGCTGCCTTCCGATTTAATCGACGAAGCCTTCGCCAACTCGCTAAAGATCGCCGATATGACTGATATCGACCTCGCGCCCAAAGGTTATCACTTGCCGGCTTTCCCGGCGCCCGAGGGTTTCGATGAACACAGCTACCTGCGCCACTTGATCGAGATGGGCATGGAATGGCGCTTTGACGCCGACTGGCGCGCCGACCGCGTCTTCAGCGAGCGAATCGAACGCGAGCTCAACATCATCCACAGCATGGGTTTCGACGCCTATTTTCTTATCGTTTGGGACCTTTGCGAATTCGCCCGCCAAGCCGATATCTGGTGGAACGTGCGCGGATCGGGCGCCGCCAGTCTGGTCGCCTACAGCCTCGGCATCACCAATATCGACCCGATTCAAAACGGCTTGCTATTCGAGCGCTTCCTTAACCCGGGGCGCATTACCATGCCGGATATCGATCTCGATTATCCCGATGATCGCCGCGGCGAGATGATCGCTTACGCCGCCCAAAAATACGGCGAGGACAAGGTCGCCGCCATCATCACATTCGGCACCATGGGCGCCAAAGCCGCCGTCCGTGATGTCGGGCGCGCCCTCGATGTTGATCTCGGATTGATCAACCGCGCCGCCGCCATGATTCCGCAAGAGGCGCGCCAGAAGAAAATCCGCGAATATGTCGACGGCAATCCGGAATTGCTTGATCTCTACAATGGCGATGACGAGTTGCAGCGCGTGATTGACACCGCTATCGAGCTCCAAGGCATGACCCGCCACGCCTCTACCCATGCCGCCGGCGTCATCATTGCCGACCGACCCTTGGTCGACCTTGTGCCGCTGCATCGCATCGCGGGTAAAGATCCATCCGGTGGAGCGCTAAGCGCGGTCACGCAATTCCCAATGGAGACCGCCGAATATATCGGCTTGCTCAAGGTGGACTTCCTGGGCTTGTCGACGCTCACCGTCATGCGCAAAGCCTGCGAGCTTATCGCGCGCCACCGCGGTATCGACTACACGTTCGACAGCATTCCCTATCGACATGAAGATGTACGAAGCGACGAACAGCGCGCCATGCTCGATGACGCCTTCCGCATGATTAGCGAAGGCAATACCATCGGCGTTTTCCAAGTGGAATCGGGCGGCATGCAGCAGATGCTGCGCCAAATGAAGCCCCGCGTCTTTGAAAACATCGTCGCCGCCATTTCGCTCTATCGCCCCGGCCCCATGGAATTCATCCCCCAATATTGCCGCCGCATGCACGGTGAAGAAGAAATTACCACGCTGCACCCCAAGCTCGCGCCCATCCTGGCGGAAACTTATGGCATCTGCGTCTATCAAGAGCAGATCATGGAGATCGCCGGCGCGCTATTCGATTATGAATTGGGCGAAGCCGATTTGATGCGCAAAGCCGTCTCCAAGAAACTGCCGGAGGAGCTGAACAAGCACAAGGCTATCTTCATGGAGCGCGGTCCTCAAAACGGCATCGATGAGGATACCGCCGAAGACATCTTTGATATGATCGAATTCTTCGCCGATTACGGCTTCAACAAAGCCCACGCCGCCGATTATGCCGTCATCACCGTGCAAACCGCCTACTTAAAATGCCACTATTCGGAAGAATATATGACCGCCCTGCTCAGCGTGCAGCGCGACGACCTCGCCAAAGTTTCGACCTTTTTGGAAGAATGCCGCCGTCTGAACATCCCCATTGCCCCGCCTGACGTCAATCGCAGTCAATTGGATTTCGATATCGAAACGACGGACGACGGCGGGCGCGCGATCCGCTTCGGGCTGGGCGCGATCAAGAACGCCGGCGCGCGCGCCCTTCAGGACTTAATCAACGCGCGCGGCGAGGCGCCGTTCAGCAGCCTTGAGGATTTCTGTCAACGAATTGATTTGCGCGAAGTCGGAAAACGTTCGGTCGAGAGTCTGGTCAAAGTAGGAGCGATGGAATCGTTTGGCTCGCGAGCAACGCTTGTCGCCGCCTTAGATGAAATCATTCGATACAGCGCGTCGTATCATGAAGAAAAAGAAAACCGCATGAATTTCATGTTCGGCGGCGCGACCGGGATCGTCGAAGGAAAACTGCAAAGGCTGAAGCAACTGAAAGAACTCCCGCATCGCCAACTGCTGAAATGGGAAAAGGAACTGCTCGGCTTTTACCTTAGCGGACGTCCGGTAGACCGGCATCGGCATGCGCTCGAAAAGCTGAATCTGCATAAGATCGCCGATCTCAAAAGCCCATCGTTGACCAAGCCCGAAGCCGTGCGCGTCGCCGGTGAAGTGACCGCCTTGCGCAAGGTCACCACCCGCAAGGGCGACATGATGGCGGTGCTCAGCCTGGAGGACTGGCACGACAGCGCCGGCGTCATCGAGGTGGTGTTCTTTCCGCGAGTCTATGCCCAGGCGCTGGATACAATCGCCAAGCGCAAAGGGGCAGCGCCGGAAACAGCCGGCAGCTTGGAGGAAGGCGAAATCGTGTTGATCAGCGGGCGCTACGACGAAAGCCGCGGCGATCCGCAGATCATCGCCGATCGGCTAGAGCCCGAATTCACGGCCGCTGCAAGCGATGACGAGATGCCAGAGGCGCGTCATGATGTTGAGCCCGCCTGGGCGCAGGCGGACGACAAGCCCCCCGACGGAATTCTGGCGGCGCTGGAAAGCCCCCCGCCACCGAGCATCGACGAATTGCCGCCTGAACCGCCTGAGTATGATGTTGCGGACAGTTCGGCGGATGGCTTCCCGGCCGCCAGCGCAGACGGTCGTAAAGACGAGCCTGTGGACGATCCCGAATGGGTCAACGGCGACAGTCACCTGGCGCTGCCCGGTGAAGAGAAAGCGAAACAAAAGGCGCCGCGCGCGATCTCGGTAAAGCTGGTGACTTCGGACGACCCGGACGTCGATCGGCGAAAGCTGCGGCATATCCATAACACATTGGTCTCATACCCCGGACGCGATCGATTCCGCATCGTCGTCGTCCGCGCCGGTGATTCCACTCAGTTGGATTTCCCCGAGCAAACGACAGACATCTGCGACGCGCTCCGCAACGAACTGGTCGAAATCATCGGAGACGCCAAGCTCATCGATATCGACGATGACGAGGATTAACTCGGCAACTCGATTTCCGTTTGCGCGCGCGAATACCGCTGGCGCAAAAAGATATGAATTCCAAACGCATGGCATTTTCGCCGCGCAACTTGATATAGCTCTGTGTTCTCGCTGTTGCCTCCCTTCCTCTGTGGTGAATCAATTTGTCGCTTGCGTCATGACGAGCCCCCCGGGAGTGGTGAATATCGACGATATGCAAAGCAAACCCCCATCCCCCGGCCCCTTGCCCCCAGAACGAGGGAAGGGGAGTCTTCCAGCAAATCCGCAGGTTTTGAAGCCCCTCCCTCATCTTGGGGGAGGGGTTTGGGGTGGGGGAAATTGACGCTATATCCGCAACATTCACCACTTCCTTCCCCCGGCAAGTTTGAAGACGAAGGCAAAACTGTATAGAATACGCGGGATGGATTCTGCTGGCGCCGCGCCAATTGTCGTGACGCTACGGGCAATTGGCTGGCTTGGAGAGTAGTAGAGTGAAACGCATCGCCGTCATCACCAGCGGTGGCGACGCGCCCGGCATGAACGCGGCTGTCCGCGCTGTTGTGCGCGCCGGATTGGATAAGGGCGTCGAAGTTTATGGCATCCGCCAAGCCTACCAGGGCTTGCTGGCTGGCGATATGGCGCTTTTGAGCAGCCGCGAGGTCAGCGGTATCTTGCAGCGCGGCGGCACCGTCTTGCAGACCGCGCGCAGCGAAGAATTCAAAACGGCGCAGGGCCAGCGCAAAGGACGGCGCCGGCTCAATGAATACGGCATCGACGGCGTCATCGTCATCGGCGGCGATGGCAGCCTGCGCGGCGCCTTGGCGCTGCATAAAATGGGCGTGCCAGTCATCGGCGTGCCCGCCAGCATCGACAACGATATCTGGGGCACCGATACCAGCATCGGCGTCGACACCGCGTTGAATACGATCTTGGACGCTGTCGACCGGCTGCGCGATACCGCCACATCGCATAATCGCGCCTTTGTTGTGGAAGTGATGGGGCGTGACTGCGGATATCTCGCGGTGATGGCTGGCATCCTCGGCGGCGCCGACATCGTGGTCACGCCGGAGAACGGCGTCACCATGAAGGAAATCGCCGTCTCGCTGGAAGACGCCTACATTCGCGGCAAGACTCACGCGATCGCCGTTCTCGCTGAAGGCGCCCCATATCTAGGACCGGCGCTCGCGCATTACCTCGAGCAGAAACATATCGGCTTCGAGATCCGTCTCACGATCCTCGGGCATACCCAGCGCGGCGGCAGCCCGACCGCTTTTGATCGGCTCTTGGCCACCCGTATGGGCGTCTACGCGATCGAATTGCTGCTCGCTGGCGAGACCGGTGTGATGGTCGCCCGCGTTGGGCGCGAGCAAATGCCGGTGCCCCTGGCTGAAGCCACCGCCCGCACGCGACAAATCACGCCAGAATACTTTGACCTCGCCCGCATCCTCTCCCGCTGAAGGTCCCGTTCAAGCGTCCGCCACATCAACCAGCTTGCAGCCCAGCATTGCAATTAATGCCCCAGTTTCAAGGCGCAGTTGAACACCACGCTGCCCGGCGCTGATGACGATGTTATCCAGCGCCTCCGCCCGCCGATCCAGATAAATGGTCCACTTATTCTGCCGCAGGGCGAGCGCGCTGATGCCGCCCACCTGCAACCCAGTCAACGTCTCGGCTTCGGCATGCGCCGCCAGCGCCATCTTCTTCGCGCCAGCAGCCTTCGCCAGCCGCTTGAGGTTCAGCGTCGTGTTCGCCGGCAGCATCACTAACACCGGCTTTTTCGCCGCTGGCGCCGCCGCAACCAAGGTCTTGAAAACCTCGTCAGCATCGACTCCGACCGCGTCGGCCACTTGCCGCGCATCGCGGATCGACTTGTCGTAAAGATGAACTTCGTAACGAATCGACTGGGCATCGAGCAGCCGCATCGAATTGAGCTTCTTGATTTTGGCCACAACTGTCGCCTTTCACGCTATTCGCTCGCTGCTGGCTTATACTGTCGCTTCGCCAAACGCGCCATCAGCCCGGGCGCGAGCGCGCCGCCAGCCAGGACCAGGCGATCGAATAGCGTCATAATCACATGCCGCCGCTTTCGCTCGGCCGCATTAACAAGCGCAAGCGCTACCTCATCGGCGCTCAAAGTCGGCAGTCCGCCTTGATTATCCCCGCTGGCGCCCAAGCGATTCTGATTGAACTCCGTTAAGGTCCGCCCGACCAGGACATCAGTCACGGTGATATGCTCGTCCTCCAATTCGAGCCGAAGCGACCCCGCCAGGCTGGAGACGAAAGCTTTACTGGCGGCGTAAGTCGCAGTGAAGGGCGTGTGCACCCCGGCGACCACCGATGAAATGATCAGAATTCGCCCGCCGCCGCGCTCCCGCATCGCCGGTACCGCGGCGCGGATGCTGTGCAGCGCGCCATCGATGTTGGTCCGCAGCACCGCCGCCAGGTGATTCCATTCCCCGTCGACCACCGTTCCATGATGCCCGACGCCCGCATTGGCGACCAGCACGTCAAGCCGCCCGAAGCGCTCGATAGTCTGCGCCACGGCCGCTTCCACCTGCGCCGAATCGCGGACATCGCCCGCCACAGCCATGAAATCGCCCCGTGGCGATGGCAGGGCGGCAATCTCGGCGCGCAAGGATTCAAGCCGTTCCGCCCGCCGCGCCACCCCGCAGACAGCGTAACCCGCGCGCGCAAATTCCAGCGCCGCCGCCCGCCCAATCCCGCTCGACGCGCCGGTGATGAAGACCACTCTATTCGTCACGAGCTAAGTTTCTCCATTGAAATCACGGAGTCATTTACGATAAGTCTTGTCAAAGCCTTTTCTCGGCGCCCTCATTGTTCTCGGTGTTCTCGGTGGTAAAGAACGGTAAAAGTCCCCCAGCCTCCCACCGCATTAAGGCAAAGTATAGCACCGCTTTGTCGCTGAATTCGGGGCAATATATTCATCGTTGCCGTGGCGCGAATGTTAAGAAATTCGCCGCGCATTTGACCATTCATTAATATTATCTTAAAGACTTAGAACGGTGGCAGTGCTCTATTGAAATCCGCGATATAGTGAAGTTAGAACATTACAGTGGAAAACGAGCAATTTACATGACCACCGACGACAACAAGCGGAAAAAGAATACGGCGATTCTCCCCACCGATCCAATTGCCGAGGCGGGGCGCAAGATCTTCGCACGCCAACTCCGCCGGATGCTGAGCCATGAAGCCGGCAGCCGAACCGGCGACGATATTGAGTCAGTGCATCAGATGCGGGTCGCCATCCGCCGGATGCGCAGCTTGTTCAACCTCATCGGTCCTCATTATCGGCGCAAGACTGTGGCTGAATACGAGCGCGGATTGCGTGAAATCGCGCGCGCCTTGGGCGCCATCCGCGATCTTGATGTCTTGATACTGGATATGCAGGTATTTGGCGCTGAACTGCCGCTCGAGTCCCGTGATGCGCTTGATAGCGTGGTCGCTACCCTCGAAGAACGCCGCAGCGCTTCTCGCATTCGACTGAACAAGCACTTTGATTCCAAGCGTTACGCCCGTTTCGTCCGGCGCTTTCGGCGGCTGACCAAACGTGCCGGGCGCGGCGCCCGCAAAGTAAAACAGGAGGAGACGCCGCATCAGTTGCGTCACGTGCTGCCGCTGCTTTTGCACGCAGGCCTCGCTCGCGTCAAAGCCTACGACGCGGTGCTGCCGGCGGCGGATGACGCAACTCTGCACGCCCTGCGCGTGGAGTACAAACAACTGCGTTACGCGCTGGAGTTCTTTCAGCCGATTCTGGGCTCTTCCTCCGCGACATTTTTGGCGCAGGTGAAAGCGATGCAGGAGATCCTGGGAAGAATCAACGACATCGCGGTTTTCATCGAATACGTCAATGATCTTGACGGTCTGACGGACGAGCAGCGCGCGATCCGCGATAGCTATATCGGCGCGCGCGACGCTGAACTCATTGGCTTGCGCGCGCAATTCAACAGCGCCTGGACGCGCTTCAACAAGCGCGCCTCCCAGCGTCTGTTTTCTGATTCGCTCCTGGTCCTGCGCTGAGTCAAGTCCGCAGTTGGTGCTTGCCAGGCAGTTGGTAGAATTCGCCGGCGGGCTCGCCGTCTATCGACACCGGCAAATAGCGCTCCGCCAATGGATCCCAAGCCCCGATCGAGAATACATAATGTTGACCCCGGCGCGGTATCGGCGCGTCATCGTCCAGGCGCAAAATATGATGATCAACGACATATTCATCGATCTCCCAAAATGTCGCCGAATATTCGCCATGACGATGCGCGGCTGTCGGCAGGTTCCACTGGAAAGCGACCTCCCGCGTATCGGCATTTACAAAGCGCAGCGTGAATTCCAGCGGACCTTCCAGCGGCTGCAGCGCTTGCCAGATTAATTCCAGGGTAATCGGCGTCTTCTCAAAGATCGACGGCGGATAGGCGCCGTGAACGCGCAATCGGATTCGTTCATCGAAGACGATGACAATCCTGTTCTGCTTGCCCGCTGTATAATCCACAGGCAAGGCGCGCCGGCTGCCGGCAGCGCGCGCCGCGTATAATTCATAGCTGATATGACCATCGAAGTGTTCCCGCACGCTCTCAAACAGGTCAATCCGACCTAGCGCCGCAATCATCTGCGTATCCCGTGGATTTAGCCCGGCTAGCCAATACGCGTCGCGCGCCTTCGCCCCGTAGATGAAATGCGTCGCTTCCAAGGCTTCGTATTCCGCCAGCGTAGTCACGGGCTGGTCGATGATCTGCATTCTCGGATAGAAAAAGGGCAATCGCTCTTCCCCCGGCGCCAGCACAATAGGCGGCTCTTCTGTTTCGCTGATATAGTCTTCCAGCTCGAATACGACTTCCATCAGCGACGGATTGAAGACTTGATACTTCTTGATGTCGCTGTCCAATGCATCGCGCGCAAGCCACATTGAAGACCAGCTGACATTGAAAGCCACCGCCGCTATGCCGGGCAGGCTCAGGCAGCATAGCGCCAGATAATATCCGCGCCGCGCGAGCCGGCTCCAACCCTGAATTCGCTCGCTTGCCAGCAAGCTGGCAAGGACCATCGCCGAGGGCAAGAAGAGCAGGGGCAGAATCGCGAAGCCCAGGCGATAGTGATAACTGTACGAATAAAAGAAGGTGACGAAATAGGGCAGCGCCAGCAGAAGCGCCCAGCCGCCTGCGGCACAATTGCGCGGAAATGCTGCTCCTCCACCGGCTTTGCGGAAGCGCCCGCGCAGGCTGAATCCGCATACTGCGAAGCCTGCGGCGATCAAGGCGGCCTCCGCCGGTCTGATGGCGCTCTCCGGCGGATCAACGCGCTCGGGGAAGAGCATCGGATTGGAAGCGAGCAGGCCCGCCAGCAGCAGCAACAGTCCGATCGCGCCAAGAACGCGCTGGCGCCGGTTCAGCGGGAGTTGAATTGCCAACGCAAACCAGACGAGAAACGCTGCCAGCGCCAGCGGCGCCAGATAATCGCCGCTGCGCAGCGCCCGCGTTAGCCAGAATGCCTTCGGCAGGGTGATGACTTCGTGTCCCAAAGCCAAATTGCGCAAATACCAAGCCGCGCCCAGTGGAATGCTGGCCAGCCCCGTCCATAGAGCCACGAGGAAGCGCGGCCGCCAGCGGCGAAACTCAAATCGCTTGAGGACCAGGTCGACCGCGAGCAGCAGCAGAACGCCCCAGATGAAAGCACCCGCCGTCGGCTTGGTGAACATGGCAATGCCGAGCATGATGCCCGCAAGCAGCGCCTCGCGCCGCCGCTCGTCCGAGTCATCTCCATCGAGCCAGGCGCGCAGGAGAAAGACGGCGCCCAGCGTGAGGCTGAAAGTCAGTGGAATCTCGAGATCGCCGATCACCGCCCATTGACCGACATACGGGTGCAAGCTCCATAGCGCGGCGGCGAATAGCCCGACGCGGCGCCGCGCCAAGCGCTCGCCCAGCAGATAAGCGGCGAGGATGCTGCCGATATGCAGCATCGGTATAACCATGCGGGCGGCATGATCGTTAATCGCGCTGATCAGCGTTTGCGCATAAGCGAATTGCAGCGACAAGAAAGGCGGGTAGTAGTCCAGCGCGTTGGGGATATTGCCCTCTAGAAAGAACAGCCGCCCCTGGTATCCGAATACCCACAAGGCATCGTAAGCGGTGAAGGGCCAGAATGCAGTGTGTATCCAGCGCGCGATGACGGCAATAACGATGAGGGCAATGATAAGTTTTTCGTCAAATGCGAATGCTGGCGCTGGCGGCGCAGATCCCGCGTCCATGCCTCGTTTGCGCCAGGCGATCAAGCCGCCTAGACCAGCGATGACAACGCTGCCGAGCAGGATCCATTCGGCTGTCAGCAGCCGCGTATCCAATTGGGCGCCGACAACGCCGAGAACCAGCATCCAAGCCGTCAACCAGGCTGGACCCAGCGCCAGCGCGACCGCGCCAATCAATGCCCGCGAGCGCCAATCTCGCCTCGAAAGCGCCGCGAATGCCCAAGGCAAACCGACGCCAAAGAACATCCACAGGGTCGGGAACAGCCCCGCCAGCGATTCTTCAATCCAATATGTTGATGCCATCGGCTCTGCTGTTGAAACGGTTCCTCATTGCGGATATCAGAACGAAGATGCTATGGGAGACGAGTATGACGAGCGCCGGCGCCAGCGGCAGATAATAACGCGCCCAAGGCAGCGGCGTAACCGCCAAAGTCACCAAAGCCGCTCCGCCCATCCATGTCAGCAGCAGGATGCGGTTGTCGCTCGTTATATTCGAATTGCGAGCCAGATTAAGCGCGCCAAATGCCGCCAGCGCCAGGCATACAATGCCGAAGAGATTCGTGCCGCCGATTAAGCCGCCCACCATACCAGAGCTTTCGTATGCGCTGATTTGTTCGGTGATCGCATCGAATTCCGCCCAGCGCGCCACTTCAAAATATTGATGCTCAGCCGCGAAGACAAAACGGAAAAAACCGAATATGCCATCTTCGAAAGTATTGTAGCCGCCGAACAATCCCACCTGCGCCCGCAGCAAATCCGCCCGCGATTCGATGATAAGCGCGGGCAATTCAAGTGGCGCCGACCACCAGGCTGGGTTGAGCGGAATGAATACGAGCGCCGCCGCAATTGGCATAGACAAGAAGGAGAGCCACTTCTTACCTCCGCTCACTCCCCGCTTTTCGCGCGGTCTTGCATCCCGCAATGTCGCTATCAAGACCACTAGAAAAGCCAGCGCCGCTATCAGCGCGTTCGGATGTTTCGCGGCCACAGCCAAGCCCATACCGGCGCCGAGAACGGGGTAGGCATACCACTTGCGCTCGCGCAGCAGCCAGGCGCTCGCCAGCAGCAAGAGCATCAGCCCAAGCAGATGACTGCCTTCCATCATGGCTCGCCGACCGTTGATCAGCACATTGGGATGCAATGCGAGGAGCGCGCTCGCCAGATACGCGGTCGGTCGGTTCAGCGTTATTTCCACGAATTTGAAGAAGGCGAGGACCGCCAGCGCCAATTGAAGCGCGGACGCCAGGCGCGCTAACCCGAGCAGTCGCTCGCCTGGCGCGCGATTGGAGCGGAGGTTTGACTCGTAATCTTCGCCCCAGTTCCAGGGCTGGTTGAAGTCGTCAAGTCCATAACCGAGATTCCAAGCCAGCCAGCCGTATATCGTCTTGGAGATCGTGCCGTTCTCCAGGCGCAGTCGCTGCTCGCCGCGGCCCCGTGACTTGGTTTTGTCGTATAAAACCTCCGACAGATCGCCTTGCACGAACAGATAGTGATAATCCCTCCCCATGAAGACAAGTGTGGATTCATCGCCGTGGAACGGCGCTATCAATGCGCCCGCAACGATGTAAACGGCCAGCAGCGCCAGCCACAGCGCGTCCAGCCAGCGGGGAAGTCTGTTCGGAATCCGCATAGTCAATTTGGCATTTGGCATCGCCTGAAAGAACAATACTGATTATAGGGTTTTTCCACATTCAAGAAAATGAAGACGCCATTGATTTACACGACTGTCAGGCCGTTGCCGCAAAAAATGGGTCGGCTCTACCCGAGCCCAGACGCGGTATCAACGTGGGAAAAGCCTGCTGTCGTATGTCTGCTTATGCGCCTTGACGTTACGAGTCCGCCTCTGGCAGCACCTGAAGCGATAGCAAAAACTCCACTACCGCCCGTTGATCGGCAAATATCAACTCATTGAAGGCATCGCGGGACGCGCGCCCCTCGCCGCCGTGCATCAGTATCGCTTCCGAAACTGTTGTCAGATCGCCGCGATGTCCATAAGGCGCCGAACTGCCGACATCCCAAAGCTTCCGCGTTAGGAAAAACTCGCTGCCGTGGCGCCCGGCTACGTCCGGCCGGCTATCGCGCAACGATTCGTTGCAGAAGAAACGAATGGCGTCGGGTTGATCAGCCGGATCGCAGAGGCTGTGACGCTTCAAGTCTGTAAAGGCGCGCACGATCGCCCCCTCGCCACTGCGCTCCAGCCGTGGCTGGGGACCATCAAGGGTCATGTCAAAACTGACAGTCTGCGACATGTCGGTCATCGTATTGGCGGGATTGAATGGGTTCGGATCAGAAAAAAAGCGCGATTCCAAAGTCAGCGCCGGCACGTGACAGCTTGCGCAGCCGATCCGGTCAAAAATCTCTTCGCCGCGAACGGCATCCGCCCGCCGCTCGGGATCGTCCGGCAGAACACGACCGGGCGTCGCCAGCGCTGCTTGGAAAAGAGTCACCGCTGTGATGTCGCCGATAGTGAGCTCGCGCGTGACACCATCCTGGTCAAAGTCAGGATCCAGAATGTCAGGATTGAGATCAAAGCGCTCCTCTGCCTGCATGCCGTGATGCTGGTTCATGGCGTTGGCGGAGAATTGCCGCAGAGATACCTTCGTGCCCGATTGATGAAACGGTTTGATAATCAGGTCGTGATCCACGCCTTCAATGCCGCTGGAGTCCTGCGCGCCATCGGGCGCCATCGTCAATTCGCCAAAGTTGATCCCCTTTGTCACTAAAGTCACCGTCGCCAAACTGTCTTGTTCCCGAGCCTCGGCTAAAGCGGACTTCCGCAGCGCCTGCAGGTCGGTGGTCATCTCGCGCGCGAGCATTTCGATCGGTCCGGCGCCGAACATGCCGAGCGGATTCCTGTGATTGCTCGACATCATTGAGGTTGTTTCCAGTACCGGGTCGGCGTGCTGCGCCAGCAAGAAAACGTTGCCGACAAACTCTGCGCCGCCGCCTGCGCGCGGCTGATTGTGACAACTGAAGCATGAATTTGAATCCGGCGCGGAGACGCGACTAAAGGCCATCTCGTCCGGCTCCCTGGCTGTGACGCCGCCGGTAGTCGCTGGTCTGCCTTGGCCATCGCAGACGTTAAACAGAACAGTGAACAATTCCTCGCCATGGTCAAGCGCTTCGTCAAAGCTGAGGCTGCCGTTTAGAATGTCCGCCTGCTCAATATGACGTGACAGCGCAGGCCGTTCAGGCAGACCAACTGGACAGAGATCATCTTGGGCCAGCATTGCGCTGAAGCTGGAGACAGCCAGCGTCGCAATCAGCAGCATGGCAAATACTCGCATTATTCAGTCTCCTCATTATGAATATTTTCTATTTTCACGCGCTAGCATGACGTAAACAGCATGTAGCCCACATTAACCAAAGTGTATCATGTTTGGAATTACAAGAGAGTCGTATTGGGATAAGTCGCGAATCGCAATCTAGGTTTGCTCGGCTTCCGCCGGCGCCTTGATCTCTACGAGCAGATCATTCTTGTCCACCGCTTGACCGGCTTCCGCGTGAATGGCGCGCACCAAGCCGTCGATTGGAGACTTCAATTCGTTCTGCATCTTCATCGATTCGAGGATGATCACCGTTTGCCCCTTGGCCACCTCCACGCCCAGCGCAGCGGCCACCTCGACGATGAGCCCGGGCATCGGCGCGTGCACTTCGCCCGAGCTGACGGTCAAGCCGCCGCGGCGCTGCATTAGCAGCATCGCGCGCTCATCGAGCACTTGCGCTTCAAACAGGCGCCCGCGCATCATCACGTCGATGCGCCCTTCGTCATCGTCTATAACCGCTTCAAAGGACTTGTTCTCAGTGATAAGGGAAAAAAGCGAGCCGCCCAGGTTGAGGAAGTCGACATCGCGTTCTTGGCCATCGATCAGGACGCGCCCGTCATTATCGACTTCAATCTCGAAGCGGCGATCGTTAATGATGGTGAGGTACTTCATCGGTGCATCCTCTCGAAGCGCCCCATCCATTTCCAGTTGCTGGCGTCGCGCTCGGCTGGCGCCACCACTTGCGACGCCAGCTGCCGCTGACGATGCGCATAGAGCGTCGCCGCGATCGCCACCGTCTCCAAATCACTCGCTGTCGGATCCTGCTCGTAGGTATTCATATTGAAGCGCCGTTCGACGAAGGTGGTGTCAAATTGCCCGGCGATGAAACTGATGCTGTTTAAGAGATTGATGTGAAAGGGGATATTGTGCTTCAAGCCCATGATGCGGTATTCCGCCAGCGCCCGCCGCATCCGCAGCATCGCTTCCGAGCGCGTCTCGCCCCAGGTGATTAGCTTGGCGATCAGGCTGTCGTAATAGGGCGTGATCTCCGAGCCGGAATACACGCCGCCGTCGACGCGCACACCCGGACCGGTCGGCAGAATCTGTGTGCTAATCGTCCCGGTCGATGGCATGAAGTTATTGTAAGGATCTTCAGCATTGATGCGGCATTCAATCGCCCATCCCTTTGGCTCCAGCAGGCTTTCGGTCGGTCCCATCCGCCGGCCGCGCGCGATGCGAATTTGCTCTTTCGCCAGGTCGATGCCGGTCACCAGCTCGGTCACCGGATGCTCGACCTGCAAGCGCGTGTTCATCTCAAGAAAGTAATAATTCTTGTCGCGGTCGACCATGCACTCGATGGTGCCGGCGTTGATGTAGCCCACCGATTCCGCCGCCGCGATAGCCATCGTCCCCATCTTCTCGCGCAGCTCGCGGTCGACGAAGACGCTGGGCGCTTCCTCCACCAATTTCTGATGGCGGCGCTGAATGGAACACTCGCGCTCGCCAAGATGAATCGTATTGCCATGCGCGTCGGCCAGAATCTGAAACTCGATATGGCGCGCGCCGAGCAGCAGCTTTTCGACATAGACATCCCCATTGCCGAAGGCGCTCTCGGCTTCCCGGCGCGCCGTCGCCAGCGATTCGGCGAAGTCCTCCTCGCGCTCCACCGGGCGCATGCCTTTGCCGCCGCCGCCGGCCACCGCCTTGATCAACACCGGGAAGCCGACGCGCTTGGCGGCATGAATCAATTCGTCATCAGGCAAGCCCGCTTCGGTGCCCGGTATCAGCGGCACGCCCTTGCGCCTGACCGCCGTGCGCGCCGCTTGCTTGTCGCCCATGGTCGCGATGGCGCTCGGCGACGGTCCAATCCAGACGATGCCTTCGTCCATCACTTGCTGCGCGAATTCGGCGTTCTCCGCCAGGAAACCATATCCCGGGTGGATGGCTTCCGCGCCTGTTCGCCGCGCTACCTCGATCAGCTTGTCCATGCGCAGGTAACTCTCCGCGGGCCGCGGGCCACCGATATGCACCGCCTCATCGGCATAACGCACGTGCAGCGCTTTACGGTCGACATCGGAGTAGACCGCTACCGTCGGAATGCCCAGGTCGCGCGCCGCGCGGATGATGCGCACCGCAATCTCGCCGCGATTGGCGATTAAGATCTTGTTGAATGGGCCTGTCTGCAAGTATTCAACTCCTTTAGCTGCGCTCCCCTTCCCTAGCTTGCTGGGGAAGGGGCCGGGGGATGGGGTGGGAAAAGGGCTCGGCGCATCTGGTAATTCAACCAGTCTTATAGCGGGATATTCCCGTGCTTCTTCGGCAGATTCTCATCGCGCTTGTTTGTGAAGACCTGCAGCGCGTTGATCAAGCGTGGGCGCGTATTGTGCGGCTCGATAATGTCATCAATGAAGCCGCGGCTGGCGGCGATATAAGGGTTGGCGAAGGTCTCGCGATACTCCTCCGCCAGCTCCTGTTTACGCGCCGCCGGGTCCTCCGCCTCTTGCAGTTCGCGCCGGTAGATGATTTCGACCGCGCCTTCCGGTCCCATCACCGCGATTTCGGCCGTGGGCCAGGCGATGTTGAGATCGGCGCGGATATGTTTGCTGTTCATGACGCAGTAGGCGCCGCCATAAGACTTGCGCGTGGTCACCGTCAGCTTTGGCACGGTCGCTTCACAGAAAGCGAAGAGCAGCTTCGCCCCGCTCATGATGATGCCGTTATGTTCCTGGTCGGCGCCGGGCAGGTAACCGGGCACATCGACGAAGGTGATGATCGGCACATTAAACGCATCGCAAGTGCGCACGAATCGCGCGGCTTTGACGCTTGCCTTGATATCGAGTACGCCAGCCAGCACCATCGGTTGATTGGCGACGATGCCGACCGCCTGGCCGCCCAGACGGGCGTAACCAACCACGATATTGGCGGCGAAATCCTCGTGCGCCTCGAAGAAATGTCCGTCATCGACGATCAACTCAATGACCTTTTTGATGTCGTAGGGCTGGTTAGGATTCTCCGGCACGATGGTATCCAGCGCCGATTCGGTGCGCAGCGGGTCATCGGTCGCGGGCAGCGGCGGCGGATCTTCCATATTATTCTGCGGCAGATAGCTCAAAAGCTCGCGCGCAAGGGTCAGCGCCTGGGTCTCGTCATCGGCGACAAAATGACAGACGCCGCTTTGGCTGCTATGCACCGATGCGCCGCCCAGCCCCTCAAAGGTCACGTCTTCGTTGAGCACCTGCTTGACCACATCGGGACCAGTGATGAACATATAACTGCTGTCTCTGACCATGATGATGAAGTCGGTCAGCGCCGGGCTGTATACGGCGCCACCGGCGCAGGGTCCCATGATGACGCTGATCTGGGGGATGACCCCGCTCGCCAGCGTGTTCTGCAGGAAAATATCGGCGTAACCGCCCAGGCTCTCGACGCCTTCCTGGATGCGGGCGCCGCCGCTGTCGTTCAAGCCGATAACGGGCGCGCCCACCTTGACCGCCATCGCCATGATTTTGATGATCTTGGCTGCGTGCGCCTCGCTCAAGCTGCCGCCCATGACGGTGAAATCTTGCGAATAAACGTAAACCAGCCGTCCGTCAACGGTGCCCCAACCGGTGACGACGCTGTCGCTCAGCGGCTTGTTGCGCTCGAGCCCGAATTTGTTGTTGTGATGATGCACAAAAGCGTCGACTTCGCGGAATGTGCCGGGATCAAGCAGAATATCGAGCCGTTCGCGCGCAGTTTTCTTGCCTTTGTCATGCTGCCGCTGGATGCGGGCGTCGCCGCCGCCCTGCTGGCTCTGGCGGCGTTTGGCGCGCAGCTGCTCAATCTTCGGGCTGGTGGTCATGCGCGGTCTCCCTCAGGGGTGATGGCGTGTGCGTTGATGTGGTCCATAGTCTCCGCTCATTGTAACACCATCGCCTGGCGTTGGGTTCCGGGCAGAGCGAGAAAACAGCGCTCAAGTATAGGCGGAAGGCGCCGTAAAATGTAGGGGCTACTGAACCGCAGTGTCGGCGGTCAGTGTCTACGCGACCTACGCGCGGCATTGGGTCGCCCGCGATTCAGAAATCTGCTACAGCGTCACAGAAGGTGTACCAAGTTTTTCCTGTCAATACTTACCAGCAATCTAGGCAAAGCGTGGGCGTGCCACCGGCTCGCCCCTACAGAATTCGACGATGATGACTTTGGGATTACGGCGCGTTTTCAAATTTTTCTCGGTGAACTCAATAAACTCGGCGTCCTCGGTGGTCAAATCAGTTCCTGTACATCCACGCCCCTAAACGTCTCAAACGTACAGTCGCGCGCATCCAGCCCCAAGCGCGCCTTCACATCTAAGAAAATATCGACATAACTCCCGACCATCCGTCGGCACGCGACCAAACCCAGCGCCTCAATCACCAGTTCAATCATCGTCTCATCACCCTCGATTTCGGTGAAATTCCCATAAGGCAGCTCATCCAGCACAATATACGAGCCCTCGAAAGTGTAAGCCGTCCGATATTTCTCGTAGATTAGCGCCACCTCATAACCCAGCCGCTTCAAGATCATGTCCATCGAATCGAAGTCGAATACCTCAACCTCCGCCTCAAAGCGACTGACGATGCCGCGCTCAATGCTCGCATCCGCCTTGTACGTCAGCCGAGTCGCGCGATCACGCCGCAGCCGCAGCACGATGCCCGCCGCCGTCAGCGAGCCATCGGGGCGGTCATAGCGAATGTTCTTCTCGAATTCGCGCAGAGACAGCGGTATGGCTTTCGCCGCTTCCAGCGATTTTTTGACCGCGTTCAAATCGGGCGTATACAGCTTGACCTCAACTTCTTGCCATTCTTCACACATTGCGCTCACCTCAACGGTATCTCTCGTATCGCTTCCGGCAGGTAGCCGTCGATCGCATTGACAATGGTCGAATAGGGTGGTTCCGGTCGATCAGGCGCGACCATGACCGCGTGAATATGCGCTCCAGCCGCCCCTTGAATCAGCCAGAGGCAACGCTCGTCATAAGACAGGCCCGGCTGATCGCTCAGCGACCGAAACTTGGAAGCCAGCAGCACGGCGTTCAGCGAATCCATGCGTGTTTCGTCCAGGGCGATGCGCGGGAGCGCGCCCAGCCGCACGCCTTCGTAAGCGACTTGCAGCGCAATCTCGCCCAACTGATACTCAATAGCCCGCGCGACCGAATGACGCACGCGCCGCTGCGGGTAATAGGCGCTTATCTCTAGGACGCTCATCACGCCGACCGCGCGCGCCGCTTGCGCCAAGCTCGGCAAACCCAGGCGGCTTGGCAACTGATAGATATCGGATCCGTCAAAGCGCATCTGACACAGCGCCCTCCACCCTAAATCCCTCTCCCAAAATGAGGGAGGGACTTCGATTGCCCAGCCCACAATGTGTTGCGCCACTTCCCTCCTTGTGGCTGACGACAGGACAGTTTTGCGGCGGACAGAATTTCGTCGCAAATTACGTGTTTTCTTGGGCTATTTCGGGCGACCCACTGGGTCGCCCCTACAGTTTTCTCCAGGATAGATGCTTTCTAAGTCTAACTTAAGCCATAATTTTCGATTAGACCAAACCTGTCCTGTCCTCCCTCCTTATGGGGGAAGGGGTTGGCGGATGGGGGGTTAAACCTCCAACACCACCTTGCCAAAGACCTCATTGTTTTCCAAAATGCCCTGCGCCCGCCGCGCCTCGCTCAGCGGCAGACGAGCGCCGATTACGGCTTTGATCCGCCCGGCGAAGACCTGCTCCATGAAGGCGATATAATCGCGATGCGGTCCCATTGTGCTGCCGATAAGCGAGATATGCCGCGCGAATAGCTGCGCCACATTCAGCTCGAAACTGTAACCGCTGGTGCCGCCTACGATTAGAATCCGCCCGCCGATGCGGCATGCGCGCATGCTTTGACCCAAGGTCGCCGCGCCAACGTTATCGACTACGATATCGACGCCGCGCCGGTTCGTCAGCTTGTAGAGCGCGCGCGACCACTGCGGGTCCTCCTCGCGATTGATCGTCACATCGGCGCCTATCTCTTCCGCTTGCGCGCATTTCTCGGCATCGCTGCCGACAACATAAACTGTCGCGCCCGCCAGTTTGGCGATCTGGATGCTGATGCTGTTGACGCCGCCGCCCGCGCCAACGATCAGCGCCGATTCGCCCGCGCGCAAGCCGCCGCGCGTGAAGAGCGAATGCCAGGCGGTCACGCCGACCAGCCCGACCGCGGCCGCCTCGCCGAAATCGAATTCGTCGGGCATCCGCATCAAGTTGCGCGCTGGCAAGACGATATACTCAGCCGCTGCGCCACTGTGATGCTCGCCCAGGATGGCGATATTTGTCTGGTTTTCCAGCCCGCTGTACAGCGCCGGATCATCGGGCTGCACGATAGTAGGATCGATGCAGACGCGGTCGCCGGGCGCGAAAGCGGTCACGCCCTCGCCAACGGCATCAACCGTGCCGGCGCCATCCGCGCAGATGACATGGGGAAAGTTCAGCCCCAAGCCCCGCCAGCCAGCGCGCACCCAGAGATCCAGCCGATTCAGCGCCGCCGCCGCGATCTTGATTCGTATTTCGCCCATCCGCGGTTCGGGAACGGGCAAGTCCTCTACATATTCGACGACTTCCGCGCCGCCGTGTCCGCTTAATACTGCTGCTCTCATCGCAACCCCAATTCGTTTCGCGCGATCACCATGCGTTGGATCTCGCTTGTGCCTTCATAAATCCGCGTAATGCGCGCATCGCGGTAATAACGTTCGAGCGGCAGCTCTCTGCTGTAGCCCATACCACCGTGGATTTGCAGCGCCTCATCGGTGACGTAGGCGGCCGCCTCGCTGCAGAACAGCTTGGCCACGGTCGCTTCGGTCGTATAGCGTCCGCCGTTTGCCAACGCCCGTTCTTTGGCGATGATCGTCTGATAGATCAGCGCGCGCCCGGCTTCAATGCGCGTCTTCATATCGGCGATCTTCTGCTGGATCATCTGGTAGCTGCCGATTGGCGCGCCGAAGGCCTCGCGCTCGCGCGCGTAATCCAGCGCCGCTTCGTAAGCCGCTTCCGCGATGCCAAGCGCCTGCGCCGCGATGCCGATGCGCCCGGCGTCCAGCACCGTCATGGCGATCTTGAAGCCTTGCCCGACGCCGCCCAGCACATTCTCCACCGGGCAAGCGTAGTTCTCAAATATGACTTCGCTGGTGGCGCTGGCGCGGATGCCGAGCTTGGGTTCCGTCTTGCCGCGGCTGAAACCGGGCTGGCTGGCGTCGATGAGGAAGCAGGTGATGCCGCGATGCTTCTCTTCGGCGGCGGTCATGGTGAAGAGCACGATGCGGTCGGCGAAGGGCGCGCTGGTCACCCAGCTCTTACGCCCGTTGATGATATAATGCGTGCCCGCTTCATTTAACACCGCGCGGCTGGCCATATTACCGGCGTCGCTGCCGGACATCGGCTCGGTCAAGCTGTAAGCGCCGATCTCTTGTCCGCTGGCCACCGGCCTAATCCACTCGTGTTTCTGCGCCTCGCTGCCAAACCACAAGATGCCGTTGCAATAGAGAGAGTTGTTGACGCTGAGGATGGTGCTGTGGCTGGCGTCGGCTTTGGCGATCTCGATCATGGTCAAGACATGCGCCAAGGTATCCATGCCGGCGCCGCCGTATTCCTCTGGCATCTCAATGCCCATCAAGCCCATTTCGCCCATCTTGCGCACCGTATCGATGGGGAATTCGCCTGATTCATCATATTCGGCGGCAACGCTAGCGATCTCGCGCTGAGCGAAATCGCGCACTGCCGCCTGCAGCATCTCGTGCTCCTCCGTCAGCGCCGGGCTTAGCGGGCGTGTCATTTCCTTTAGGACCATTACTGCCTTCCTCGACGATTCCCGCCGTTACGCTTTCCGCAATTCGCCTCTTATTATAACATTCAATGGGACATAGCCGTCGCGCGCTGTCTCAACTGGGAGCGGTAAATTGCGAAGACTTAGCGTCTCCATGCGGTCAACAAAGAAATCTCTGCGCTTCCTTTTTTTCTTAGGTCTGTGTCTACGCGCCCCTCTATGGTGAAGAAATCTTTGCAATGAAAAGCGATTGCGCATGACTGATATCAATCTCAATCACCTCGCCATTGTCGTGGACGATCTGGACGCCGCTCTGCGCTTCTGGCGCGAAAGCCTCGGTCTGGCGCAGGCGGGCGAGATCGAATCCGTCCCCGCCGAAGCGGTCGACATCGCCTTTCTGACCCTGGGCGATGCCCATATTGAGTTGATCCAGCCGACCACAGAAGATAGCGGCATCGCCAAATACCTGGCCAAGCGCGGACCCGGCATGCATCACCTCTGCCTCGAAGTCGCAGATCTGGATGCCAAGCTGGCGGCATTGAGCGCGGCCGGCTGCGAATTGATCAACGAGGCCCCGCGCGAGCGAGAGGGCAGGCGCTACGCCTTCGTCCATCCCAAAAGCGCGGGCGGCGTCTTGCTTGAGCTGTATGAGCTGACCTCGGCCGATAACCGGGCGGATGGCCAATGAGAAGCGTGGTCGCGCTTGTCGCGCTCCTGATGTCTGTCGCCGCTTTCGCGCAGGATTCGGCTTGCCCGGCACTGCAGGCGGCCGCTTTTGACAATATCGTTGAACACTGCGCGGAACAGGAATCGGGAACGCTATGCCTTGGCGGGACGACGGTGACGCCGGTCTGGCGGGGCCAGCCGCCAAGCTCTCATCGTTTGGACGAACCGGGTGACAGCATCGGCATCGCCAATCTCGACTGGCTCAGCGTCAGCAGCGAAGACGAAACCTGGGGGGCGGCGCGCGCGCAGTTTCCCGCCTACGCCAGCGACGATCTGGCGGCGCGGGACGCTGCGCTGCTGGCTCTTGGCAATGTGGCGCTTTTCCCACTAGCGCAGGATGAACCGCCACCGAGCCTCGTTGATGTCAAAGTGACTGCCGCGCAAGGGGCGAATCTGCGGGCGGAACCCAGTACCGACTCGCCCATCATCTCCCGGCTGGCATTCAGCCGCGACTTGAAAGCGATCGGTCGGTTTCGCGGCGGCGGCTGGCTGCTGATTTACGCGACGCCGGACCTGCGCGGGTGGATCAGCCAGGCGGTCGCCACCGCGCCAAGCGAGCGCTTGCCCCCGCTTGATGCGGAGACCGAAACCGCGCCGCTCCGACTGCCATGGAATCGTTTTGATTTTCGCAGTGGTATCGCCGACGCGCCCTGCGCAGGCGCGCCCGAAAGTGGCATTCTGCTTCAATCGTCCAAGTCGGACGCGGCGCGCCGTTTTGGCATCAACGGCGCGCGCCTGTCGCTGGGAGGCACGGCATGGCTGCAGGCGCAGGTCAGCAGCGGCATGTTTATTCAGCTCTTGGACGGGCGCGCTCGGCTCTCGACAAACGCGGGCGATTTCGCGCTGGTCGGCGGCGAATACGCGCATGTTGCGCTGGAACAAGCTGATGACGGCACAGTTAGGGCAGGCGCGTTGACAGCGCCCGCGCCCTACGATTATCAAGCTATAATCAGCTTGCCAGTCCAAGCTCTTCCCTTTGAGACGCGTGTAAGTCTCGATCGCTTTATGGTGGTGAAGCCAGCGCCGGCGGGTGGCGGCAGCCCGCTGGAGGCGCTGGAGGCTGATGCGACCTGCAAGTTTGCCGCAGTGCTCGCAGGCGCCAACATGCGCTCCCGCCCGGATCCCGAAGCGCCCATCATCGCCGTCATGGCCTACCGCGAAAGCGCCGAACCAATCGCCCGCGGCATCGGCGCCGATGGCCTGCCCTGGTGGAAGTTGGCTGATGGCATCTGGGTGCGCGTGGACGCCACCGTCTCCGGCGGCAATTGCAACGATCTCCCGCTGCTGCGCGCCGCCAGCTCATGACCCCCACCCCAAATCCTTCCCTGACGACAGGACAGGTTTGGTCAAATCGAAAATTTGTGGCCCAAATTAGACTTCGAAAGCATCTATCCTGGAGAAAACTGTAAGGCTTGTCCGGTACTGGGCTAAGCTGCCTCGCCGATTACACCCCATCCCCC
>JAPPFH010000095.1 GCA_028875185.1 Chloroflexota bacterium | reverse complement strand
AGGGGCCGGGGGATGGGGGTTTGTCGCGCTATCAATGAAATTCACCACTCCCGAAGCGATCGCTGCTGGCATGGCTTCCCGCATGGGCGTACAATAGGCAAAATTGGCGAGCGAGCTTCGCTTGCCTCTGATTGACGCGCGCTTGCGAATGTTCGGGGCGGCCAGCATGCGTTTTACCAGCGTCATTGCCCGCCGCCGCGAGTCTAGGCTGGCATGACGGGCTACGACTTCATCATCATCGGGACGGGCATGGGCGGCGGGGCGCTGGCCTACGCTCTGCGCGATAGCGGCGCCAAGATCCTCCTGCTTGAACGGGGCGACTTTCTTCCCCAGGAGGCGCAAAACTGGCAGGTCGATGCCATTTTCAAGGAGAATCGCTACAAGCCGGCCGAAGATTGGATTGACGAGGCGAGTGGCAGCGCCTTCAAGCCGGGCGTGCATTATTATGTCGGCGGCAACACCAAAGTTTATGGCGCCGCCTTGCCCCGTTTCCGCGTTGAAGACTTCGGCGCGGTCGAACACGAAGGCGGCACATCGCCCGCTTGGCCCATCAGTTACGCCGATCTCGAGCCCTACTACACTATCGCCGAGGAGCTGTTCTTCGTGCATGGCCGCGCTGGCGACGACCCCAGCGAACCGCCGCGCACGCGACCCTATCCGCTGCCGGAAGTCCCGCACGAACCCTACGTTGCCGCGCTAATCGAGAAGCTGCGCGCGCAAGGTTTGCATCCCTACCCCCTGCCGATGGCGATCGACTTGCGCGCGGGCGGGCGCTGCATCCGCTGCAAGACCTGCGATGGCTTCCCCTGCAAGGTGCATGCCAAAGGCGATGCCGAGATCTGCCTCTTAGGGCCGGCGCTGGACAGCGGCAATATCGAGCTCTGGACGAATGCGCAAGCGCGCCGCATCAAAACCGACGCGAGCGGGAAACGCGCGACCGCCGTAGAGGTGGATCGGGGCGGTGAAACGCTGACGGTCTCAGCCGACCGCATCGTGGTCGCCTGCGGCGCGGTGAATTCGGCTATTTTGCTATTGCGCTCGGCGAATGCGCGGCGCCCTGATGGCTTGGCCAATTCATCGGGCTTGCTGGGGCGCAATTATATGATGCATAACAATACCGCTTTGACCGCGGTCGCCCCATTCAAGCGCAATCCGACCGTATTCCAGAAGACGACGGCGGTGAACGACTATTATTTCGGTGATGAGGACTTCAAGTGGCCGATGGGCAATATTCAGGCGCTGGGCAAATTGCAGGCGGGCATGCTATCGGCGGCGAAGCCTTACTTGCCGAAGGCGCTCTTGACGGCAATGGCGAACCGCAGCATGGATTGGTGGGTGATGTCGGAGGATTTGCCCGACCCGGAGAATCGCGTTTCGCTAGGAGCGGGCGGCGAAGTGCGGGTGCATTGGAAGCGCAATAATCGCGTCGCCCATCAGCAATTGATCCGGCGCGCGGTAAGGATGATGCGGCGGGCGGGTTACAGCTTCGTCTTCACAGAGACACTCGGCATCGAGACTAATTCGCATCAATGCGGCACGGCGCGCTTCGGCGCTGAACCGGCCGAGTCGGTGCTCGATCCCTTCTGCCGGACGCATGATGTTGAGAACCTATATGTGGTCGATTCGTCCTTCTTTCCATCGTCGACGGCGATGAATCCGGCGCTGACGATTTGCGCGCAGGCGCTGCGCGTCGCCGATCACTTGCAGGGCTTGGCGCCCTTGAAGTCGGAGTTGCCGGCATGAGCCAGGTGATCGGCATTGATCTGGGTGGCGGCAAGATCGCGCTGGGGCTGGCGCGCGAGTCGCTGAAGGGCTATTCGTTCAAGGCGGTATCGGCGCGGGTGAAAGTCCTTGCTTCGGAATTGGGCGAGGATGGCGCGATTCTGGGGGCGGCTTGGCTGGCGCGGCGAAAACTGGATGGGGGCGCCTAGGAGAGGGCAATGTACTGTTACGCCGATCAACTGCGGGAAGGCGCGATTCTTCAGGGCTTTGACATCTGCATTGTGGGGGCGGGCGCGGCCGGTATCGCTATGGCGCAGCGCCTGGCGAACAGCTCGCTGAAGGTGATCCTGCTGGTCAGCGGCGGACCGGCGGACCGCAGTGTGCCGGCTGAAGCGCGTCAATCGCTGTACGAGGGTACGGTCGGCGAGTTCCTGGCTAAAGTCGATCCTAACTTTCCCCAGCGCTCGCGGCTGAATATGTATGGCGGCACTACGAATCATTTTGGCTTTTGGGCGCGGCCGCTGGACGCCGCCGACATGATGGCGCGCCCGGGCTACCGCGATGTCGGCTGGCTCATCAGCCCGGAGGAACTGAGGCCTTATTATGTCGCTGCTCACGAGTTCGGGCATTTTGGTCCATTCAATTATGATGACATGAGCTTTTGGCGGCGCGTGCTCTACGCGCGTCCCTTTGACGCGCTGCCCGGCGATAAACTCGAAGGCGCGATCATGCGCGCGCAATATGAAGCGAACCTGCACGATTTTCAGGTGCAGTTCCGCGACGAGTTGGCGCAGGCTGAGAACATCACTGTGCTTTTCAACGCGCACCTGCTCACCATAGAGACCGACGAGAATCAGCGTCAGGTCAGCGCGCTGAAATGCTCGACCATAGTCACGTCGGCGGAGGGAGGGGCTGCCGCGGGCGGGCGATTTCAAGTGCGGCCGCGCTGCGCCGTTCTGGCTTGCGGCGGCATCGAAAACGCGCGCTTGTTGCAGCTTTCCGGCGATCTGGGCAACAACAAGCGCGATATGCTGGGGCGCGGCTTCATGGTGCATCCGCTGCTGACCAATGCGGCGCGCGTGGTTTTCGATGAGCCGGTGGCCTCTGATATCCGCAACTTCTTCCGCGAGCAGCAGATTCGCCTCAAGGCGCCGGACAATGAAGCAGGCGAATACCGACACATGGTCGAGCCGCTGGTCAATCCCGAGTTGGTCTTCGAGTATTTGATGTTCAACGCTTGGGGTGTGCTCGCGCCCAAGCATCAGACGCTGCTCGCCGAGCGGATCGGCAATTTTCGCATCATTCTGTATTTCCGCGGCGAGGGCAAGTCGGCGATTGTGAATCTCAACTGGGAGCAACGGCCGAACGAAAACAGCCGCATCAGGCTGGATCGGGAGCGGGTCGATCCAATCTTCGGGCAGCGGCTGGCGCATATTGACTGGCGGCTTGACGATATCGACAAGCATAGCGCCATGCGCGCGCTGGAACTGACGCTGGCTTATTTGCGCGATCGTGGCGCTGTTCGCGAGGAGATGATCACCGATGTCAGCGGCGGCGCGGAGAGCTGGACATTTCCGCCGGATGAGGGCGCGCTGGAAACGGGCGATCATCACATGGGCGCGTTGCGCATGTCGGCATCGCCCGAAGATGGACTCGTCGATGTTCATTCGCGCCTGCACAGTGTGGACAATCTGTACATCGCTGGCTCGGCGGTGTTCCCGAGCGGCGGTTATGCCAACCCGACGCTGACGATAGTGGCGCTGGCGCTGCGGCTGGCCGATCACTTGAAGCGGGTTCTGGGCTGATGGAACACTCAATCATGTTGGCAGTGTTCCTTCACCGCAGCGTAAATGAGGCAACACAGGGGACACAAAAGCAGTTCAAAGCGAGCCATGCCAGAAACAATGGGACGTTGTAGGGGCGATTCTGTGAATCGCCCGACTTTGAAATCGCGAAACTTCGGGCGACTGACGATCAGTGTCGGCGGTCAGTGTCTACGCGACCGGCGGGCGATGTCCACGTGCCCTACGCGACCCTCCTGCGTCAATTACTTTGCCCCTAGGTAGAGAGCGTCGACATCTTCGCGGCGGGGCGCGCTGTCGGCTGCGCCCGGTTTGGTGACGCAGAGGGCGGCGGCTGCGTTGGCGAAGCGAATGGCTTTCGGCAGCGCCATCCCTTCGGACAAGCCAACCGCCAGCGCTGCGTTGAAGGTGTCGCCGGCGCCAGTCGTATCGACCGCGTCAACGGCGAATGTCGGTATCAACTGCGTTTCCGCAGGCGTGACGATGCGCGCGCCCTGCGCGCCCAAAGTCACTACTGCCGTCTGATCGGCGCGTGTGAGCAGGCTGCGCGCCGCTGAATCGACATCAGCAAATTCGCCGCCGTTGAGCGTCTGCAATTCGATTTCGTTGGGCGTGAGGAAATCAGCCAGCTTGATCGATTCGCGTGACGCGCCGTCGGCGGGCGCTGGATTCAGGATCGTGGCGACGCCGAGTTCCTTAGCCGTCCCCAAGGCGTAAGGCACAATGTCGAGATTGACTTCCCGCTGGATTAGCAGCATATCAGCCTCCGCAATGACAGCGCGCGCGGCGTCTATATCGCTTTGGCGCAGGCGCAGATTGGCGCCCAGCACGACGACGATCATATTCTCGCCGCTGCTATCGACGAGGATGGGCGCGACGCCAGTCGCGACATCGCGGTCGCGCTTGACGAATTGGCGGTTGATGCCTTCGGCGTCCCAGATTTCATAGGCTAGCTCGGCGAAGACATCATTGCCGACGCGCCCGATAAAAGTAACATCGGCGCCCAGGCGCGCGGCCGCCACCGCCTGGTTGGAGCCCTTGCCGCCGGCGCCGGTGGCGAAGCGTTCGCCGTGAACGGTCTCGCCCGGGCGCGGCATCCGTTCCATATATGAAACCAAGTCGGCATTGAAGCTGCCAACCACCACGATTTTCGCTGTCATGTTTGCTTCCTTTTGCCTGCGGCGCCGAACTACTATACTGTATTGTGTTCGATTTTAGTCCCTACGACTAGATTGGTTGGCGATGACAAGACTGCAAATCGCGCTGGACGGCGAGTTGGCTTCCGCGCTAGAGATTCTGGCCGCTGCGCAGCCATATATTGACGTTGCCGAAGTCGGCACGCCGCTCGTCTTCCGCGAGGGGATGGGCGCTGTCCGGCGCATTCGAGACCTTTATCCTCAACTGACGCTGGTGGCGGATTTGAAGATTATGGACGCGGGCGAAGCGGAAGCCGATATCGCTTTCGGCGCCGGCGCCGATATCGTTACCGTTATGGCGGTCGCGGCTGACGCGACGATTGCGGGCGCGCTTAGCAGCGCGCGCAAGCGAGGCAAACAGGTGATGGTAGATATGATGCAGGTCGCTGAACCAGGCGCGCGAGCGCGAGAGTTGGCGGCTTTGGGATGCGATCTGCTCTGCCTGCATACGGCGCATGATCAGCAGGCGGCGCTGGGTTCGCCATTTGCGGACCTGGCGGCATTGAAAGAGGCGCTGCCGCGGACCGCGTTGGCGATTGCCGGCGGGGTCCAGCTGCCCGCATTGAAGCAGATACTCCCGCTCAAGCCCCAAATGATCATCGTTGGCTCAGCCATCGCCGGCGCCGCCGACCCACGCGCGATTGCAAAGCAATTCCACGAGAGGATTCGAGAATATGGAAACGCCTGAACTGATTGACGCCATCATCGCCGACATTGCGCGCGCCCTGGGGCAGGTCGATCCGGCGCGGATTGATAAAGCCTGCGATATGTTGCTCTCGGCGAATCGCGTCTTCATCGCAGGCAAGGGGCGCAGCGGATTGCAGATGCGCGCCTTCGCCATGCGGCTGATGCACTTGGGCTTGCGCGTACATGTCGTCGATGATGTGACGACGCCAGCCATCGGCGCGGGCGATCTGCTGCTCATCGGCTCGTCTTCCGGGCGCACAGGTTCGCTGCTGCGCTATATCGACATTGCGCGGGCGGCTAACGCGGAGCTGGCGGCTTTCAGCGGCAACCATGAGTCGCCGATCGCCAAGGAAGCCGCGGCCGTGGTTTACATTCCGGCGAGCAATTTCAAAGCCGGGCGTCAGACGGGGATTGACTCGGTAATGGTGATGGGTTCACTCTTCGAGCATTGCCTGGGTCTGCTCTGCGATTTGATCATCATACGTCTGAAGGCGGCGCAGGGGATTGAAGAAACGGCGATGAACGCGCGCCACGCGAATTTGGAGTGAGCGCGCGAAGGCGTCCTTTTTTGCCAAGCAGCGCGAAAGTTGGTATAAACGCGACGGAAATTGCCTGAGAAAGGAAGGATCTGCTAATGAGATTGTTTGGTTACAAGACTCAAATAGGCGATGTCGGCGATACCATGCCATTCTACTACAAGGGCGAATGGCATATCTTTTTGCTGGCGACGCCACCGGATACCTGGACAGTTCCCGAACGGGCGGCTTGCACCTTGGGGCATATCGTGTCGAAAGACCTGGTTAATTGGGAGGAGCTGCCAAACGCCTTTGGGCCCGGGCAGGAAGGCGATCCCGATGTCGGCGCCATCTGGACTGGCTCGATACACGACCACAATGGCAAGTTCCACTTCTTCTACACCGGCTACAGCCACCACGCCAAATTTCAGCAGACAATCTGTCACGCGACCAGCGATGACATGATCACTTGGCGGAAGAATCCTAATAATCCCATCATGCATGCTGATACATCGGAGTGGGAACCGGCTGATTGGCGCGACCCCTATGTTTATTACGATGAGGAAAAGGGCTGCTACGCTATGCTGATCGCCGCGCGCCTGAAGGAAGGCTTGGAAGATCGCCGCGGCTGTGTGGTAGTGGCTTACTCCGAAGACTTGGAAGACTGGGAACTGGGCGGCACACTCTGGGCGCCGCAGCAAGCGCATTGCATGGAATGCCCGGAAACTTTCAGTCTTGGCGGCTACAATTATCTGGTCTTTTCACGCTACTCCGGCGATGCGAAGACGCTTTATCGGGTGGCAAAGCCGGGGGAGCCCTGGGAAGCGCGGCCGCTTGACGCGCTTGACGGTTCCAAATTCTACGCGGCCAAATCGGCGGGGGACGGCGAGCGCCGCTTCACCTTCGCCTGGATCCCGCGCCGCAAATTTGGCAGCAACGACGAAGAGTTCATCTGGGGCGGTGAATTCGGCTCTCCGCGTGAGATGGTCGCGATGCCTGATGGCAGCTTGACCTGCAAGCTTCCGGACGAAGTCGCGGCGAGTTACAGCAAAGAGCAGGATTACGAGTTGATCCCCGGCGATGGCCTATGGGACGGCGCGCGCTGCGACGCCCGCGGCGCATTCGGTTTTGCGCATATCAAGACGGCCCGTACAGACATGATGCTGGAAGTGGAGATCGCCTGTGATCCCAATACGATGAACGCCGGAATCCTGCTGGAGCCTACGGCTGATATGTATCAAGGTCATCTGCTGATGGTCGAGCCGGGGCGCAAGCGGGCGTCGATCAGGCGTTTTCCCATCCAATGGGAACCTTTCTGGCAAGCTTGGGTGCCCGGCAGCCCCGAACTCGGTCCTGATATGGCGCGTCCGATGCTGGTTGAGCAGTTTCTGTATTCGGAACCGGAAGACGGCAAGTATCAGATCCGCATCCTGCGAAATGGTCAATTGGTGGAATGCTACGTCAACGACGAAGTTGTAATGTCTTATCGCATATACGAAGAGTCCGAGACAATGTTTGGTCTCTTCGTTGATCAGGGCGCGGTCAGCTTTAACAACTTGTCCATCAAAACCTAGCCCCCGACAATCAGTGTCGGCGCGACCTATGCGACCCGGCTGCGGCTTCCCAGACAAGGAAAGAGGCGAAGACCTGGTCCGGGCGCTTTGTTGCCACGCTTCTGAGGGAGAAGGAGGTGATAATCGGCATTTGTCTTGAGTGGGCATAGCGCAAGCCTATGCCAAGAAACAGCGGTATCGATTGAAACCTTAAGCGCAATTGATAGGAGAATCAACATGTCTTGGATTAAGAAGCTCGCGGTCATGTTCGCGCTGTTGGCGCTAATGAGCGGCGCGGTTTCAGCACAGGATAGTCAATTCCTTGAAGTTTGGGATCAGTGGGAATTCTACGGCATGACTGCGGCGGGACCGGCGCTTGAAGTAATTCACGGCGCTTGGAATGAAGAGCATCCCAATGTCTTCATGGACCGCTCGGTCTTTGGTGGCGGCTGGCCGATTCGCAACGCCATTGAGCTGGCGCTGACCTCCGGCGACGCGCCTGATGTCTTCTACTCCTGGCCCTCGGGCGCTGGCTTGACCGCCTACGCGCAGGAAGGCTACTTGCTTGATCTGACGCCTTATGCCGATAAGTACGGCTGGTGGGACCGTCTGCCCGATTGGGCGATTGAGCGCAATATGTGGAACGGCAAGCTTTATGCATATCCTTGGGAGCAAGACCTCGAATACGTCTATTACAATACGGTGATCTTCGAGGAGCTGGGCTTGGAGGAACCGCAAAGTTGGGAAGACATACTCAATTGGTGCGCGGTCGCCAACGAGGCTGGTTACATTCCAATTTCCTTCTCCAATAGCCCAGACGGCTGGCAGGGCGCCAACATGTTCACCGACATGGTCGCGCTTACCGGTGGGCGGCAAGTTGGCTTGGATGTACTGCGCGGAACCACCAGCTGGAACCGGCCAGAAGTTGTCGATGCTTTGGAGAAACTGCTTGAGATGGTGGAAGCTGATTGCTTCTCGCCGGGATTTAACGGCAAGCACTATGGCGATTCTCTGGCGGAGTTGTATACCGGTCGGGCGACATCGGTCTGGACTGGCACCTGGGTCATCCATGACATCTCCGGCAACATGGCTGAAGGCGCCTTGGACGTCTTCTATATGCCGGCGATTTACGACGACATCCCACAAGCGACCCACATGTCGGAGGGCTCGGCATACTATATCTGGGCGCATGCCTCGGATCCGGATCTGGCCGCCGAATACATCGACTTCGTGACCGACCCGCGCTGGCTGCCGACTTGGATCGAAGAGGGCTTCGCCATTCCGATCCAAAAGGATCCCATCGACTGGAGCATTTACGATGTCGATCCGGTCATCGGCAAGGCTTTCCGCATCGGGCAGGAGATGCAGGATCTCAACGTCGATGCCTTCCATACCACAGTGGCGCCGAATGTCGTGCGCGCGCTTTATCAAGGCGTGCAGGGTGTTCTGGGTGGCGAGCTGAGCATAGAAGACTTCCTCAGCAATATGGACGAGGAGATGGCAGCGGCTGCGGAACTCGGGCAGGTTTGGGAGCCGGGCGAGCGGATGTAATTCCGCTACGCTCCCGTGTCGCCCCTATTAGGTTTGCCCAATTTTGGGAAGCTGTAGGGGCGTCTCGAGACGCCCGCGTTGGGAGATTCGCTTGATGCGGGCGTTTCAACGAAACGCCCCTACATGGCTCAGTTGACGGCGCAAATCTACCTGGGGGCGGTTGGGAGCCGTGTAGACACCGGCGGTTCGCCGCGGAAGGACGCCGGCATGGCGCGCTTCAATATTAGGCCCTACATCTTCATTGCTCCGGCGCTGATATACCTCAGCGTTTGGATTTTCTATCCGATTCTGAATGCGCTGGTATTGAGCTTTTTCGATTCGCCGACCGGGCGTTCGCGCGATTATTTCTGGGTTGGAATCGATAACTATATCAAGCTGCTTCAGGACGATCTGTTTCTTAAGTCCTTATATCACAACATCATCTGGGTGCTGCTGAGTATCGCCTTGCCCGTCGTGCTGGGTTTGCTGCTGGCTGTTTTGCTTTCGGGCCGGGGCCGGACGCGTCTGATTTATGCAAGCATCTTCTTCATCCCGCATACGGTAGCGGCTGTCTGCGCCGCGATCGTTTGGCGCTGGATTTACGATCCCAGCATTGGCCCGCTTAATTGGCTTCTAGAGACCATTGGACTGGCGGGCCGTCCGTGGCTAGCCGACGAATCGATTGTGTTGATCGCGGTAAATATGATCGGCAGCTGGTCGTATTATGGCTTCTGCGTGCTGATATTCATGGCGGGCTTGCAAAACATCAGCCCTGAACTCTATGATGCGGCCATGATTGATGGCGCCGGCGCTTTGCAACGATTCTTCTATGTCACGATACCGCTGTTGCGCAATGCCATCACCTTCGTGCTTGTTTACACAATAATCGGCTCCATGAAGTTTTTCGACCTTATCTTTGTGGCCACCAATGGCGGGCCCAACGAAGCCAGCACGGTGGTTGGGCTGCGCATTTATTGGCACAGCATGCGCGAAGGGCGGTTCAACTACGCGGCGACGATGAGCACGATATTAACGATTGTCATCCTCGCGCTCAGTGTGGTGGTCATCCGGCAGATCGTCACCGAAGACGAGGAGGACTAGATGGCGGTCAAAGCCCAGCCGCGGAAGAGACGCTCGTTTCATTCGAGTAGGATGATTCAAAGCGCCCTCACCCATGTTATCTTGCTGCTCTTTGTCTTCATCGCGCTGTTTCCGATTTATTTGATGTTTAACGCCGCGCTGAAAACATCGCGGGAGCTGTTTCAGAGTTTCTTGACGCTGCCCACTGACCCGCAATGGCAGAATTTCGGTTTCATACTCAATGAGCAAGGGTACAAGGGGGCGCTATACAACAGCATGATTTTGTCGACATCGTCCATGATATTGACGACGGTCATATCTGTGCTGGCGGGCTACGGCTTTGCGGTTTATCGCTTTGTCGGCAAGCAGTGGCTATTCCTGCTGGTTCTGACCGGGCTGATGGTTTCGGAGACCTCGGTGCTCATTCCGGTTTACCAATTGCTGCAGGACCTCGGCTTATTGAACACTTACGGCGGGATGATTTTGCCGCAGGCGGCTTTGGGGCTGACCTTTGGCGTGTTTCTGATGACCACATTTTTCAAAGATATCCCGCGCGCGCTGATTGATGCGGCTGTTGTTGACGGCGGGTCTGACCTGCAAGTGCTGCGCCACGTCATCATGCCCCTGGCGCGGCCGGCGATTATGTCGCTGGCGCTTATCGAATTCATGTGGGCTTGGAACAGTTTCTTTTTCCCGCTGGTTATCGCCACCAAGCAATGGTTGATGCCGATGAGCGTTAGGATCATCGACTTTATGGGGCGATTCACGTTCAGATACGATATGATTGCGGCGACCACCGTCATCCTGTTCACGCCGATATTGATCTTGTATCTGATTACGCAGCGCAGCTTCCACCGCGGAATCACGTTCGGGGCGCTGAAGGATTGATTTTGGGGCAAGGAATGAATAATGACTGACTCCTACGCGCAATTGCTGGCGGAAGCCAATCAAGCGGTCGCCGAAAGCGCCGCCAAGATCGGCGATGATCCGCAGCGTCCCCGCTATCATCTGATGACGGCCGCCAATTGGATCAACGATCCCAACGGACCGGTGTATCACGATGGCTACTGGCATATGTTTTTTCAACACAATCCCTATATCGCCGACTTTGGACCGATGGGCTGGGGTCATGTGCGCAGCCCCGATCTGGCGCATTGGGAGCATTGCCCGATTGCAATCATGCCGACCCCCGGCGGCTATGATGGCGCCGGTTGTTGGTCGGGCAGCGTTGTCATACACAACGGCCTGCCGACGATGATGTACTCAGGCGTCGCCGATATGACGCTTTGGAGCATTGATGATGATATCCCGCCCTCAGACCGCCAGCGCATCCCGCAGGGCTACTACCACGAGTTCTTGCTGGAGATCGATCAGGAGACGCAATGCATCGCGACCAGCAGCGACGGGATGCTGACATGGGACAAACATCCGGCGAATCCGGTGATTCCAGCGATACCGGAGGGATTGGATCTGATCGGCTTTCGCGATCCCTTTTTGTGGAGAGAGGGCGATGGCCGCTGGTATATGCTGCTGGGCTCGGGCATCAAAGGGCGGGGTGGCGTCGCGCTGCTGTATCGTTCGCCCGATCTGATTGCATGGGAATACATGAACCCGCTCTACATTGGTGATCCGGCGGAGAGCGGGATCAACTGGGAATGCCCCAACTTCCTGGATTTGGGCGCGCGGCGCATGCTGGTCGTCTCGCCTCATGGGCGGCCGATCTACTGGCTGGGGGAATACGCGGAGCGCGAATTCAAGCCCGATGGACCAGCGACGCGTCTGGATTGGGGCGATGTATTCTACGCGCCGAACAGCCTGCGCGATCCTTCCGGTCGCTGGCTGATGTGGGGCTGGGTGCGGGAGGCGCGCCCGCGCGATCAGTATGCGGCGGCTGGCTGGGCGTCTTGCCTGACTTTGCCGCGCGAAATCACGCTGGACAGTGGCGGAGAATTGCGCGTCAAACCAGCGGCTGAAATGAAGCAGCTGCGGGGCGAAACGCTGTTTCGCGAGACTGTCGAGCTTGCGGCTGGGGATACCTCAGCGCTTGGAGGGGCGAGTGGCGACCGACTGGAGATCTCCTTGCAGGTTGTTTTGGCGGACTGTGAGAAATTTTGCCTTCAATTTCGGCGCAGTCCTGATGGCGGGCAGCATACCGAGTTGTTATACGATTTTGGCGCTGGCGTCTTGCGTTTGCTGCGGGAAGCGTCTACCGATGCGGACGGAGTCACGGTTGATCCATGCGAATGTCAGCTAAAGCTTGCCGCGGACGAGACTTTGGCGCTGACGATTTATCTGGATAACTCCGTCATAGAGGTTTACGCCAATGACAAGATCACGATGACCAGCCGAATCTATCCCACCCGCGCTGATGCCCGCGGCCTGTCAATGGTTTGCACGAGTGGTTCGGCGCGCGTCGAGACGGCTGTTTGGCAAATGGGTAGCATTTGGAGCGACACAAGCTAAACTATTTCCTGTCGCTTACAACCATCGGGAGAGGACATTGAAATGAAGCGGAATCTTAAACTTGTTATGGCTATTGCGCTAATGTTGCTGGCTCTGGCGCCGGTCAGCGCTGATGTGACCTGGACGGGCGCCTTTGTGCTCGGCAGTTGCTGCGAGCCCAACTCGCTTGACCCAGCGGCGATGGGCATCTCGCAGACCGAAGGTTATGTCATCAATGCGATGTATGAGGGCTTGACCCAATACTCGCGCGATGGAGAAATCGTTCCGCGGTTGGCGACCGGCTGGGAAATCTCTGATGACGCGCTGACTTACACGCTGACCCTGCGTGAAGGCGTGCATTTCCACGATGGTTCGCACTTGGATGCGGAAGATGTGGTGGTATCGCTTGAGCGTCACAAGGCGCTGGGCTTGGGCAATCTGGGCTTTATTCTGGCGCCGGTGGCAAACATCAGCGCGACCGATGATATGACGGTGGAGATTCAACTGAGCACAGCCGATTTCCAGTTCTGGGCGGGCTTGCCGCATATCAAGATCCTCAGCGCCGACGCCATCGCGGCCAACGACATGGACGGCGATATGGCGGGCGAATACTTCCGTGAAAACGCAGTGGGGACGGGCGCCTATCAACTCGTGCGCTGGGACCCGGGCCGGCAGACGGAGATGGCCGCCTTCGAGGATTATTGGGGCGGCTGGGAAGGGCCGCATGTAGAGACCTTCATCGCCCGTTACGGCCTCGATTTCTCGACGCGCTTGCTGCTGATGGAAGACGGCGAGCTGCATCTGATAGACTGGGCGGGTTTATCCGATATTCGGCGCGCTGAAACATCTGACGCGATCAGCTACAACCTGGGTAATCCGCTGCAAGGTTTCTACCACTTCATGAAGCAGGACGGCCCGCTAGCTGATGTAAAAGTGCGGCAAGCGCTGATGCGCGCTTATCCCTATGAGGCGATGATCGAGGTTATGCAAGGGGTGGCGCTGCCCTTGACCTCGCCTGCGATAAGCGGCACGATCGGTCATTGCGATGTCTTTGAGCCGGTGCAGGATATGGATGCGGCGCGGGCGCTATTGGCGGAATCGGATTACGCCGATGGCTTCTCCTTGCGGCAAGCGTATCGGCACGCCAATGAGCCACGCCGGTTCGCGGCTGTGCTCTTCCAGGAAGCGCTGGCTGAGTTGGGCATTGAAGTCGTGCTGGATGACATCCCCTGGGGCACTTTCATCGACGCCCAGCGGAATTTCGATACCGCGTATGATATGAGCAGCCACTGGCTCAACATTCCGATACCGTATTCGGGCGAGATGCTCTTCCGCCTCAATCACTCGTCATTGATCGATACCGGCACCGGCAATTGGGCTTGGTACAACAATCCCGAATTTGACGCGCTGCTGGAAGAAGCGCCGACTTTGGCGCCGGGCGATCCGCGGATCAATGAACTGCTCTGCGAGGCGCAGCGGATCCTGATTGATGACGCGGTGGTCATCCCGGTGATGCTGTCGCAATACATCGATCTGACGCATGCGTCGGTGCGGGGTTATCAGTACGATCCCTACGGCTTCCCGGGCGATCTGCACGTGCATGATATCTGGCTGGAAAACTAGCTCGCGCGGGCGCCAAACTCAAAGACGGAACGTTTTCGCCAAGGCGCCTGGCGTTCCGCCGTATCCGAATAAATGCCTGCGCTATGCAAATGAAAACTGTAGGGCGTTTGAACCGCTGCGCCTGCGCGCGGCGCCGAAACGCCAGCAAATTGTCACCGAATGAGCGGGCGTCTCAGCGAGACGCCCCTACCGTGTTCCACATCTGTTGCCTTTCGTCCGCGGAGCTTCTGAATTGCCCATGGGCAAGCTGATTCTGGAGCGCCTGCTGACGCTGGCGCTCAAGCTGTTTGGCATGGCGGTGATTTTGTTCGTGGTGACGCAAGTGCTGCCGGCTGACCCGGCGGCGGTGGCGGCCGGCACCGATGCCCGCCCCGAGCAGATTGAGAAGATCCGCCGGGAGCTGGGCTTGGATCGCCCCTTTCACGAACAGTTCATCACCTATATATCGGGCTTGGCGCGCGGCGATCTGGGCAAATCACTATTGACGAGGCGGGCGGTCAGCGATGATTTGAAGCTGCGTTTTCCGGCGACGCTGGAGTTGGCGATATTTTCCGGTGTGGTCATCGTCATCTTTAGCGTGGGGCTGGGTATGATCGCGGCGGTTAAAGCGGGCACGGCGCTGGATTGGCTGATCCGCGCTTTTGTCGTCATCGGCATGGCGATTCCGCCGTTTGTGCTGGCGCTGGTCTTGCAGTTGATATTCGCCAAATGGCTGGATCTGTTCCCGCTGGAAGGGCGCTTGCACACGCTGATCGCGCCGCCGCCATTCACAACTGGCTTGTACACGGTCGACAGTTTGCTCGCTGGTCAATGGGATGTTTTTTGGATGAGCTTGCGGCATTTGGCGCTGCCGGTGGCGGCTCTGGCATTGGGACGCCTGGCGGTTGGCGCCCGTTTCACCCGCAGCGGCATGCTGGAAACGCTGACGAAGCCCTACGTGCGGACAGCGCGGGCGAAGGGGCTGCGCGAAAATCGTATTGTCGTAAGCCATGCCTTTCGCAACGCGCTGATCCCGGTGGTGACGATGCTGGGCATTCAAATCGGATTTCTTTTGAGCGGCGCGGTGCTGGTCGAGGTGGTTTTCACCTGGCCCGGGCTGGGGCGCTACGCGGTGGATTCTGTGCTTTCGTTTGACTTTTACGCGGTCATCGGCGCGGCGCTGGTGATCGCGGTGATCTTCGTGGTGTCCAACACCATTGTGGATCTGCTTTACACACAGCTGGATCCGCGCATCAGCCACAGGTAGCGGAATCCCGCGGTTGAGGATAGAAATGAGCTACGAGCTGGGATTTGACATCGGCGGCACCTTCACTGATTTCGCGCTGCTGAATCGGGAAAGCGGCGAACTTGAGATATTCAAGGCGCTGACGACGGCGGACAATCCGGAAGTCGGGGCGCTGGCTGGCTTGGCGACATTTCTCCGTGAGCGTGGGCTGAGTCATGATTCGCTGCTGAATGTGTATCACGGGACGACGCTGGTCGCGAATACGCTCATCGAGCATAAGGGCGCGCTCGTCGGCGCCCTTGCCACGGCCGGATTCCGCGATATTTTGGAGATGCGCAGCGAGCAGCGTTATGCGATTTATGATCTGTTCTTGCAGTATCCGCCGCCGCTGAGCCCGCGATATTTGCGCCGCGGCGTCAGGGAGCGGATCGACCGCGATGGCCGGGTGCTGGAACCGGTTTGCGAAAAAGATGTTTTGCGCGCCGTAGCCGACTTTAAGCGCGCGGGCGTGGAGGCGATCGCCATCGCTTGTTTGCATGCTTATCGCAATCCGCAAAACGAAAGGCGAATCGCCGAGATTGTAGGCGCGGCTTGGCCCGAGATCCCCTTGAGCTTATCAAGTGATATCGCGCCCGAGATCCGAGAATATGAGCGGACATCGACCACCGTCGCCAACGCCTATACGCTGCCGCTGATGGCGCGTTATTTGAAGACGCTGGACGATCGGCTGGCGGAATCGGGATTCGGCGGCAACTTTTATTTGATGCTGTCATCGGGCAGTTCGGCGCTGGCGGGGAGCGCGCGGTCGCAGCCGATCCGCCTGGTGGAATCGGGTCCGGCGGCTGGGGCGCTCGCCGCCGCTTATTACGGCGGGTTGGCGAGCCATCAAGATTTAATCTCCTTCGATATGGGCGGGACGACGGCGAAAGTCGCCTTGATTCACGAAGGGGCGCCGGCGGCCGCATCCAATCTGGAGGTCGCCCGTGTGCACCGTTTCACCAAAGGCAGCGGTTATCCTTTGCAATTCCCGACGGTGAATATCCTCGAGAGTGGCGCTGGCGGGGGCAGCATCGCCTGGGTGGACAGCCTGGGCTTGCTCAAGGTGGGACCACAGAGCGCTGGCTCGGATCCGGGACCGGCCTGTTATGGCTTCGGCGGCGCGCGGCCGACGGTGACCGATGCCGATTTAATCTTGGGTTTTTTGAACCCGGATTACTTCCTGGGCGGCGCGATGGCGCTGGATGAATCGGCGGCGGCGCGGGCGCTGGAACCGCTGGCGAGAGCCTTCGATTGGAGCATCGTCCAGACGGCGGCCGCCATCCATCAATTGGTGAATGAGAATATGGCGGCGGCGGCGCGCATCCACATCTTGGAGAACGGGCGCGACCCGCGTGATTACGCCATGATCTGCTTCGGCGGCGCGGGACCGGTCCATGCGGCCGGGGTGGCGGAGATACTGGGGGTCGCTGAGGTGATAGTCGCGCCGGGCGCGGGCGTGGCTTCGGCGATTGGCTTGCTGATTGCGCCGGTCGCCTTCGATTATTCGCGTTCCTATCCGACCATGTTGGCGAGCGCTGACTGGCGCGCTGTTGGCGACTTGTTCGAAGAGATGGAAGCGGGCGGGCGGCGCATGCTGCGCGCGGCCGGCATCCCCAAAGAGGAGACGTTGATCGAGCGCCAAGTGGACGGGCGCTTTCAAGGGCAACTGCACGAGATCCAGGCGCCGCTGCCGGTTGACCTCAGCGCGATGCAAGAGGACGGATTCATCAGCCGATTCAAGGCTCGCTATCGCGAGCTTTATCATTACGTGCCCGATCACACGCCGATTGAGCTGTTGACCTGGCGTGTTCGCGTATCGGGAAAGCGGGCGCCGGTGAAGCTTGCGCGGCTGCCTGAGGCGGGCGCCGACCCCGCGCGCGCATTTAAGGGGCGCCGCCGCGCCTATTTCGCAGAGCGCGGCGATTTTGCCATGACGCCGGTATATGATCGTTATCGCCTGGGCGCCGGCATGACCTTTGCTGGTCCGGCGATCGTTGAGGAGCGCGAATCGACCATAGTCGTCCGACCGGGGATGCATGCGCGCGCCGATGCCTACGGCAACATCCACCTGTTTCGAGCGGGCGCTCAGCAGGAGGGAGGCGAGTAAGATGCGCATCCTTTGGATCGATCCAATTGTTGAGGACATGTTCTACGTCGCCGCCCTGCGCCGGGCATTGGACGAGGCGCGGCGACCAGATACTGAGTTCGAAATCATCTCGCTGCCGGCGGGGCCCGCGCCGCGTCATCTGCGTTATCATGCTTATGAAGCCTTGGTCGTGGGCGAAATTGTGCAAGCGGTTTATCGCCGGGCGGCGGATTTCGACGCCTTTATCATCGGCTGCTTTTACGATTTAGCGCTGCGGGAAGCGCGAGAAGTGTCGGGCCGGGCGATTGTTACCGCGCCCTGCGAATCGTCGATCGCTATTGCCAGTCAACTGGGGAATACCTTTTCGGTATTGGTCGGCGCGGACAAGGCGATCCCGAAGATGCGCGAGAACATCCGCGCTTACGGCATGGGGCATCGACTGATGTCCATGCGCCCGCTGAATATGGGCGTGCTGGAGTTTCAGGCGCAGGAAGCGCGCGCTTTGGAGGCGATGCTGCGCGAGGGCAGGAAGGCGGTGGAAGAAGACCGCGCCGAGGTCATCGTGCTCGGCTGCAGCGCCGAGGTTGGTTTCCATCGCGTGCTGCAGGCGGAATTGGGCGTGCCGGTCATCGACTCGGCGTTGGCGCCATTTAAGGTTGCCGAATTTCTGGCGGAGACGGCGCGGCGTTTCGGCTGGCATCCGAGCCGGCGCTGGGGCAGCGAGCCGCCGCCGGAGGATGAGATTGGGGAGTGGGGGCTTTTCTAGGTGCGAAAATTGTAGGGGCGACTCGGTGAGTCGCCCGACGGAGCGCAAAAAATGTAGGGGCGACTGACCCGCTGTGTCTACGCGCGGCGGTGGGTCGCCCAATAATTCACGTATTTAGAATTGTCCCTGCCACGTCGTATTGATTGTTGCATATGGAGCTATTGAGACTATGACGAGAAACGGTATCGACGCGCTGACGCTCGAGATTCTATGGCAGCGGCTGATTACGGTCGCCGATCAGATGTCGACGACGCTGGCGCGGACGGCGTTCTCCACCACCATCACCGCCTCGAATGATTATGGCTGCGTGCTGATTGACGAGGACGGTCAGTGCATCGCGCACGCGCATCGCAGCCTGCCTATATTCAACCGCACCATGCCTTATACAACGGGCTTGATTCTGGAGCGCTTCGGGCGCGAGAATATCGGGCGGGGCGATGTCTTCATCTCGAATGATCCCTGGGAGAATGCCGGGCACAATCCGGATATCACGGTGATCACGCCCTTTTTCCGCGGCGGCGCGCTCGTGGGCTTCGCCGCCAGCATCGCCCATCACGCGGATGTGGGCGGCGCGGTCGATACCAATCAGGTGCGCGACAGCTACGAAGAAGGGTTGCTCATCCCGCTTGTCAAGCTTTACCGCGCTGGCGAGATCAACCAAACAGCGCTCGACTTCATCGCCGCCAACGTGCGTCTGCCGACGGCGGTCATCGGCGATATTCATGCGCAGGCGGCCGCCAACCAGACTGGCGCCGAGCGTTGCCTGACGCTCTTGGACGAATACGGATTGCCGGACCTGCGCGCGGTTTCGGCGGAGATTCATGAGCGCTCGGAGCGGGCGATGCGCCGCGCGATCGCGGCATTGCCTGATGGTGTCTATCGCTCGCGGGTGGTGGTTGATGAGTTCGACCAGCCATTGCAGCTCGTCTGCGCAATGGAAGTGCGCGGCGAAGAGATCTTCATCGATTTCAACGGGACATCGCCGCAGCAGCCGCGCGGCGCCATCAACGTGACGCATACCTTCACGCGCGGGCAGATTTCGTATGCGCTGAAGGCGACCTTGCTGCCGGATGTGCCGGGCAATGACGGCTGTTACCGCCCGATACACGCAAGCGCGCCGCCCGGCTGCATTTTGAATGCGCGGAGGCCCGCGTCGGTCAGCCAGCGCCATCGCATCGGCGCGCATATATTCGGCGCTGTGATTCAAGCGCTGGCGGAGGTGCTGCCGGAGCGGGTGATCGCCGGCTCGGGATTCCTGGTCAGCACGCGCGTCTTCGCCAATGCGGATGAAGATGGCGCCATCAGCCATTCTTATCTCTTTAGCGCGGGTGGCATGGGCGCCAATTCGCAGGATAATGGCATCTCGACGGTGCAGGTGCCGGCGCTGGCGGGCGCGGTGCCGGTCGAATTGTTCGAAATCAGCGTGCCGATTCTGACGCGCTGCCGTGAATTTATCGAGGACTCGGGTGGCGCGGGCGCGCAGCGGGGCGGTCTGGCGCAGCGCATGGAATTGAGTTTGCTGCCCGGCTTTGCGGGGACGGCGACGGTGTCGGTGCATGCTGCGGGCCAGAATGTGCCGCCTTTTGGTTTGCGTGGTGGCGCGGGCGGAGCGCCGGCGCAGATCCTGCGCGAGGGCAAGGTCTTGAGCCGGGCGGAGAAGGTTGAGCATGCCAGCGCAATGCTATTGACTAATGCGGCGGAGACGGTCGGCTTTGAGACGGCGGCCGGCGGCGGCTACGGACCGCCAATAGAGCGAGAGCCGGCGAGCGTCCAAGCGGATGCGCGCGATGGCTTGATATCGCTGGCGCAGGCAGCTTCGGTTTACGGCGTCATCCTCGATAAGGATTCGCTTGAAATTGACTTTGAAGCGACGGCGGCGAGGCGCAAAACGATGGTGCGAGGCGCAGGCAGGCTGGGGGAACGGTGCAAGCCAGGGATGGCATGTTGAGGAAGTGGCTGAGGCTGGGCAGGCGGAATCCCGGTCTGGCGGCGGGCGCCGCCTTGCTGCTGCCCTTCTTGCTGTTTGCGCTGTTGCCGGAGGTTTTCGCCACGCACGATCCGATCAAGACATCGATTCGCGAGTTGTATATGGCGCCGGGCGCTGGGCATCTCTTCGGCACTGACGAACTGGGGCGCGATGTTTACAGCCGCGTAGTACATGGCGCGCGGATTTCGCTCGTTTCGGCATCGCTGATCATCGGCATCGCCTGTTTGATCGGCGTCGCGCTTGGTACTATCGCCGGTTATTGGGGCGGCGCCAGCGACCGCGTAATCATGACGCTGGTGGACCTGGTGCTGGCTTTTCCCAGTTTGATTCTGGCGCTGGCGGTGAGCGCGGCGCTGGGTCCGGGGTTGCGCAGCGCCATCATTGCGGCGGCAGCTGTCTGGTGGCCCGTTTACGCGCGGCTGCTGCGCGGTATTACGCTGCAATTGGCTGAGATGGAGTTCGTCACCGCGGCGCGGGCGATGGGGGCGTCGACGGGGAGGATCATCCTGCGGCATATTCTGCCCAATGCGGTTTACGCCATCATTGTGCGCATCAGCATCGATTTGGGATTGGCGGTGCTGCTGCTGGCGAGCTTGAGCTTCATCGGACTAGGGGCGAGCGCGCCAACGCCAGAGTGGGGCGCGATGGTGGCATGGGGGCGGCTGTATTTTCTGACTGAGTGGTGGATCGGCGGATTTCCGGCGCTGGCGATTACGCTGGTGGTGGTCGCGATTACCATGCTGGGTGATGGGTTGAATGATTTGCGCGTCGTGCGCTAAGGGCGCTTAGGGCTGGCGACCTCCAACAGGCTGACTTTAGATCGGATTTTGTCTGATAGACATGGAAAACGAGAGATGAATGCTAATGCGCGGCTTGAAAAATTGTACAGGATCATGCGGGAAGCCGGGCTGGACGCGCTCGCGCTGATTCCGGGACCCAATCATCGTTACCTGACGGGCGCCGAGCATTATGTTTTGGAGCGCCCCATCGTGACATTTTATGCGCCGGGTGACGAGCCAATCGCGGTTATCCCGGAGTTGGAGATCCCGCTATTTGAGCGTCACCCAACGCCAGCGGCGCTCATCTCTTACACTGATGCCGAGGGCTATGAAGGCGCATTCCGGGCGGCGCTGGAGCGTATGGCGGCGGGCGGTAAGACGATCGGGGTTGAAGGATTGCACATGCGCTTCTTCGAGGGCGAAGTCATTCGGCAAAGCGCGCCTGACGCGTCGGTGGTGGACGCGACAGAAGCGCTGGCGGAGTTGCGCATGCACAAGGACGAGGGCGAGGTTGCTTTGCTGCGGCGCGCCATCGACATCTCCGAACGGGCGCTTCAGGCGATGTTCGATGAGCTGCGAGTCGGCATGAGCGAGATCGAGGCGGCGGCGAACCTCGAGAACCATATCAAGGCGCTTGGCGGCGACGGGCTGTCTTTCGGCACCATTCTGCATGCCGGCGCCAATACACCGCTGCCGCATTCGGGTCCGCTGGATTACCGCATTCAGCATGGCGATCCGCTGATCGTTGATTTCGGCGCCACTTTCGGCGGTTACTGCGCCGATATCACGCGCACCGTTTTCGTTGGCGCGGTAAGCGAGGCGCAGCGTGAATTCTATGCGCTTGCGCAGCGGGCCAACGAAGCCGGCAGACAGGCGGCGCGCCCGGGCGTCACCTGCGAATCAGTGGATGTGGCGGCGCGGCAGGTCTTCATCGACGCTGGCTGCGAAGACCTGATCCGGCACCGCACCGGGCATGGCCTCGGCATGGAAGCGCACGAAGCGCCCTACATTGTGATCGGGAATAAGCGCACGCTGGAGCCGGGCATGGTCTTCACGGTGGAGCCGGGCATCTATCGCATGGGTGAAATCGGCGTACGGATCGAGGATAATATGCTGATCACCGAAGACGGCGCCGAGAGCCTGACGACCTTTCAGCGTGAGCTATTGATCGTGTAGTCGCTGAGATAGATGTTGCCTGGCAACAAGGGACGGGATAAACTGGGCGAAGGCAATTAGTTGAAGCAAGAAAGAGTTTGTCTAATGAATAAGCATTTGACGAAGGAACAGATTGACTTTTATCAGGAGAACGGCTACATCATCATTGAAGACTTTTTAACGCCCGAGGAGCTGGAGAACTGGCGGCGGAATGTCGACGATGCGGTCGCGCAGCGCGAAGGGCGCATCACCGCCAATGGCATGACGGCTGACGAGCGCATCGTTGACGAAGAAAGCGCCTATTTTGACAAGGTCTTCGTACATCGGCAGAATCTGTGGATTGATCACGCTGGCATGCGCGAGCTGATGTGGGACCCGCGGCTGGGAAAGATGGTGAGCGAACTGGCCGGCGTCGATGGCATGCGCATTTGGCATGACCAGGCGCTGATCAAACTGCCCTGGGCCAACCCCACCGGCTGGCATTTGGACAATGCCTCCTGGTCATATTCGTCGCGCGCTGCCATCACGATTTGGGTGGCGCTGGACGACGCCACGCGCGACAACGGCTGCCTCTATTTCCTGCCGGGCGCGCACAAAACGGCCACTTTCGAACATGCCGGGATCGGCCCGAATATCAGCGACCTATTTGAACTCTATCCACAGTGGGCGGAATTGCAGTCGGTAGCGGCGGCGATGAAAGCGGGATCTTGCTCCTTCCACAATGGCTTGATGCCGCATGGCGCCGGGGCCAATATGACGCCCGGCACGCGGCGGGCGATGACCTGCGGCTATATGCCCGATGGCTCTACCTTCAATGGCAAGCAGAGTGCCTTGCCGCAGGCCTACTTCGAGTCGCTGGAGATCGGCGATGTGCTGGACAATGACGCGATCAATCCGTTGATCTGGCACAAGACGAAACCCTATGTAGGCGCTTAATTGCAAGCCAAAGGAGTCAATCAGATGAAGAACGAATTGACGCAAGAACAGATCGACTTTTATCAAGACAATGGCTACATCGTCATTGAAGATTTCTTGTCGGCTGAGGAATTGGAGACCTGGCGGCGGAATGTTGATGACGCGGTGGCGCGGCGTGGAAACCGCAAGCTGGCAGACCGAAGCGAGTTGGATGACGAAAGCGAAGAGGGCAAGTATCGCCGCCTGCGCTTTGTGCAGCGCCTCAATCTGTGGACCGACCACGCGGGCATGCGCGAGCTGATGTTGGACCCGCGGCTGGGTAAAATGGCGAGCGAGCTGGCGGGCGTCGATGGCATGCGCATTTGGCACGATCAAGCCTTGAACAAGCAGCCCTGGGCGAACCCGACCGGCTGGCACCTGGATAATCCGCTCTGGTCTTATTCTTCACGCGATGCCCTCAGCATTTGGGTGGCGCTGGACGATGCCACGCTGCAAAACGGCTGCCTCTACTTCTTGCCGGGCGCGCACAAGACCGCCACATTTGACACTTCCAATATTGGCCCCAACATCAGCGACCTGTTCGACATTTATCCGCAGTGGGCGGAATTGGAGCCCGCCCCGGCGCCGATGAAAGCCGGATCTTGTTCCTTTCACAATGGCTTGATGCCGCATGGCGCCGGCGCGAATATGACGCCGGGCTGGCGGCGGGCGATGACCTGCGGCTATATGCCCGATGGCTCGACCTTCAATGGCATCCAGAATATCTTGCCGCCGGATGTCTTTGATTCGCTGAATATCGGCGATGTATTTGACGATGACAGCAGGAATCCGCTGATTTGGCATAAGACGAAGCCCTACGTGACCGCGTGATCGCCAGGCGCGCGCGCGACAGGGTGTCGGGGAGTGGTAAAAATCGTGGTTACACACTGATAAGACGGTGTAAGGCTTGATTGGTATTAGCGAAAATCGCCT
>JAPPFH010000071.1 GCA_028875185.1 Chloroflexota bacterium | reverse complement strand
CCCGGAAAACTTTCATACTGAGCCGCACCACCTCACTACAGAACCTAACAGCTAGCGATGGCGGAAGAGCAGCAAAGACACCGGGTGAAAATGGAAGATCGGGGACAGCAGGCCGCGATTGAACGTGACAAACGGGCTATGAATCGCGGTTTTGTATTGGCGCTGGTTTTGATGCTTTTAAGTGCGTTCGCGCTTTATCTAGGCGCTGATTTAGTTGGATTCGGATTTGTGGCGACATCTGTCGTGTCATTGGCTGGCGTTTTTCTATACAGTCATCAGAGTACCCGTCAGGAATTGCGCGAAAAGCGAGAAGCCTTGCAGCAGCCGTCCGTAGCTCCCGAACTGTCTGACAACTCGAATTCAACCGATAGCTAATCCTCAAGCCGCTTCGTCACCAAATCACAATAAACTCTGTGTACTCGATGTAGTCGGGCTGTGTCTACGCGCCCCTCGGTGGTTAAATAACCCTGTGCAACATCCATCACCAGGAGCGACCTTTCATGCCAATCAATACAGGCGGCGAAGCAACCGTAGAAGCCCTCATCGCCCACGGCGTAGACACGCTCTTCGGGCTGCCCGGCATCCAGAACGACTGGCTCTACAACGCCCTCTTCGACAACCGCGACCGCATCCGCGTCATCCACACGCGGCACGAGCAGGGCTGCGCATACATGGCGCTCGGTTATACGCTGGCGACCGGCAAGCCGGGCGTTTTCAACGTGGTGCCGGGTCCAGGCTTACTCAATGCGACTGCGGGCATGGCGACTGCTTACGCGCTGAATGCCAAGGTCTTCTGCCTGACCGGGCAGATCCTCAGCCGCAACATCGGCAAGGGCGTGGGCGATTTGCACGAGATTCCGCATCAAGCCGAGGTCTTGCGCGGGCTGACCAAGTGGAACGACATTGCGCTGCATCCGAGCGATGCCGGGCGCAAGGTGGCGCAAGCATTCCATGAGATGGCATCGGGGCGTCCGCGGCCGGTCGCGCTGGAGATACCGCCCGATGTCTTGAAGCTGCGCGCCGCCGTGCCGGAGCCGCCAAGCCCGCTAGCGCCCTTCGCGCCACCGGTGGATGCCGGCGCGGTTGAGACGGCGGGCGAGTGGCTTGGCGCGGCGAAGCGCCCGATGATCTTCGTCGGCGGCGGGGCGCAGGGCGTCAGCGCCGAAGTGACGCAATTGGCGGAGATGCTGCAGGCGCCGGTGGTCGCTTATCGCACCGGGCTGGGTGTGCTCGACAGTCGCAATCCGCTGAGCTTGAAACTGCCCGAAGCGCACGCCTACTACAAAGCGACTGACGTCGTGTTGTCGATCGGCAGCCATATGCGTACGCCGCTGCAGCGCTGGGGAACCGACGGCAATATGAAGATCATCCGCATTGACGTGGACAGCGACGCCATGCATCGCATTCAGCGCCCCGATCTGCCGATTGTGGCGCGGGCGGAAGACGCGCTGCCGCCGCTGCTGAGCGCTGTTGATAAGCGCAATCGAAAGCGGCCAGCGCGCGAAGAGCGGATGCTGGAGTTGAAAGCCGATTGGGCGAAGACCAGCGCCTACCTGGAACCGCAGAGGAGCTACCTGACGATTATGCGCGAAGAATTGGGCGAAGACGGCATCTTCGTCGATGAGCTGACGCAGATGGGTTACGCCGCGCGCATCATCATGCCGGTCTACAAACCGCGCAGCTACTTCAGCAGCGGTTATCAGGGCACGCTGGGCTACGGCTTTTCGACGGCGCTCGGCGCGAAAGTCGCCAAGCCCGACCGCCCAGTGCTGTCTATCGCCGGCGATGGCGGCTTCATGTTCAGCGTCGGCGAATTGGCGACCGCCGTGCAGCACCAGATTCCGCTGGTGACCATCATCTTCAACAACGATGCCTATGGCAATGTGCGCACGATGCAAATACGCGATTATGACGAACGCGTGATCGCCACCGATTTGGTCAATCCCGACTTCGTGAAGCTGGGCGAAGCCTTCGGCGCCAATGCTTTGCGCGCTGAAGACGGTGAGCAGCTGCGGGCCGCGCTGCGCTACGGTTTCGCCAGCGAGCTGCCGACGATCATTGAAGTGCCGATCGGCGAAACGCCCAGCCTCGATCGCCTGCGCGATCAGGGTCGGATACGCCCGCCGCGCTGAGCTAGAATCGTTCGATGTCCCAACTGATAATCGAGCCCGAGAGCTGGCTTTATCACCAGTTCTCACAGTTGATCGAGGACGCCGATCTCGTCTTCTTCGCCGGGCTGCCCGGCGTCGGCAAGAGCCTGCTCCTCCAACAGTTGACCTTGATGGCGCGCGCCGCCGGACGCCGCGTCACGCTTTTGCAATGGGACGTCGCCAGGCAGCCATTCGAGACGCCGCGCTATCCGCTGTCTGAAGGCGCCACCCATCCGCTGGTCATCAATGCGACCGGCCTGTGGCTCCGCGCCGCGTTGGCGGACTGGGATGCCCGCGCCAAAAAACCAGGAGACATGCTCATCGGCGAAGCGCCCTTTATCGGCGGCCGCTGCATGGAAATCGCCCGGTCGATGGCCGACGAGGCCGAAGCGCTGCTGAGCAATGAGCGGACGCAGTTCCTCATCCCCGTGCCGTCACGGCCAATCCGGGCACTGATTGAAGACAGGCGAGCGCGATCGATCGCCGCGCCACAGCACGAGAACGAAACGCATGACGCGCCGCCGGACCTGCTGCGCGCGCTCTGGCTGGACGTTTATCGCGTCGGCGTCGCCTTAGGGCTTGCCGAGGAAGCGGCAGGCGAAAGCGCTTATTCGCCCGCCGTATATGAAGCCGTCTATCGCCAGCTTCTGCGGCATCGACATGCGCGGGTGTTGCCGGTCAACGAGCCCTTGCAGCCGACCGCGTCCGTCTACGATCAAATGACGACGCTGCCCTATCTACAGGCGACAAGGGCGCAGGCACAGGCTCTGCTGAGGAAGCTGGAAGCGGTGAAGACGCCGGCGCAGGCTATCGCTGATATGGAACGCTGGTACAAGGTCTAGGCGCGCTCATCGGGAATCACAGCGAAGACATCAATCTCGAAATCGGCATAGGGTTTGCCCAAAGCTTTGACGACCACGCCGGTTGAGCAGGGATAGACATCCGGCAGGTGTCGGGCGAGCACTGGATAGACCAAATCGCGGTAAGCGGCGTCGGTGACGTAAGTCGTGATTTTGCAGATGTCCTCCATGCGGGCGCCAGCCGCCTCCAGTATAACCTTTACATTCCGCATTGCGTTGTCGGCTTGCGCCGCCGGGTCGCCCTCGCCGATGAAAGCCTTGTTGTCGATCGTTATGCCGGTTTGCCCTTCGACGAAGACCATATTGCCCGCGCGAACGGCTTTGCTGGTGCGATAATCGATATCGGGGAAGATATCGCCGCCTTTGCTGCTCTTGGTGAGAATACGCTGATGCGCCATGACCGTCTCCTATTATTTGCTCGTCGCGCCCAGATGGCGTGGCCGATAGTGTAACCACAGCAGAAGGTGAATGTCAGTTATGCAGAATCGCGGCGAAACGCAGCGACTGTGGGTTTTGTAGAGCCGCTTCGCTACAGCTTGCCTTCCGCGTACCTCTGACGCAGCGCCTTCTTGTCCATTTTGCCGACGCCGGTCTTGGGAATCTCATCCACAATGACATAGCGGTCCGGCAGCCAGAATTTAGGGAAACGCTCAAGCAGATAGGCATTCAGCGCGGCCGCGTCGCAGCCGCCATCCAAGGGCGCGATCACCGCCAGCGGGCGCTCGCCCCAGCGTTCATCGGGCACGGCGATCACCGCCGCCTCCAAGACATCCGCGTGCGAGATTAGCATATTCTCCAGATCGACCGACGAGATCCATTCGCCGCCGCTCTTGACCAGATCTTTTGTGCGGTCGGTGATCGTCATAAACCCGTTCGCGTCAATCATCACCACATCGCCTGTGCGGAACCAGCCATCAGCGGTGAAATGCTCGTGGTCATTTTCGCGCTGGTAATATTGCCCAGCCACCCAGTACCCGCGCACCTGCAGCTCGCCCATCGTTTCGCCGTCCCAGGGCAATTCCGCCCCCGCGTCATCGACGATGCGCGCATCGACGCCGGGCACGAAGTAGCCCTGCTTGGCTTTGATGTCCCAGCGGCCGCCTTCATCCAGGTCTTGATGCTGCGTCTGCAGCTTGGCGACGCTGCCGATCGGCGACAATTCAGTCATGCCCCAGGCGTGCACAACATTGACGCCAAAGTCGCGCTCGTACGCTTCGATCAGCCCGCGCGGCATCGCCGAGCCGCCCACGACCAGTTGCGTTATGGAGGAGATATCGCGCGGCTTGCTTCGCAGTTCATGATACAGCCCGTTCCAGATGGTCGGCACGCCGGCGGCAATGGTTACGCGCTCGCTTTCGATCATATCGGCCAGCGGCGCCGGCTGCAGATGGGGACCTGGCATCACAATCGACGCGCCCACCCAGGTCGCGGCATAAGGCAAGCCCCATGCCATCGCGTGGAATTGCGGCACGACCGGCAAGACAACATCGGCTTCGGTCGGTCCCAGCGCCGCCGCCTGCAAGACGCCCAGTGTATGCAGCATCATCGAGCGATGGCTGTACAAGACGCCCTTGGGCATGCCGGTTGTGCCGCTGGTGTAACACAAACCCTGCGCCATATTCTCATCGGCGCAGCGCCATTCGTATTCGTCGCTTGCCGCCGCCATCAAGTCTTCGTAGTGTAATAAGTTGGGCAGATCGCAATCCCGTCCAGCGACATCGTTGAATATCACAATATGCTCGACCGTTTCCAAACGCTCGGCGATGGGCTCGATTAACGGCAGCAGCGATCCGTCAACGAAGATGACTTTATCTTCGGCGTGGTCAATGATGGCTTTGAGCTGCTCCTGCGACAGGCGTACATTTAAGGTATGCACGACGGCGCCGGCGCAAGGGATGCCGAAGTAAAACTCCAGGTGCTGGTAATTGTTCCAGGCGAAGGTGGCCACGCGGTCGCCCGGCTCGACTCCCAGCGCCGCGAGCACATTGCCCAGCTGTCTGACGCGCCGATGCAAGTCGGCATAGCTATATTCGTGCCAACTCCCGTCGGGCAGTTTCGTCTTTATCGGCTTCCGCGGCGTCATGCGCCTGGCGTGTTCGACGATGGTGTTCAGCGTCAGCGGATAATCCATCATCAAGCCAGCTAACATAACGACACTCCCAAGTTTCACATCATGGAATACAGCGTATCAAGCTGCCGCGGATTATACGGGAAGTCTCGCCGCTTGTCAGCCGATCCCGCTGTCCGACATTTATCTTTGAGGACAGGACAGTTTTGCAGCGAGCAGAATCTCGTCGCAAATTACGTGTTTTCTTGGGCTATTTCGGGCGACCCAGTGTGTCGCCCCTACAGTATTCGCCAGGATAGATGCTTTCGAAGTCTAACTTGGGCCATAAATTTTCGATTAGACCAAACCTGTCCTGTCGTCCGACATTTATCTGGGGGGAGAAGGGCGATGTCGGCGGTCAGCGTCGAAGGGCGATGTCTACGCGCCCTGCGCGATCTACGCGCCCCTTGTCTCGCCCGCCGCAGCAATAATCCCTAAGGTCCGCAAGGGCGATTCGGCGCCGCTGCCCTACTCCGGCGTCACATACGCGGCGGTGATGCCGCCATCCACCAGGAAGGCGCTGCCGGTGACGAAGGAGGATTCCGCCGACGCCAGGAAGAGAACGGCATCGGCAATCTCGCTCGCCTCGCCAAAGCGCCCCATCGGAATATGCACGAGCCGCCGCCGCTTCTTCTCGTCGGTATTAAGGTATTTCATCAATAGCTCGGTGCGCAGTGGGCCCGGGCAAAGCGCATTCACGCGGATATTCTCCCGCGCGTGGATCACCGCCAGCTCGCGCGTCATCGCCAAGACCGCGCCCTTGCTCGCCGTGTAGGCCAGCTGTGGCGTCGCCGCGCCTAATACCGCCACGAAGGATGCCGTGTTGATGATGCTGCCGCCACCAGCGCGCCGCAGCGCCGGGACGCCATACTTGCAGCCGAGGAAGACGCCTTTGACATTGACCGCCATCGTCTGCTCCCAGACCGTTTCCGATGTGTTGATCGCGTCATCGTCCTCGGCGTGGCTGATGCCGGCGTTATTGAAGAGGACATCCAGCTTACCGTAGGTCGATTCGGCCGCGGCGATCATCTTCTCGCAGTCCGCCGCCAGCGTCACATCGGCATGAACGTAGGTCGCCACCCCGCCCCGCTGGCCGATATCGGCGACGCATTGCAGCCCACCTTCTTCATTGATATCGACCGCGACTATTGACGCGCCTTCACCCGCCAGGCGCAGCGCCGTCTGATAACCGATGCCGCTTCCCGCGCCGGTGATCAGCGCAACTTTGTCTTTGAGTCGCATAAAGCAATGCCTCAATGGTTAGATCCGGTCGGATGCCCGCTACACAGTTGAGTGCCTGTAATGATTCCGAGCAGGACGATTTTCAGACTGCGTCTATTCGAAAAGCTCTCTGGGCAGTTGCGACTGTCGGATAATACCGGACAAAGTTCCCTTCCGTACTTCCTTATGGTTTGGCACGGGAACCGTTACAATCTGATACTCGCCAGTTACTTGGAGAATACGTTTGCACATATAAATGTGACTGCCGCGCTGCCGGACTTTCTCAAACCCGTTGAGTGCGAGAATACGACAAATTTCGCGACCCGACAGCGACCTTAACTTAGGCACTCCCAATTCTCAACTGCTCAACGCGGCCGCGGCTCTCCAGTCGCCGTTGGATTTCCTCGGGCGAGGCGATTTCGAGAAACCCGGTAACCGCCTCGACTATGTTGGCCTTAGCTTCTTGAAGCGAATCTCCTTGGCTGACAATATCGTAGTCTAGACAATGGGATACGTATCCGTTTCCATCCTTTACAAAGCTTACCGTGATCGTTTCCATCGTCACCCTCCGCCAGTCGCTCTTTAGTCTGTATGCATAGGAAGCCGGCGCTCTTCCTAAGCACGCGACATATTCAGTATTGTCCGCGAAATCGGAATAGTCAAGTTTACCCCATGTCCCGTCTCTTAGATCCGCTCGAAATAACGTTTCCGCTCCCAATCGGTAACAGCGCCGCGGAAGCTCTCTATCTCCGTGCGGAAGAAATGCGCGTAATGCTCAACCACATCGGCGCCAAAAGCAGTTTGCGCGAATTCGCCGCGCTCGAAATTATCGACCGCCTGCTCCAAGGTATAAGGCACGCGAGGCAGATGCCGCGCCGCATAGATATCGCCCTCGAAAATATCGGGCGGCTCAATCTTGTTCGCGATCCCGTCCAATCCGGATGCCAGCGCCGCCGCGTAAGCCAGATAAGGATTGCAATCGGCGCCCGGCACGCGGCACTCAATGCGCAAGCTCTCGCCCGAGCCGACAACGCGAAAGCCGGCGGTGCGATTGTCGTAACTCCAGGCGATGCGCGTCGGCGCCCAAGAGCCGTCTTCATAGCGTTTGTACGAATTGACGGTCGGCGCGTAAAAAGCCATCAAGTCCGGCAGACGCGCCATCCAGCCACCCAGGAAGTGACGGAAGGCATCCGAGCCGGCGACCGGGCCCATTTGCAGGTCGCCGGGGAAGGCGTTCGATCCTTCAGTAAACAAACTGAGATGGATATGGCAGCTTGAACCGGCTTGCCCGGCGAAGGGTTTCGCCATGAAAGTCACGCTGCCGCCCTGCCCGTCAGCGATCTCTTTCAGGCAATGCTTCATGATGCTATGCCTGTCCGCCATCGCCAGCAGGTCGGAATAGCGGATGTTGAGTTCGTGCTGGCCCAAGCCCCATTCGCCCTTGCTGCTCTCCACCGGAATGCCCGAATGTTTCAGGTGACGGCGGGCGGCGGCAGTGAAGCTCTCCTCGCGCGTGCCTTGCAGGATATGATAATCCTCCAAGTACCAGCCCAGCGGCTCAAGATCGACATAGCCCTTTTCCTGCGCCTCGCGGTATGAATCGCGATAGATGTAGTATTCAAGCTCGGATGCGGCTTTGACGCTGAAACCAAGGGCGGCAGCCGACTCCAATTGACGACGCAGGATGGAGCGCGGCGCGACCGCGACCGGCTGACGCGCCGCTTCATCCTCGACATCACAGAGGACGATCGCTGTTTTTTCCAGCCAGCTCGCCCGCCGCAGCGTCGCCATATCCGGTACGAGATGAAAATCGCCATAGCCCCGCTCCCAATTGGCGAAGCGATAACCTGGAATCGGCTCCATCTCCATATCAGTCGTCAACAAGTAATTGCAGGCGTGCGTGCCCTGCTCCGCCGCCGCCGCCACAAAATACTCGGCATCAAGGCGCTTGCCCAGCAGCCGGCCGTAATGATCGCTGAAGGCGATAATCAGCGTGTCGATTTCATCAGCGGCGACGCCCGCAGCCAATTTGTCCAAGGTCAGCATGCCGCGGAGGGCAGTCATAGCGCGGTCCTTATTTTCTCAAGCCGAACAGGCCGGCCGCTTTTGTCTTGCTCTCTTCCCAGACATCCAACTCGGCGATGCCTTCGATACCCTTCTGATAAACCGGGCTGTCCGTCTCTAGGGGTAACGAGACGACCCTGCCGGTAACAGCCGAAGCGTAAGCGCCCAGCACGATCTCCAGGGCGCGCGCGCCCGCTGCCCCCGGCGCTATTGGCTCACGGTCTTCACGGATGGCGTCGCGGAAATCGGCATATAAAGAGATGAAGGAATCAGCCGTCGCTTCCGCGTGCGCCTCACGATTGGCGATTGCGTGGTCCCTGCGGTTCCAATTCGAGTCGACGCTGTAAAGTTCGATCGGCTGGTTGAAGCCGCCGCTTTGATACTGCTTGTAGCGCATGCGAATCTGGCCATCGCCCCCGCTGATATCAGCGCCGCCAACGCCCTCGCCCCAAGCCATGTGAATGACGGCGTAGGCGCTAGGAAAGGCGATTTGCAGCAGCGCCAGATCTTCGATCACCGGTTGGCGCTGGGCGTACTCCGGCGCGTCGACGAAAGCCATCACCTGCTGCGCCTCTTCGCCAGCGAGCCATTCCGCCAAGTACACAGCATGAATCATATCCATCAAGACGCCGCCGCCGGCAGCCAGCGTATGTCGCCAGTCGGCTTGGTATTCCGCCGCCCCCGGATAATCGATCACGCCCAGGAAATGCAGCGTGGCCACGCGCAAATCGCCGACCAAGCCCTCGCTAAGCAGCCGTTTAATCTGCCGATATTCGGGCAGGAAGTGATAATTGTGCACCATCGCCATTTTCAGGTTCGCCGCCGCGGCCGCGCGCAGCAAATCCGCCGCAATCGCCGGCGCATTGCTGATCGGCTTCTCGCTAAGGACGTGCTTGCGAGCCGCGAAAGCATCCAGCGCGATCTGAGGGCGGCGCTTCTGGGGCACGGCGATGACCACCGCGTCTATCTCGTCGATGTCAAGCAGCGCGCGGTAGTCCTCGTGAAGCTGGTCGTCTGACAAGCCGAACCAGGCCTGGCCGATGGCGCGGCGCGCCGGCGTGATATCGGCGAGCGCGACCAATTCAATATCGGGCAGCGTCATTAAGGCGGGACGGTGCCCATATTGAACGACATTGCCGCAGCCAATAAGCCCGACCTTCAAAGGCGCGCTCATTTTTTCACCACAGAGTAAAGGAGGCAACACAGAGGGTCGCGTGGACACTGACCTCCAACATAGAGGATTCGACGCTTTGTCCCCATTCTCCCTGTCATCAAAGGACTCGGTGCGCTCGGTGGCAGAATCACCATTCGTTTCCTAATTCTACACGTTTGCCGCTACCAATTCGTCAAGCCCAGCAGCTTTTCGCCAAGCGGCGTCAGCCTTGCGGTAGCGCTACGCTCGATTTCCCAGCGCCGCGGATCGCCCGGGAAAAACTTGCGGTCGGGCGATTTGCGCTCGCGCCACAAACCGACGCGCTCCTGCCGAATGGCTTCATCATCTTCTATTGCCGGGAACATGGTGATGTACTGCGCCAGGCGTGGGCGCGATGAATTGTTGCGCCCGGTGCCATGCGGCAGCAGGCTGTGCCAAATAACGAGGTCGCCGGCTTTCATCGCCAGTGATTTCAATTCGAGGCCCCGCATGTCGGGCGCGCGCGGATCACGGTCGGCCGGCTGGGTCTTGACCCACTCGTCGAAGCGCCGGTGGAATCCCGGCACAACTTGCAGACCGCCCGCATCCGCCGGCACATCGACCAGCGACAATACCCCCTGCACGCGATTCGGGAGCGGACGCAGCGATGTATCGATATCCCAGTGCACGAAACCCTGGAAATCCCAATCGGCGCGCGCCGGCGGGTTCAGATTGACGCGATCAATCGATACCCACAAATTCTCCATCCCCCAAATATCGGCAAAGGCGCCGTAGACGCGCGGATGCTGCCGGTTATCCCATAGCGCCTGATGCTGATATAGCTCAGCCATGCCCGATTCTTTCAGTTTGGGCTTGCCCTCATCGCCGTTCCCCGGGCGATACCAGGTTGCCGGGTCATCGCGATCCATCTCCATGAACTCCCAGATGATGTCGACCACCGCGTCCAGGTTGGCTTGCGGCACGGCATCGCGCAGGATCACGTAGCCGTTCTCCTGCCAAAAGGTCATTTCAGCTTGTGTCAGGACATGCATCAATCAGTCTCCTTACTGGAGAGCGGGCGACCCTATGGGTCGCGTAGACACTGACCGTCGGTCGCCCCTACAAATTCCGTAATGCCGGCGAGCGGCAAACCCCATCCCCGGCCCCTTGCCCCAGCCAGCTAGGGAAGGGGTGAATACCGCGTACATTATTGATAATAACTTTCCCGTTCTTTGTAGGCGACATACGCTTCGCGCGCCTGCCGCACCGACGCGCTCTCGGAGACCTCGGCCACCGGCACATCCCACCAGGAGCCGTAGCCATCGACGCGCTGCCGCCGGTCGACTTCGGTGACAATGCAAACGGGACCGCCCTGATGCGCCTTCGCCGCTGCCATCGCGCGCGAGAATTCTTCGCGATCCTTGGCGCGGATGACATGGGCGCCCAGGCTCTCGCAATTCTTGGCGAAGTCGATTGGCAAGGTCTCGCCATCCAGATGCCCGGACTCGGTGCGATAGCGGAACTTGGTGCCGAATCCATCGCTGCCGACGCTCTTCGACAAGCCGCCGATGCTGGCGTGCCCGTGATTATCCAGCACGATGATATTGACCTTGATGCCCTCCTGCACCATGGTCACGATCTCAGTGTGCATCATCAAGAAAGAGCCATCGCCGACCATCACCCAGACTTCGCGCGCGGGGTCAGCCATCTTGACGCCCAAGCCGCCGGCGATCTCGTAGCCCATCGTCGAGTAACCGTATTCGAGGTGGTAGCCCTTGCGATTGCGCGTGCGCCAGAGCTTGTGCAGGTCGCCGGGCAGGCTGCCGGCCGCGCAGAGCACGGTATCGCCCGCATCCGACAGCGAATTGACCATGCCGATCACCTCGCCCTGGCTCAACATCGGCTCATGCTCAAGGTTGTAAATGCGATGCACCTCGGCATCCCAGGAGCGGTTGTAGTCATGGACACGCTCGCGATAAGCCGCATCCACAGCATAGTCGCCCAACGCCTCGGCTAGCTCCTCCAGCGTGACGCGGGCATCGCCAACCAGCGGCAGGGCGTTGTGCTTGTAAGCGTCAAATTCGGCGACATTGATATTGATAAAGCGAAGACCCTCGTGCATGAAGGCGGTTTTGGAAGCGCTGGTGAAATCGCTGTAGCGCGTGCCGATGCCGATGACCAGATCGGTCTCGGTCGCCAGGATGTTTGCGCCTTCCGTGCCAGTCACGCCGATCGCGCCCAGATTGCCCGGATTGTCATAATTGAGCGCGCCCTTGCCCGCCTGCGTCTCGCAGCTGGGGATGCCCGTCCGCGCGACAAATGCCTCGAGCGCGTCATAAGCATCGCTGTAATGGAGGCCGCCGCCAGCGATGATCAGCGGCTGCTCGCTCGCGCAGATCCAAGCCGCCGCTCGTTGAATCGCGCCCGCGTCAGCTCGATTGCGCGGGATCTCCCAGACGCGCTTCTCGAAGAAGGCGGTCGGGTAATCATGCGCCTCGGCCTGAACATCTTGCGGCAGCGCCAGCGTGACCGCGCCGGTATCGACGGGCGAGGTCAGCACGCGCATCGCTTCCGGCAGCGCCGTGATCAGCTGCTCGGGGCGATAGATGCGATCCCAATAACGCGAGACCGGCTTGAAGCAGTCGTTGACGCTGATGTCCTGCGTATGCTCGCTTTCGACTTGCTGCAAGACCGGCGCCTGAATCCGCTCGGCGAAGATATCGCCCGCCAGCAGCAAAACCGGAATCCGATTGACGGTGGCCACCGCCGCACCGGTGATCATGTTGGACGCGCCCGGACCAATGGACGAGGCGCAAGCGAAGGTCGCCAGGCGATTGCGATGCTTGGCGTAGGCGACCGAAGCCAGGACCTGCGCCTGCTCGTTGCGGCTCTGGTAATAGCGGAAATCGGGCGCGTACTGCTCGAGCGCTTGGCCGACGCCGGCGACATTGCCGTGCCCGAAGATGCCCCACATGCCGGCGAAGAATTGATTCTCGACTCCGTCGCGGGCGACGTGCTGCGCGGAGAGGTAGCGGACGAGCGCTTGCGCCATGGTGAGGCGGGTGGTGGGTGGTGTCATGCGGCGGTGTCCTTTCAGATGTCGGGTTTAAGAATTCTATATGGGGAGTTGGTATCTTCCCAATTTCCGATACGACCATGGAGTTTCGTACACTTCAAGTCTTCGCATTTATACTTTCCTTGCAGTCTTCGAAACAACTGGTGACTATCGCGCATAACGCGTAACCAGTCTTCGAGCCTACTCCGAACCAATTCGTCACCACTTGCTTTGTCGAAGACCGGCAAGCAGATGCAGAGCATAAAGTTCAGCAAGTCCTTCCCACGAACAAGTAAGGGATTTCTCCCGTGAAGGCCCTCCGCAGCTTTTACCGCTTCAAGAAGGTCAGATGCGGAGACCCGAACATTGGGCGAACGGTCAACGACCAACTCAGCCGTCTTTTGCCAATTGAGCCGAAGACAATCGAGACTAATGCAATCACTATATGAAGACTCAATTGAGTTCGGGACTAGTCGAAACTTACGATTCTGCCTGGCGACCAGTCGGAAATAACCGTAGTCCATGCTTAGCCGCATAGCTGCGTTAAGCCATTCCTCCGCAAACTTGTCAGCGTCGTCCTCGTCTGTAATTGGTCCCGGTCGCAACACGACGCTGGCAATCGTCTTTCGTGAGACGATCATGTTTTCGAGATCAGGTACATCATCATACAAGAGGTCATCGACAAGCAGCTTGCCGGATTGATCAATGAGTTCGTAGTCTGGGTCAACGATTCCCACGACGCGGCGGCGCAAGCGCTTGAGCGGTCTCTTAAGCCGAAGTGTTTCAATTACCGTGTCTTGGTCGCCTGCTGGGTAAACATCGCATTTATGCGTTTTGAATCTGCTCCAAAAGCGGGTGTCGTCGCCGCCTTCTACGAACAAGAAAGAGAAACCCGTTTTGTCTACAGGAAGAGACATGAGAATCTCAGTAACGTTCTCTATTCCCGTATTAATCGGTTTCATCGTCAAGGTCATCTATTGTTTCGCCTAGCGGCACCATCCAATCCCACTTGTCGTGGATGATCTGCGGCGAGTGCGTGGCGATGAGGACATCGAAATTGCGCAACTCGATGATGCGCTGCAAATCCTTCAAGAAGTTGCGCTGCCAGACGACGTTCATGGAGAGCTCGGGTTCGTCGATCATGACGAGGGTGTCGGGCTCGATTTCGAAGAGGAGATGAGAATATAAGATTAGGATTTGACGCTCTCCGGAGGACAGAGCAGATAAGGGGACCTCACTGCCGCTATCTGCAACGAATCTGAATCCATCTGTACTCAATTCAAATGACTTGAAAAGGATGCGTTTATTGACGATGTTGTAGAAAAGCCTTGCTTCGGGTCGAAAAAGTTCCTGGCCTAACCCCTGCAGACTGTCTGTAAATAAAGATAAAGGCTCAAGATTAAAGAAAGGGTTATCGTGAAACCGTCTATCGTCAGTTATCTCAAACAATTTGTAATCAATGATAGCAACATTTTGCGTGCGTTGAATTTGTATTGATACAGTTTCAGATTCGTCAAAGATACGACTGAACCATTCTGGTCGCTCGCCATATAGGGTTTGGTACAACTTGGAAGAGTGCGCACTGAGAATTTCTTTCTTGCTAATAAGATCCATAGGTGACAGGACACTGGTTTTCGAGTAACGCTCTACAACCTCTTCTGTCAGCCAGTAAGATGTACCGTCCAATTCTACTCGCACATGATAAGGGAAACGACGCTGCACAGCCCTATTGAATTCATGTTTACCATATGTCAACAGCTTGAATGGGGCGTATTTCGTCTTGGTGCAATCATTGTACTTGATCAAAAATTGTGAAGGGTCGCTGTCACCTTCAAACTCTTTTTCTTTCTTTATCGTAACGACTTCTCCGTCTTCAAAGTCAACGCGAAATTCATCAAATGGAATCTCATCCATAAATTCATAGTCACAGTTAAACAAGCAATCCAGCAGACGAAGCAGCACCGTCTTGCCCACCCCGTTCGGACCATGCACAATCGTAATCCGAGACTCCTGATTCAGCGGAATCTCGTGATCGAACATGCCAAATAAGCCCTTTACGGAGATCTTGGTAATGCGCATCCCTACCCCTCCATCCCGTGATGCACAATCGGCAACCTTGGATCCTTGAACGTCCACGTCCCCTGCACCCAGGCGTAAGCCGGATCATCGCTGTTCGCCAGGGACTGCGCGCTGCCCGCCAGGAAGTTCAGGTAGTAGGTCGTATACCCGTGCGCGCTGACGACGGGATGGTAGCCCTCCGGCACCAGCACGCTGTCGTGATTCTGCGCCATCATGACGCCGTCGATGCTGCGGTCGTCATTGTAGACGCGCTGGTAGGCATAACCACCCGGATGATCGATCTTGTAAAAGTAGATCTCTTCCAGGTCGGCTTCCAGCACGTTGCCCGCCTCGTCCTCGACATGCACATCATGCTTGTGCGGCGGATAGCTCGACCAGTTGCCCGAGGGCGTATAAACCTCGACCGCCACGATGCGATGGCAGTTGAAGCCGGGCGGCAGGATGCCATTGATCTGCCGCGAGGCGTTGCCGCCGCCGCGCAGTTCAACCTCGCTCTGGTCCGGCGTCACCAGCTGGGTGGGATAATCCTGATCGGTCGGTACCCAGCAAGAGGCGAATTCCAGCGACTCGCTTGTCGCCGTGATCTCGAACCGCTTGCGCCGCGAGAGGTAAAGCGCGTAGGGCATGCCGCTGAAGACATCGGGACGCCGCCCGACATTCTTAAATTCACCATCGGAGGTGACGATATCGCAGACGCCGCCCAGGATGACGGTGGCGTTTTCGTGCTCGCGCGTCTCGACGCTGAAGCGCTCGCCCCGCCCTAGCCGCATCGCCGCCATGTTGAGGTAATCCCAACCCGCCTGCCCGGCGCTGACCTCAGCGAAGATGCCTGAGCCGCCGCTGTCCTTCGATTTCACCAGCATCGTTTCTGATGTGTATTTCATTTCAATTTACCTCGCGTTTAATTTGTATGGTGGGCGAGTCACCGCCGTCGGTCAGTTTCTACGCGACCTCGCCCCTACATTTCTCGATTTAGGCCCTCGACATAAGCTCGCATGTCCGCCAGGTGGTCGGCGTAATGGGCGAAGGTATTGCCCACGATGAAGTAGAGCAGCGGCATATCGCGGATATTGCAGACGGTCGCGTCATTGATTTCGTCATCATCCATGCGCTCCAGCAGCGCCTCGACCAGCGGGAAACTCGCCTCGAACAGCGTCAGCGCATCCGAGAGCGGCAGGTCGCGGTTGTCCGCGTGGATGCGGGCGTTGATCTCATCCGGCGTCTCCGTCCGCGCCAGCATCTCGCCGCTCAGCGCGCGCGAGACCCAGTTGACCATCGACTGCTCCCACCAGGTGATATGGGCGATCACATCCTTGACCGACCAATCCGGCTGCGGACCCGGGCGGCGGGTCATCTGCTCATCGCTCAGCCCGCGCCAGAGATCCGCCAGCGCTTCCCGCTCTTCGCGCGCCCGCTCGAGCAGGTCATCGGCGCTCATCCAGGTGATCCAGGCTTCCGGCGCTTCGTTGCCGTTCGATTGGTTCTCGTCCATAGTTGTCCCGTCTACCTCTGCGGGCGAGACAAGTCTCGCCCCTACATCCGCCTTTATGTGCGGGCGACCCAATGGCTCGCCCCTACAACCGCCTGCTTATGAGCTCCCCTTCCCTAGTTTACTGGGGAAGGGGCCGGGGGATGGGGTTACTCCAAACCTCCATAAGGCGCGGCGAATGCCTCCACCTCCGCCATGGTCGGCATGAAATTGGCGCAGCCGTGCTCAGTGACAACGATGGCGCCGCAGGCATTGCCCAGCCGCGCCGACTTATACCAGCCCCAATCATTGACCAAGCCGTAGACGAAGCCGCCGCCGAAGGCATCGCCCGCGCCCAGAATATTCGTCACTTCCACCGGGAAGCCGGGCGCGTCGATGACGGCGCCGTCGTTCAAATGAATGCGCGCGCCCTCGGGTCCGATCTTCTCGACCACCGCGTCTGGACCCAGCCCCAGCATGACTTCAATCGCCGAGCGCGTATCGCCTGCGACTTTCGTATCCGATACTTGCGAATGGGTGAGGCTCATCTGAGAGACTTCGCTGAGCATCGCCGCGTTGATCTCGTCGTCGGTGCCGATCACGACATCCACCAGCCGCAGCACACTCCGCGCCACTACGCCAAATGCGCGCACGTCGTGCCACTGGTCGGGGCGGAAATCGACATCAAAGATGACGGTCGCGCCCGCCTCCCGCGCCAGCTCAGCCGCGAACATCGTCGCGCTGCGGCTCGGCTCCCGGCTGAGGTTGGTGCCGGCGAATTGAAACACCGCGCAATCGCCAACCGGCGCCGCCAGCACATCATCAATATTCAAGTTGATATCGGCGCAATTGTCGCGATAGAAAACCAGCGGGAACTTGTCCGGCGGTTCAATGCCCAGCACAGCGGCCGATGTGCGGTGCGCCGGCTTGCGCGGGATGAAGCGCGTCTCCACGCCTTCGTTCGAAAGAAAATGCAAAATGAAATCACCCACCGGGTCCGCGCCGACCGCGGTCAGCAGCGCCGTCTTCAGCCCCAGCCGCCGCCCGCCAACGCTGATGTTGGTGGGCGAGCCGCCGACGTAAGCGGCGAAGCTGTCGATCTCGACGAAGGGCGAACCGACATCGTTGGAATACAGATCGATCGAGCTGCGCCCCATGTGCAAGGAATCGTAGGTTTTTGGCGTCATTTTAGCCTCAAGATCACAATCACAACGTAAATTCACCACAGAGGCGCAGAGTGCGCAGAGAAAAGCTGTTTAGCTTTCATAAGGCTTTCCCTGTGATAGATGGCTCGCGTAAGACGCGCCCCTGCGGCCGCCTGCAATCACTATGTCAGCGCCGCGTTCTTTCACAATCTATTCCCTGAATCCATTCGGTTTTTTGACAAGCCCACGCAGAGTCTAATATACTCAAGGGGCAAGAGGCAAGTTCAGCTAAGGAAGGTCATGCCCGTGGATCAAGCGCAAATCCCTGCTTACCTGGCGCTGGCGATGAATGCGGTGGTCATGCTTTTGATGATTGCTTCGTTCTTCCGGCGCTACGCTACAAAGGATGACATCAAAGACCTGAATGACAAACTGGACAGCGTCGACAACAGGCTGGGCAATCTTGAATCCGGGCAGGCCGCGCTTGAAGCCGGGCAAGCCGCGCTTGAAGCCGGGCAAGCCGCGCTTGAAGCCAGACAGACCGCGCTTGAAGCCGGGCAAGCCGCGCTTAAATCCGGGCAGGCCGCGCTTAAAACCGGGCAAGCCGCGCTTGAAGCCAGACAGGCCGGGCTCGAAACACGATTCGGAAGCCAGGAAAACCGGCTCGGCTCGATTGAAAAGAAGGTCGACGCCTCGCTTGATCTGCATCACACCGTCCGCGGCGACTTCAAAGTTATGCAAGCCACGGTCAACCGCCTCGAAAGCTATTTCGAAACACCCAAACTCAAATCCTCTTAAACCTCATAAGGCTTGCCTGTGATAGATGGCTCGCGGCTGAGCTCGCGGCGGATATTCGCGACGACTTCGGGCATGATGTCCAGGGCGTCGATGACCACGCGATCGAGCGCTCCCCGCGTCTCGTCTTGCATAATCTGCGGCAAGGGCAGCAGCGTGAAATTGCAGAGACTGTCGAAGGCGGTGGCCAGGGCGGTGACTTGGCTTTGGCTAAGCGCGTTGAAGTCCGGCACGATGACACGGCGCAGGTCGTACATGGACATTTGAGGATAAGTCGGTTTCTTGTTCGTGCGGTCTCCCAGAATTGCCAAAATGCCAATAGTGGAATTGAAATAGGCGCACAACGCTTTTTCTAGCATAACTTCGGCATATTTATTTGCACGAGGTTTGCAAGGTATCCATAGCGAACCCAGCGCCTTTTGGTTCAAGCGAACGCTCATACACCGAATCGTTGGAAGAAAGATGCGAAATGGAAGCATCATGTGCCCACGCTTTGCCCATAAATCCGCTGCCTGCTCCACTTTGCCCGGTTTCGGTTTGATATATGTATCCCATTGCGCCCCCATTTTTTGCGTTATGTTGGTCTTGTGGTACCAGAGCGCGACCATGGCCTCTTTGTCCGGCACTTCCGAACGGTCGAATATGCCCCGCACGCCTTGCCCGGCTGGACCTAAATGAGCTATATGACCAAGTTCTCGAAAGGCGAAAAACTCGTCTTCCCGCAATTCCACAAATTTCTCGCAAAGATATGGCGACAGAAACTGCACCCCGCCCCAGTCGCCTTGGGCAATGCGCGCGTGGGGCCAACGCTGCGCCGTGCCTTTGATGTTTTCCGTTCTGTCTTCGGCGATATCCCGCGCCACGCCCAGCGCATCAGCCGGCGTGGCCGGGTTTTCGTAAAGATTGACGATGGTTGTGGGTGGATTTCCCCCCACCCCCAAACCCCCGCGCCGCTCCAGTTTTTCGGGACCACTACAGGGGGCTTTCCGCCGACAAATCAGAAGCATCTCCCCTATGGACGTATTCTCCGAAAAGTATATCCGCGTCGGATCATGCGATGTAACGATGGTATCAATGTGAAATTTCTTCGCCAGATAGATTCGCATTTCTCTAGTCGCGTAATTGGTCGCGCCAACTAGCGGCAAGACAACCGCGATAGTGCCACTTTTGGATTTCACGATTTTGTCAGCCAGAGCCAAGAATCCGCCGCCGTTGTGAGAGCGATGAATGCCGCCTTCCAGTTTGTCAAACATCGCCTTCTCCCGCGCTTTCAACTTCACCTCATCCGCGCGGCTGAACTGGTCGTGTCGCAGGCTGTCGCGCGTGAAGGGCGGGTTCATTATCACCAGGTCGGCGGGCTCGGCTTCGGCGCTTTCCTCCCGCGTTTCAATCTGCTCGACGCCGGTGGGCCAAGGCAGCAGGCGCGGCTGCCCGTCCACCCCCGTATCCAGAAATTCCAGCGAGCCCAGTTTGGCTTCGTTGTTCTCGTCAATACCCAGCAAGGCGCGATAAATCTTCATATTCTCGAAGGTGGTGGTCGGCGAGAGCAAGCCCAGCGTGGTCGCCGCCAGGTGCGTCGCCGTCAGGTTGACATCGTAGCCGGTCAAGACCTTTTCGATGAGCAGGCGCGAGACTTCGTCCTGGTTGCCGACCGCGCTGGTCAGATCGCGGATGCGCTCGGCGGCCGCCATCAGCAGCGTGCCGGTGCCGCAGGCCGGGTCGGTGACGCGCAGCCTGGCGATGGCGGCGCTGTCCGTCCAGTCGAGCATATCCTCGCGCAGCGCCAGGTTCGCCAGCAGAGTGGCGGCCGCGGTGGTGGTGTAGAAGGAGCCGTCGTAACGGGCGGTATCGAGCACTTTATGGAAGATGCGCCCCAGCAAATCATGACGCAATCCCACGATGTTGCGCGTCACCTGCAGCGATGCCCGCGCGACAATTTGCGCGGCGGCTGTGAATTCATTCGAGCCCGCTAATGCTTGCAGCGCGCTGCGAGCGGTGTCGAAGATCGGCTTGTAATCGACTAAGAGCCACAGCTCCCAAGCCTGAGAGAACGCGCCAATGGGATCGGCGCTATTGGCGCACTGGCTGGCGCTGGCGGGGGACCATTCGCCCGCGTAATCGCGCGGCTTGATTGTATGGCGATGCTTGTCCAGTTGGCTGTGAAACATCACGGCAGTGGCGACCACGAGCATGGCGCGTTTGGCCGCTTGATTGAAGCGGCTGGTCAAGGCATAGCCCGTCTCGATTTTGGTGGGCTTGCCAGCCGGCAGATCCAGGCAGGCGGCTAATTCCTGCTTTTGGCTTTCATTGAGCCGCGCAACCGCGCGATCCAAGCTGAAGGAGAGGCGGTTGGCAATCTCATCCGGGTCGCCGAGCTGGTCGGGGATTTTGCGGATGACGCTGACGAGCTGCGGGATATGATCCCGCTTCCAACTGGTTTTCTTCGCGGGCGGGCGTTCCTTGTGGCTGCGCAGCGTATGCAGCAGTTCGCTCTCCGCAAGCTCACTCGCCAAGCGCAAGCCCTCCGGGTAACATAGCGCGATGGCGCAATCCGCCAGGTCATCATGCAGGCGGCTGTCGGCGTCTTTTATTGCCGAGGCTTTCTTTGTCGCCGAGTAGCCCTGTTCCGCTTCCAGAGCAATCTTCAGCCCGTCGAGCGAGATTTCCACATCCAGGCGTTTGCCGCCGCCTTGCCCACTCTCGGCGCGGGCATTCAAGCCGCGCTCTCGAAGAGCGGCAGCCAGCCAGGTATTCAGTGTGCTTTCATAAGCGCTCATTGGACGACTCGTCACCCACGATGTTGCCCCGCCGCCACCTCATCCAGCCGAACAGGCCGATTCTCCTGCAGCGAGCGCATGCCAGCCAGCGCCATGACTACCGGAACGCGCCCATCGCTGCCGATCACCGGCGTCGGTTTCCCCTTTGCAATCGCATCAACGAAGTCGATCATCTCGGTCACGTAACTTTCGAAGTAGCGCTCGACGAAGAAATGCAGCGGCAGGTCGCGCCGTACGCTAGTCGCATCACTGATCGTCACCGCGTTGGGATGCCAATTGCCCGTTGTCGCCGCGCCCTTGCTGCCGAAGACTTCCACGCGCTGATCGTAGCCGTAGACCGCTTGCCGGCTGTTCTCGATGCTGCCGAAGGCGCCGCTCTCAAAGCGCAGCATCACCTTCGCCGTGTCGATATCGCCCGCCTCGCCAATCGCCGGGTCGATCTTCACATCGCCGAGGGCATAGATCTCTTCGACCTCGCCAAGCAAGAAACGAGCCAAATCAAAGTCGTGGATCATCATATCCATCATCAAGCCGCCCGATACCTTTATGTAGTCTATCGGCGGCGGCGAGGGATCGCGGCTGATGATCGTCAGCGTATGCGCTTCGCCGATTTCGCCGCCCTCAATCGCCCGCTTCAGCCGCGCGTGATTGGCGTCAAAACGACGGTTGAAGCCAATCTGCAGCTGTACGCCGGCCTCAGCCACAGCCGCCAGCGCCCCATCAATCTCGGCCAGGTCAAAGGCGATGGGCTTCTCGCAGAAGATCTGCTTCCCCGCCCACGCCGCCTCAATTATGAAACGGCAGTGCGTATCCGTCGACGAACAAATGACGATCGCGTCGAGATCGCCGCTGCGGATGAGTTCCGACGGGTCCGCGGTGTATTCCGGGACGCCGTAGTCCGCCGCTGCCGATTTGGCCGCCGCTTCAAAGATATCGGCGACCGCCAGCAGCTTCGCTCCGGGCACTCGCGTCGTCAAGGTATTGGCGTGCAAGCGTCCGACGCGCCCGGCGCCGATTAATCCCAGTTTGATTGTCATGTTTGCCTCGTTATGAAAACAAAACGCTTTAGACCGCTAGTTTAACCGATTCCGCGCCAAATTGAATATGGCGTCGCGGCGCCATCGCTTGCTCGGCCGCCTTCGCCTGTGATATAGTCTGGATGCGCTCAAGGGGGAACCAATATGGACGGGCCAAAAGCGAAATCAGCCCCGGCGGATGAAGCGATAGCGGTCGCCCATGACGACGATCGCGAGCCGACGAAAGAAGAAATCATGGATGATATACGCCAGGGTCTGCGCGATGTCTTGGCGGGCGAACAAGGGATGCCAGCGCGCGAGGGTCTAGAAGCGATGCGTCGAAGAATCTACGATGTTACCGAAATCAGGTGAGCATCTAATGCACAAGGAGCACGAACATGGACGGACCCAAGCTAAAGCCGGCCTCGTTGGAAACTTTCGCCGACGATGACGACGATCGCGAGCCAACAAAAGAAGAAATCATGGACGATATACGCCAGGGCCTGCGCGATGTCTTGGCTGGCTATGAAAGTCAGGATGCGATGGAGTCCCTAGAAGAGTTACGTCGGGAAATATACGGTGAGACCGACTCTCGTTAGGGATTTGCCGCGATTTAAGAAGCGGCTTGGTCGGATTGAACGCAAATATCCGAAGACAATAGATGCGGTAGAGAGCCTAATCGCGAGCCTGGCGCAAGGAAAACGCCCCGGCCAGCGTATCCCGCGCGTCGGCTACACCGTCTACAAAGTGCGCCTGCCCAATCGCGCGGCTCGGCGCGGCAAGAGTGGCGGCTTCCGCGTCATTTATTACGCCCAGGTTGAAGATGTCGTTACCTTGCTGACCATCTACAGCAAATCCGAAGAAAGCGACATCAGCGCACGGGAAATCGAGCAATTGGCGCGCGAAGCCGACGAAGCGGCGCGCTAAAACCCATCCATGCGTTGCTGCCCGGCATCACGCAGGCGCCAGCGTCCCGAGGGCAACTCCCGCGCCAAATCTCTCAGCACATTCAAAATCGTCTGCTCTTCGGGCGTGAGGCCATTTTTCAGCATCGGCATGATATCTTGCACAATCTCGCTGAAATCGGGGTCGACGCGCTCCAACCGCTTGCGTTTGAGATAGGACTGCAGAAAATATCGCAGGCGCAGTTCAACTGGAATGGCGCTTTTGAACTTCTTATTCTTGGGGAGATGGTACTTCTGCGTCTCGCCGTCTAAATCAAAGTAGCTGTCCAGCATCGGCGAGAGGTCGTCGTACTTCTTGCTTAGCAAATCGAGGAAGCCCAGCTCGATGCCCTTGATGATGAGCTCGCTGTTGATCTCTTCAATCGTCGCGCCGTTCTTTTCCGCGATGACATTTTCAGCCGTCTCCAGGATCAGGTCAGTCGCGTCATCGCCCAAGTCGAGCTTCATAATGGCTCTAGGACTGCGCGTCTTGCGGAAGTTGATGATGAGCTGCCCGCTCAAGACGCTAGACGGGTGTTGCCTTTTCTTGAACGAAGTTTTGTTGTTTGACTGTGGCACAGCCCCCATGTACTCAAAGCCGGCCTGTTCGGCTGTTTCAACGATGGTATGCCAATAGGCTGGGTTTTTGTCGGCAAAGACGAAGCTCATCCAGCGGTCGAACTTCAAGACACGGTAGAGCTCGCGGATGGACTGCGCCATCAAGTCGCTGTACTCGTCTTTGGTCTTCTCCAGCCGCCCGCCTTCGATTATTTCCTGCTCGCGGTCGAAGTCCGACACAGGCAAATCAAGCCATGCCAGCCACATCGTGGATAGGTCAAGGTATTGAATCTTCGCGCCATAGGGAGGATCGGTAAAGACATAATCGACGCTTTCGTCGGGGATTTCGCTTAAGTCGGTCGCGGTGCCCTGATACGCTTTGAAGTTTTGAATAGTGCGGTAGGTGACATGTGGCGATAATTCCTTCTTTGCATTTGTGACTCGACGATATCGGACATCAAAGAAATGGAGGACGTCCGATTCACCGGGATTGGGAGCGATCCGATAGCGATACATTCTCATCATAGCGCTATCCCCGCCACCGGGACTTCGAGTTTTGTGGAACGTTAGATTGGTTTTGTTGAGTAATCCAGAAAACATCAGTAAGAGATGTTCTCTGATGTAACCATTGCTTGAGGATAAAATGAGGTGCTTAAGCAAAGCAAGTTCCGCCAGTTGACGGTCGCTAAACAGTTGCTCTATGGTTTCGACATCGCTGTCCTTTGGTAGTGTTACGCCCTGCGGGTAGGGATATTTCTGTAAAGCTGCCCGAACATCGGACTCTGATCTTGGTGCCAGCTGCTTATAACGTGCAACCACCTGACTATATACAGTAAGTGCAAGTAAGTCATGCAACAAAATTCAACCGCAATGGGTGGTTGATTG
>JAPPFH010000126.1 GCA_028875185.1 Chloroflexota bacterium | reverse complement strand
GTATTCTGCCCATTTTTCATGCCGGTCTTGTAATACCAATCAAGCCTTACAAATCCTGGCGAAATCCTCTGTGCCCTCTGTGCCACTGTGGTGAATCACCCATACCGCTCTTCGACCGGCACGTATTCGGTCTCATAACCGAAATAAGCGGGACCGACAATCTCCAAGCCCTTGGCGCTGCGCCATTTCTCAGCGCAGGGGATGGCGATAATGGCGACGCGGAAGCCATAACGCAGGCCCTCAGTTGTAATCGGCTCGCCCGTGTCCACATCCAAAACCGCCAGCAAATCCGGTACTGTCACCTTGAATTCGCCGTCGATGCGGGCGGCCAAGTGCTCGTTCTGGAAGCTCAATTGCAGCCTTTGCCCGGCGTATTCGTCGATGCCAACAATGCGCGCGTCGCCTTTGGCGAAGCCGGCTTCGGTGCGCCGCTCGACATCGCCGATCTTGCCCTTGAAGATCAAGTAGCCGCCGACCGCTTCCCGTATCGTCTCGACCGGCTCGTCTTCTTCCAGGCGGGCGCGGCGCACCACCTTGCCGATTTCTTCCGCCAGGGTGATCGTGCCTGGGATAGCGGCTTCGCGCAACTCGGCGGCGGTGGCGGCGTAGAGCGCGATCATCGCCATCGCGCCCATGTTGACCGTGACGCTGCGGGCGAAAGTCTCCGTCCACAAGTTGCTGATCGTCTCCATTAAGACTGTATTCCCGCGCTCATCGGACATGGCGAAGGGCGTCGATGAGATGCCGTGAATCGTATGCGTCACCATCTGCAGCTCCGGGAAGGCGCGCCCCATGCCATCGCAATCGACCATGGGCACGCGCAGGCGGGCGGCGCAATAGATCGGCACCACCGAGTTCAAACCGCCGGCTTCAATGCTCATCGTCGCTTTGACCGGCTTTCCGATATATTTGCCCACCGACTGAAAGGCGTTGACGATGTCATCGCCGTTGGGCATCTTCTCGACCATGACGGTCGGCGCGCCCATCATCGCCGTCGGCACGACCAGGTCGTCATCGTCCAGTTCATCCAGCGTGTATAGCTCGACAGGTCCATAATCGCGGATGGCTTGCCGCGCCATCAGCTTGCCGATATAGGGGTCGCCGCCGCCGCCCGTTCCGAGGACGGCCGCGCCAAGAGCGAGATCTTCGAGGACCGATTCATCGATTATGCGCATGTCGAGCCTCCGAAGAACTGCGGGCGAGTCACCGCCTCGCCCCTACGGGTTTTGATGTTGATGATGATGCGCATTCTAGGCCTCCACCAAGTCGCCAATGGCTTTGACCATGATGCGGGTGGCGTTGCCCGGCAGGTAGGCCAGCGGCACTTCTTCCACATCGACGATCTCGATGCTAGCGGCATCGGCGCCGGCGTTGACCGCGCGGTCGCTCGCTTCGCCCTTGGCTTGATCCAGCGCCTCGTCACGGCTGAGCTCGGCGAGGGAGAAGATGCGATCGCATTCGCCGCCGACCTGGGCGATCGCCGCGCCGATGGCATTAGCGACCGGGAAGTGATCCGGCTTAATGATCTCGGAGGCGCCCTCAATCGCGCCGGTGACGAGGATGCTGCCGCCACCGACAACAATAACCGGCACCGGCGTCGCGCTCGTCTTCATGCGATCAACCGCGATGGCGATCATCTCCATGATGCGCGCTTGCACAGCGGACACGAGCGACGCGTCAAGCTGGCTGACGGCGCTCGGGTCGCCAATATTTTCTGAGCCGCCGGCCACAATCACATCGGTCGCGGTCAAGACATCGCCGCCAAAGACCAGCGCCTTTTCGGTTAATTCGTAGCCGACGCTGCGCGGACCGACTTTAAGAGGATTGCTCTCAATCAAGCTGCCGCCGCCCAAGCCAATTGAATAGGTATCGGGCATGCGGAAATTGGTGCGCACGCCGCCGATATCGACCGCCAGCGCCGCCACACGCGGGAAGCCGTGCTGCAAGACGCCGATGTCAGTCGTTGTGCCGCCAACATCGACCACGATGGCATCGCGCAAGCCGCTTAGAAAAGCCGCCCCGCGCATGCTGTTGGTCGGTCCCGAAGCAAAGGTCAGCACCGGATACGCTTTGGCGAAGTCGGCGTTCATCAAGGTGCCGTCGTTCTGGCTGATGTAAAAGGGCGCGGTAATCCGCAATTCGTCCAGCGCCGCTTTGAAGCCGTCCACCGTGCGCGCCGCCAGTTGCCGCAGGCAGGAGTTCATGATGGCGGCGTTCTCCCGCTCCAGCAATCCAATGCGCCCGATCTCGCTGGAAAGCGTGATGTTTGCGCCAGGGATGACGGAGCGGACGATCTCGGCGCTCTGTTCTTCGAAGGTCGCGTTGACTGGTGAAAACACTGACGAAATGGCAATGGCGTCCAGGCCGGCGTCGCGTATCTTCTCGGCGATGGAGCGCACTTCATCCGGCTGAAACTCGGAGATTTCGCGCCCGTCGAATTCATGCCCGCCATGCGCCAGATGCGCGTTGCCGCCCACCATTTCGCGCAAGTCATCGGGCCAATCGACCATCGGCGGCAGGCAGACGGTCGCCGGCAGTCCGAGGCGGATGCAAGCGGTCGGCGTCAAATGCTTGCGCTCGACCACGGCATTGGTGAAATGCGTCGTGCCAATCATCACGCCGTCGATCATTGCCCGGTCGATGCCGGAATCTTCGATAACCGAGCGCAAGGCTTTGGCGATGCCCTCCGATACGTTGGCGGTGGTCGGCGTTTTCGTCGAGCTGACGACGCGCGCGCCATCCATCAAGACAGCGTCGGTGTTGGTCCCGCCGACATCTACTCCGATTCTCATGTTGTGTTCTCCTCATAATTGAGAAATGGTATGAAATGTTCAGTTCGCCCGCGGATTTCGCTGGCAAAGTTCGCAGCATCGCTAGGACGATATGCCCGCGCGCGCGTGGTAATCAGCGACCGAAGCCTGCAGCCAACCGACGTCAGGGGATTCGGGCCAGATGGAATAGATGACATCCAATCGCGCTTCTTCACAATCGGCTTCGTTGAGCCAGTCATTTGTTTGCGTGTAGGTACGTTGTTTGATGGCATGGCAAGCTTCATGTGTTATGAAGCCCGCATAACCCACGACGTATTTGCGGTCGGGATGCCAGTTCGGGTCATTGCGCTCCCAATCCAGCCACTGGAGACCAATGATCCAAACCTGATTATAAAATCCCCCGGCGGCGCCTAGCGGCATCAGCCTGAACTCGCGCGCTCCGCTGTTGTCGATGTAGTGCAACCACTTCGGCGCATGAAGCCCTATTAAGTGGAGCGCGTCATTCACCAGTTTCGTGAATTTCGGGTGGTCACCGGTTATTGCGGGACGCGTTCCAAGCGGCGCCGGGTGAATGCACTGGTGATTATGATATTGCCAATGACCTCGCCGCCAGTCTTCGTCGCTATGGCAAGTGTCGTGGTGCATGAAACAGCAATTGTTGAACGGATCCGTGAAAGGATTGGCAAGCAACCGTTTTACCCCCTCCGGCATGAGCGGCGTCGAAACCAGCGGTTGCGCGGAAACAGACGCTGGCGCTCCTTGCTGTGAGCCGATCGACGCGGCGCATTGATTAGTCTGAAATGCCCAATAGCCGTTGGTCCAGTCCTGGTCCGTCTGGCATTGGCGATCAATGCCGCAGCAGTTGTCAACAGGGGTGGACGAGGTCGCCGCTGGCGCCGGCTGAGCCTGCGGGGGCGCGGCGCATTGATTGTTCTGGAAAGCCCAATAACCAGCATCCCATTCTTGGTCGCTAACGCACTGCCGATCAACGAAGCAGCAATTGTCGACTTGCGCGAATGCGGCGCTGGCTATAGCAAGCAGCGCTAGAGTCGCTATTGATATCTTGGCTTTCATTAATTGCTCCTTGTGTGTTTTACAGGCTCAGCCAACAGGCGTCTTCCCAATCACCCCGCCCGGCAGCGGACGGAATTCGGCCGAGGCAGCCGCTGTTGATGCCGCGCATGACGGGAGGTTGTCGCCCGTCCATACCGTGCCGCTCGCGAAGTTTTTGTGAGGGTCATGGGACACTATTACTATTTGGTTTCGGCAGGCGGCAGCAGCTTCTCGCCCGCGGCGGTCAAGCGCTGTGCGAATTCCTCTTCGGAGAGCTTTTCTTCCAGCATCAGTCGCTCACGATATGCTTCATACTCTTCTCGGACTCGCGTCTTCATCGTGTCCCGCGAGACGTTTCCAGCATTCTGCAGCAATGGCAATTCATTGAGTTCGCCAATGAACTGGTCGAGCTTGTTCACCCAGTCCGCCATATACATCGGCCGCTGATCGACAACTTGCAATTCCGCGAAGGACAAGAATTGCTCCACCAGCAAATTCAGGCGTTTCAACTCAATGGCTGCAAGATAATTCTTGGCGATGTAGGCATCACGCACTGTCATTGAATCGCGTTTCCAGGTCGTTAATCCCATATTTAACTTGTCACCGCCGACGCGCTCCAGAATTAGTTCGGCGGCGGTATGCCCATGAATCGCATAGTGGAATTTATTCTGCACCGCGCCAAAAAACTTTTTCGCTACTGCGTTGCTTGATTGATAATCAATGCTGGTGGCGAAGACATCGAGGACTTTGCGATAGAAGTTGTATTCCGAACTGCGGATATTGCGTATCCGCTGTTCCAGTTCTTCAAAATAATTTGAGCCGCCATGCGCAAGACGATCGTCGTCCATGACGAAACCCTTGACGATGAATTCACGCAATTGCTTGGTCGCCCAAATACGAAACTGTGTTCCCCGATAAGAATTCACGCGGTAGCCGACCGAAATAATCATGTCGAGGTTGTAGTGAGCAATTTCTCTTGAAACCCTGCGTCCGCCTTCGGTTTGAACTCGGAAGAAATACTTCCGAGTTGGATCTATAGCTAATTCTCCTTCCTCATAAATGTTCTTTACATGTCCGCTGATATTTCTATTTGTGACCTGCAACAACTCCGCCATATCGCGCTGGCTGAGCCAAACGCTTTCGTCTCGGTATTGCACTTCCAAGCGAGTCTCGCCATCCGCCGTCTCATAAAGCAAAATCTGATTGTCGGTCGCCATATCTCATACTCCGAAGCTGGATGCCTCGCAAGCTTAGCAAATATGTTCGATTTCAGCCACTCCCAGGCCGCCGTCCAATCACCCCGCCCGGCAGCGGACTGAATTCGACATCGTAGCCGAATGCGCGCGGGCCCACCACTTCCAGCGCGATCTCGCTTTTGAGCTGCGCCGGCGCCGGCGCCGCGATCACCGCGACCCGCGTGCCATAACGCAGCACCTCGGTCGTCACCGGCTCGCCCTCCTCTTCGGTGACGATGCAGATGAGATCGGGCGTAGTCACAACGACCTCGCCGTTGATCCGCGCGATAAGCAATTCGTTCTGAAATTCGATATCCAATCTTCCCCCTGATGCTTCGGGGTCGCGTAGACACTGACCCGTCGGGGGACCGAGGGGGGTAAAGCCGTCAATCCGCACCCAGCCGCGGGCGAAGCCTTTGGTCGTGCGCCGGTTGACATCCAAGATTTTGCCGCGGAAGAGCACACGCCCGTCCAGCACATCAGCCACCACTTGCGGCACATCCGACTTCTGCTGCTGCGCCTCAATCGCGCGCATGCCCAGGTGATGCGCCAGCGACATCGTATAGTGCACGCCCGATGCTTTCAGCTGCGCGCCGCTCATCATGCAAGCGACCAAACCCGCGCGGGCGCCCATGCTGACGGCGATATTGCGCGCGATCCGCTCGCCCCAGACATCGCTGGCGGCGGATGGCACGATGGCGGCATTGTCCGCGGCGTCCACCATGGCATAGGGCGCGACGGTCGCGCTGCTGCCAAATAGATAAGACGACATCTGAATTTCGGGAAAAGCGCGCCCCATACTATCGCTGTCCACGGTGGGGATGCCCGCTTGCAAGCCGCCGATCAGCGGCTGCATTGAGTTGGCGCCGCCGATCTCGGCGATGGCGACCGCATCAAACCGGCGGTCAATATGTTCTTCCAACAGGCGCAGCGCCCGCGACATTTCAGTGCCTTCGGGCAGTTTCTCGATGCTGACCGTAGGCGCGCCGATGCTGCCGACGACGCAGACCAGCGCCTTATCCGCCAGCGCGAAGGGATCGACCAATGTCTGCGGACCCTTCTCGCGTATGACCGAAGCCAGGTGCAATCCGCCCAAATAGGGATTGCCGCCGCCGCCCGTGCCCAGGATGCCGGCGCCGATCGCGATGGGACGGATGTCGTCCAATGTGACCTGGCGCAGCATTAAGCGCGCTCCGCTTCGATCAGCGGCGGATGCAAATGACAGGCGACCTGATGGGCGCGCTCCACTACAAGCAAGGGCGGGGGAACCGTATCGCATTGCGCCAGTTTCTCGGCATGGCAGCGCGGCGCGAAGGGGCAGCCCCCCTCCGGAAATGAATGAGACAAGTCGCCGCGGATGATGATTTCCTCGCGCTGCAATTCCGGGTCCGGCTCAGGAATGGCGGAAATTAGCGCCTGGGTATAGGGATGTTTGGGGCTTTCAAAAATGACCTCGGTCGCTGCGACCTCGACGATCTTGCCCAAATAGAGCAGCGCAACCTCGTCGCACATATAGCGCACCACGCCGAGATCGTGAGAGATGAAAAGATAGGTCAGGTCAAATTGATCCTGCAAATCCTGCAAGAGGTTCAAGATTTGCGCTTGCACCGAGACATCCAGCGCCGAAGTCGGCTCATCAAGCACGATCAGCCGCGGCTGGACCGCCAAGGCGCGCGCGATGCCGATGCGCTGCTGCTGACCGCCGCTGAATTCATGCGGATGACGATAATAGTGTTCGTCTTTCAGACCGACAACATTCATCAATTCAAGGACACGTTCCCGTGCCGCGTCGCCCTTCAGGCTTTCATGGATCCAGAGCGGCTCGCCGATGATCTGACCCACGGTCATGCGCCCGTTGAGCGAAGCGGCCGGCGCCTGATAAATCATCTGAATCTCGCTGCGCAGGCGGCGCAAGTCGCGCTGTTTCAAATGCGTGATATCCCCGCCGTCGTAGAGGATCTGCCCGGCGCTGGGTTCGATCAGCCGCAGGATGCACTTGCCGATCGTCGTTTTGCCCGAGCCCGATTCACCCACCAGACCGAGCGTCTTGCCCTCTTGCAGCGCGAAACTGACGCCATCGACAGCGCGAAAGTCCGCCATTTTCCGGTTGAGCAAGCCACCGCGAACGGGAAAAAATTTGTGCAGTTCCCGCACTTCGAGCAGATGATTCATGCGTCCTGCCCATAGAGGAAACACGAAGCGCTATGCCCGGCGCCGACTGTAATCGCCGGCGGTACGCGCTCGCGGCAGATATCCATCACATGTTCGCAGCGCGGGTTGAAACGACAGCCAGAAGGCGGATTGATCAAGTTGGGGATAATCCCGGGTATGCCTTCCAGCCCGCCGCGATTGACATCCTTCTGCGGCACCGCTGCGATCAAGCCGCGCGTATACGGATGTTTGGGGTTGTGGAACAATTCGCGCACCGGCGATTCTTCAACGACGCGGCCCGCGTACATGACGGCGACGCGCTCACAACTGCGCGCCACAACGCCAAGATTATGCGTGATGAGCAGGACGGTCAAGCCGAGCTGCGCCACCAGCGAACGGATCAGCCGCAAGATCTGCGCCTGAATGGTCACGTCGAGCGCCGTTGTCGGTTCATCGGCTATCAGCAGATCAGGGTCGCCCGCCAGCGCCATGGCGATCAAGACTCGCTGGCGCATGCCTCCGCTGAATTGATGTGGATAATCGTAGATGCGCTTATCCCCATCCGAGATGCCGGTGAGGCGCATCAGCTCGACGGCGCGCTCATGCGCTTCCTTTCGCATCTGCTTCACCGAGGGCAGGAATCCGCGCCAGCGCCCGGGCGTATTCTGCCCGCCCTCGCGCTGGTAGAGCACCGCGTCCACCAGTTGTTCGCGGATGGTGAATAGCGGATTGAGGTTCGTTACCGGATCTTGAAAAATCATGCCGACGTGCCGGGCGCGGAAAGCTTCCATCTCACTTTCGCTCTTGCTGAGGATGTCTTCGCCGTCGAAAGTCACGCGGCCGGCGGTGATCCGTCCCGGCGGCATCGGTATCAAACGGGGCACCGAGAGCGCGGTCATTGATTTGCCGCAGCCGGTCTCCCCGACCAAACCAAGCACATCGCCGCGCCTCATCTTCAAGTTGACGCCCGCCAGCACTTTGACCACGCCATCATAGGTGTCAAATTCAAGGTGCAAGTTCTCTATGTTGAGCAGTTCGGTCATTTATCGCCACAGGTCTTGTAGGGGCGGTAGGCTGTGCCGCCCGTTCATTTGACAAGTGTTGACGGGCGTTTCAGCGGGTCGCGTGGACACCGACCGTCAAACGCCCCTACAGTGTCCTTCGGGTCTATCTCCGTGAGCGCGGGTCGAGCACATCCCGCAGCCCATCGCCGATTAGATTCCAACTGAAGACCATCAGCCAGATTGCCAAGCCTGGGAAGGTGGCGATCCACCATTCATCCGGGAAATAGCGCCGCCCATCGTTGATCATCGCGCCCCATTCTGGCGTCGGCGGCTGCGCGCCCAAGCCGATGAAGCCGAGCGCGGCCGCCGTCAATACTGCGAAACCGAAATCGGTGGTCATTTTGATAATGATCGGCGATACGGCGTTGGGCAGGATGTGCCGGAAGATGATGCGCGTATGCCCGGCGCCGATGCCATAAGCGGCTTCGACGAAGGGTTCTTCGCGCAAAGACAGCACCAAGCTGCGCGTCAAGCGAGCGAAGCCGGGCCACCAAACCAGCGATATGCCGATCATGGCGTTGATGATGCCCTTGCCCAGCGCCGCTGATATCGCAATTGCCAAGACCAGCGCTGGCACGGTCAGAAAGATATCGGTGATACGCATCAGCAAATCATCGATCCAGCCGCCGGCATAACCGGAGATGGCGCCGATGGTCACGCCGATGGTGGTCGCCAGCAGAATGATAACGGTGCCGACTTGAAGCGCAAGCCCAGTGCCCATCACCACGCGGCTGAAGATATCGCGCCCGATTTTGTCTGTGCCGAAGGCAAAGTCCGCACTCGGTGGCTGCAGGCGCGCGGTGACGCGGGTCTTGCCAGCGGCGTCTTCGGGATAGGGCGCGATTATCGGAGCGAAAATCGCTACCAGCAATATGAATATCAGCATCAACAATCCGAGCATCGATAGCCGGTTGGAGCGGAATCGATACAAGCCGCGCGCGATATTCTCCCAACGGGCGGAGCGGGCCTCTTTTCGTTTCTCTTGAGACTCAACCATAACGAATCCTCGGATCAAGGATGCCGTAGACGATATCCGTCAAGATATTGACCACGCTGAACACGACGCCGTAGAGAATGGCGATGCCCATGATCGGCTGAAAGTCCAGGCTGAGCGAGGCATGGACGGCGTACAAGCCCAAGCCGGGCCAGTCGAAGATCGTCTCGATCAATATTGCGCCCGCCATCAACCAGCCGAAGTTAAGCGATATGACCGTTATGGTGGCGATGAGGGCGTTGCGCAGCACATATTTGAAGATGATGACGCGGTAAGGGATGCCAATGGCGCGCTCCATGCGCACGAAATCTTTCTCCAGCGCCTCGACCATACTGGCGCGGGTGATGCGCGTAATGCTGGCAAAGGCGCCGAAGGACAGCACCAGCGCCGGAATAAAGAGATGGCGCAAGGAGACGAGGAAGGTCTCCATATCCAGTTGGACCAGGCTGTCAATCAAGAATAAACCGGTCGTTGGCGCCGGTGGCGATACCAGTACAGGCAAGCGCTTGCCGATCGGAAACAGGCCGAGATCGCGCCCGAACCAGGTCTGAAATATCATCGCTAGCCAGAATGACGGAAAGCTGACAAAGAATAGCGACAGCACGCGGGCGACATGATCGGGCAGGCGATTGCGATACATCGCCGAGATGACGCCGGCCGGCACGCCCAGCAGCGTCGCGATGATCACTGCGGCGGTCGTCAGCTCGAGCGTGGCGGGCCAAAATGCGCGCAGATCGTTGAGGACCGCGCGGCGCGAGTACAGTGATTCGCCCCAATCGCCGCGAAAGAGGCCCCCCATGTAACTGAGGTACTGGATCGGCAAGGGTTGGTCCAAGCCGAATTCACGGCGAAAGGCTTCCTTGATTTCTTCGGTAGCGCGGGGACCAGCGGCCAAGCCAACCGGGTCGCCGGGGACGATGCGTGCGATGGAGAAGGTCAGGATGCTCAAGCCGATGAGCGTCGGGAAGACGAGAGCGATGCGCCGCAGGATGTAGAAGCGAATATTCATGGTGAGATAGCGCGCTCAGATAAGCGTTTTGCTCGCTCCCGTAGAAGTCTCTCGGAAGTCCTTTTCGGCATAGAGTCTAACGTCTTCTATGCGCATTACCAGGACATGTCTAACCACGTTCGCCCTTTTCATACGTTTTCCGTGGACTACGACTCTTCGTTTGAAGTAGCGCCGCACGATTTCATCTTTGAGGTCTTCGGCGCCTTCAATGTGCCAGTTGCCGTCGCCGTCTGTAGCCAGAATGCATAGCGTCTTCTTCTCGTTTTCCAACGCGTTCCCCACCCGCAACACACCGGTTTTGACTATGTCATGCTCTGTGACTTCCAGTTTGCTCTCTGCGCTGGGAATGTCCGGCAGTGGCAGTCCTTTTAGGCTATTTTGCGTCGTGTTCAAGCTAACGACCCTGAGACTATCGTCAATTACAGACTGAAATTTGACCGATGAGATGTTTTTTCCGTCCGGCGCAAGTTCTATTGACGCCTTTACAAAGTCCCGATATCCATCAGGATCATCAATTATCTTCTCTAGTTCGTCTGACTCACCTTGTTCCAAAAGATTCACATATTCAAAGAACGGCTTGATTGCGTCGCTATAATGCCAAAAGCCCGGCAGAGTATCTTGAATTGGATCGCCCAATCGCAACTTGACTATGCAACTCCCGGCCGCCAGGCCTTCAATAAAGACCGGAATATCTCCTATCTGTGGCTGCTCGCTAGATGCTGCATCACGCGCGCATTGCAAGGCGGATTTCGCCGAAATTCGCAACATTGTGGCAATGCTGGGCGCGCGTGAAGTCAAGTCTTCTACGGCGGCTTTCCCATTGCCGATTTGGCTACCATGCAATGAGAATTGAAGTTGCCCTTCACCTAGGTGGACACCCGCCTTGGCTAAGTTCACTGTACCCAAGAGGTCTTTGAGTTGCCACTCAATATCGCTTCGCGGGTTACCTGCCAGGGCGCGATAAATTAGTTTTTCTGACCGGTCGTAGAAGCCACAGCGCCAAGCCAGCGTTGCCGCGCTACGGTGCAGGACACTGCGGGACGGCTCGACATCGATGTCCTCCATCAAGTCAGCTGCGGCCTTTTCTTTTTCAAATGCTTGCTCTGTGAGTCGTAGGAACTTCTTACGGTCGCCAAAGAGCTCCGCTAAGTCTGCCTCGTCGGCAAATTCCATCGCCTCTCTATGCAATTGCTTAACTTTATGAGCGTTATGGTTCATATTGCACCATGTAAATTACTGGCCGACTGAACTCGGTTGCCAGCACCAGTGCTGGAAAGTTCGCGTTTGTCGATTCCTCAATCTACTTAATTCCCCTTTTTACCGCCGCCACAATCTCACTGGAATAGTTAGCGTTCGACAGACTCTTACACTCCAACCCAATCGTCTGTTGAAAAAGGTAATCGTTTTCACCGTCATTTTGACTTATCCAGAAATCAAATCCATTGCCTATTCGAGCGCGTTCAACCACAGTGTAATCCGTAACAGCAGTTACTGTCAGGATAGCGATCGCTTCGCCGGCTTTTTCCGCCGCATTGCGCGCATTCCCAAACGCACGTCTAATTTTATCCGAATATGACATTTTCCATTGTATCCGCGCCGTTACCAGCTCGTCATCAAGGTCCCTAACAGCGCACAATACACCTGGCTCATGGTCATGTGGATTCATACACATCACCACCGCCTCTTGCATATGGATGGCAAGGCTCGCTGTCAACGCCGGAATGTCTGTGTTTAGGTCATCTAGATCCAGAACGACCGTCTCAGCCATGCATTTTCGCTTCCATTCCGTGTGGATAATGTCCCGGGCGCGCCAGACCCGCAGTAGAGGAAGCCTCCCCCCACTTCACATGAGGGGAGACATACGGAAGTTCGGAAACTAGCAGCCCTCCATCCACAAGTCCTGGAAGAGAGCGGTCAACGGGTACATCGGCGAATAGACAAAACCCTTGACACAGGTATTGAGAGCGAAACTGCTGTCTTCGGTATACATCCAGACCGAAGGCTGTTCCGCGGCGATGAGCTCCTGCGCTTCGGTGTACATGGCTTGCCGCGTCTCGGCATCGCCGATGGTGCGCGCTTGATCCAGCAGCTCGTTCACGCGGTCGTTCTGGTAGAAGCTGCACGAATTGAAGCTGCCCCACTGGTCTGAGTGATATTGGTTGTAGAGGTGCGCGTCCGGATCCAAGAAGGGCGGCAGCGTATAGATGTTGATGATATCCGGACCACTCTCCGGCGTGGCGCAGCTGGCGACCATATCGGGCCAGAGCATGGGGATCATGTTGAGCTCGATGCCAATCTCAGCCAAGCCCTCTAGCAGAATCAAGCCCGGTATCTCCTCACGCGGGAACTCGGTGACATAGACGTAATCCAGCGTGATGCCGCCTTCTGGCCAGGGCGTCATCGCCAGGTATTCGCGCGCTTTGTCCAAGTCAAAAGCGGGGTATTCCAAGCTGTCGACGTAGCCGACGAAGTTGGCCGGGGTAGGGCCGGGCAAAATGGTAATCTTGACATCTTGCGCGGCGACCATGGATTCATAGTCCATCGCATGGGCGACTGCCTTGCGCAAGTTGACATCGCTGGTGTACTCGCCCCGGTTATTCATCTTCAACGTATTCGTGAAGAAGCCGCCATGTTCTTCCCAGACATAATCCGGCGAATCCACTACTTTTTCTTTGTCGCTGGCGGCGATAGTGTCGGCGATGTGGGTTTCGCCCGCCAGCAGCGAGTTCAGCTGGGTCGCCGCATCGCGCTGGATCACCCAGAAGAAGCCGTCCAAGTGGTCGTCGCCTGTCCAACCAGCCCAGTAGTCATCCACGGCGATAAACTCATAGATGTTGCCGATTTCCCAGCGCCCCTGCGTGAAGGGGCCGGAGCCAGCGGCATTCTCTTTGAGGAAGGTCTGCCCCATGTCGTCACCCAGATTGGCTTCGACAATGGCCGGGTTGACCACGAAGAGTTGCGGCAGGGTGCCGATGAAGGGGGCATAGGGCTGAGTCAAAGTGAACTCTACCGTGTGCTCGTCGAGCGCTTGCGCCGTATTTTCGTCCGCAATGGTCGCCCAGCGCCAGCTCGGCGGACCCGAAATCGCCCGCAGACGATTGAAGCTATAAACGACAGCGTCGGCGTTTACCGGGCTGCCATCGTGGAAAACGGCGTGGTCATGCAACTTGAAGGTCCAGACCGTGGCGTCATCGTTGACCTCGTGACTTTCGACCAAGTGCGGAATGGTGTCGCTGCCGCGGTAGATGTACAAGGCGTCATAGAGGCTGCGCAGGGCGGCGTTGATCGAATAATTCTCGCCGGTCGCCGGGTCGATATTGTCGATATCTTGGTTGCCGCCGTAGAGCAAGATGTCGTCTTGCGCCAGGACAACTCCGGATGTGATGAGCGATATGCTCAGCACCAGAACAACGAACAGAATGCGTTTGATCATTTCTTCCTCCATTTAGACAGATATGGTGATCAAGCATACAAGCAAAATAGTGTGCAGTAGTTTAACTGACTTGCGCCAACCTTGCCATTCAGCTAATCTGATGGTGTGGTGAATGTGTTGATATATCCCCCGTTTCCCCCACCCTAAATCTTGTTCCCCCTCGGTCCCCCGCCTCACGGGGGATGTTTCCCAAAATGAGGGAGGGACTTCAAAAGCCCGTAATTCCTTGAATAACTCCTCTTCCCTCCTTGTGGGGGCAAGGGGCCGGGTCACGTAGACATAGACCTTCGGGGATGGGGGTTTGTCGCGGTATCAATAATTCGCCACTCCAAATCTGACGCGCAGCTTTGGCGCTTAGCCACTGGCGCCGCGCATCAGTTGAATCATGTCGCGGAATAAGACGAGGTCGTTGCGGAAGTCCTGCGGATTCGCCTTCGGTGTCTCGCCCGTGGCGACGCTGCGATGGAAGGCGCGCCATTCTTCGGTGAAGGCGTCGCCCCAGCCGGGATGCGTCACCGTATGCTGTTTATTCACCCCATCGGTGGTCTCGGTGACCGTGAGCGTGATGGGCAGATTGCGCACAAATGGCGTGTCGTAATCGACGCGCACTATCCGCTGGTCGCCGTATACCTGCAAATAGGTGTCAAAACGCGGGATATTATCGACGCCGGTCGAAAATTGGCAGACGAATTCGCCATAATCAAAAGCCGCTGTTTGGTAGCGTCCGCCGTTGCGCTGCGCGGCGTACAATACGCGCTGCGGCATGCCCAGCATTTCGCGCATCGCCGAAAGATCATGCGTACTCAAGCCGAGCATCAGGCGGTACGCGGTCGATAGCGCATCCGTGGCATCGCCGATGGCGGCGCGTATCCCTTCAGCGGAGCGCGCTCGCATCGATTCTCCGACCGACGCCGGCAGGTCATTGGCGCTGACCACTCGCGATGTTGGCTCAATTACCAAGTCGTTGCGGCCGATAAGGTCGTGCGCCTTCGCCAGCCGGATCGCGCCCATCTCTTGGACGAGGCGGCAAGCCTCGATGAAAGCCGGCGCATAACGGCGCATCGTGCCTACTTGCACCGTTTTCCCCGTTTCCTTTGCCACCGCGATGATGGCGTCGTTCTCCGCCAGATTCATGCACATCGGCTTCTCGACCAGCGCATGCTTGCCCGTCCGCAGCGCTGCGATGGCGACCTCCGCGTGAAAGACATCGGGGTTGGCGATTAGCACGGCGTCCACCGAATCAAGCGACAGCAGAGCCTGATAATCGGTCAGGCGGGTCGTGATGCCCCATTCGGCGCCGACGCCGGCCAGCACCTTCGCGCTGACATCGCAGAGCGCGGTCACCTCATAGAGGTCTTTCAGCTGGTTTAGCGTGGGCAAATGTACGATTTGGCTTACCGAGCCGCAGCCGATGATGCCGATTCTGAGTCGTGACATGCCTTAGCCGTCCATTCTTAACGCAGTCGTCGAGTTGCGCTAAGCCGCGCTGCGTCTGATGGGCGCGGCATAATAAAGTAAACGATAGCAGCCGCAAGATAAATCTGCTAGACTGCCCGCAGCCCGTTCGAATTGACTGGCGATTTCGTTCGGGCGGTTGGCCAGCGCGCCGATATTTGACGTCACTTAACCCACGGTAAGTAGGAGGACCCCATGTCAAACAGAATCTTCGTCATTAATCTCTTGATGGTCTTCACGATGCTATTCGCCTTAGCATTGCCTGTATTTGCGCAGGACGACCTCAATCGCGCGCATTGGTGCGAGGGCGTAAGGATTCGTTTCTTCGCCGGCGGCACCGAGGGCGACGCCTTTGCCGGCATCGTCTATCGCGGCGCGCTGGCGGCGGCGCGTGATCTGGGCGCCGATGTCGAATACGTCTTTTCCGGCTGGGACAGCGAGTTGATGACGCAGCAACTGCGCGAAGCAGTCGCCCAGGCGCCTGATGGCATCGCCATGATGGGCCACCCAGGCAACGAAGCGATCATGCCGTTGGCGGCGGAGGCGGCGGAAGCCGGCATTATCATGATGTACCAGAATGTTGATGTCGATCAGGTGCGCGCCCGCTACGGCGGCGGTTATGTCGGCGCCCAGTTGCATTCACAGGGCCGCGCGCTGGGTTATGAAGCCCTGCGGCAATTCGACCTAGCCGAAGGCGATACCGTCATCGTATTAGCGAATCTGGCGCAACGGGAACGCGCTTTGCGCGAACTGGGCGTTTGGGAAGTGCTGGAAGAGAATGGCATGAATATCGTCCATGTTGATTCGGGGCCCACTTGGGCGGCTGATCCCAATTTGGGCATCCCGTCGATGGTCGCCGCCATCACCGATAATCCCGAGGTAAAGATGGTGGTCTTCTCCGGCGGGCAGGTTCTTGGCAACACGCAGACCTACTTTGAAGCCGCCGGCCTGGAAGCGGGGCAGGTCAAGGCTATTGGATTCGACACCAACGAGTTCATCATGCAAGGATTCGCCGAAGACTGGATTCACCTGACCGCAGACCAGCAACCCTTCCTGCAAGGCTACTTGCCGATCCTCAGCATCTGCCAGACAGCCAAATTCGGTCTGGCGCCGCTGAATGCCGATACGGGCGCCGGTTTCATTGATGTCAGCAATTACGAGCAAGTCGAGGAGTTGGCAATCGCCGGTTATCGCTAAGCCTGTGCCGATCCTATAGAGCGGAACAATACGGGGCTGATCTTCGCGTCAGCCCCGTATGTATCTCAAATGCATCCAAACTTGGTATGAGTAATCGCTACATAATCGAACTCAGAAATGTGACCAAGTCCTTCGGCAATGTAAACGCGGTGGACGGAATCAGCTTTGGCGTGCGGCCAGGGGAAGTGGTAGGGCTTATAGGGGACAATGGCGCCGGCAAGTCCACCTTGATCAAGATTCTATCTGGTGTTCATCAACCGGACGGCGGGCAGATTATCGTGCGCGGACGCGAAGTATCAAATTGGAACGCGGCCAGATCTCGCGAGTCGGGCATCGAAACCGTTTATCAGGATCGCGCATTGGCTCCCCAGCAAACCATCACACGAAATATCTTCATGGGACGGGAAATCAAGGACCGTTTCGGTATCATCAGGGTCAAGAAGCAATATGAAGAAGCCAACCGCCTCATGCGCGAAATCGGCTTCACCTCAACGGTGTTTGATCCGGATTCGCCTGTCGCGACTCTTTCCGGTGGCGAGCGTCAAGGCGTAGCCATCGCGCGAGCGCTCTATTTCGATGCCGATCTCATCGTCTTGGACGAGCCGACCACCGCGCTCTCGCTGGTAGAAACGGCGAAGGTCTTCGGCTTTATTGAAAACGTCCGGGCGCGTGGCCGCTCCATCATTTTCATCGGGCATAACATTTATCACGTTTTCGATGTTGCCGATCGCTTTGTGGTTTTGGATCGGGGCAAAGTCGTCATGACGGAGGATAAAGCCAACATCCCAGCCGCCGAGGCGCTTATCAAACAGATGCAGGAAATTGCGGAATTGGGTCACGCGGCTGACCTTGCGTTGAGCTAGGCAGGAGACTGGTTTCATGATCGGGAGCGCATCGGGCGGAAAACAGAAGCAAATTGCGCGCGAAGAAGCGAGCGGGCTGGTCAAGTGGTCGCGCAATAACCGCCGGGCGATTACCTCCACCCTCTTCCTCATTGTCATGTTGATTGGATTCACGCTAGCAAATCCTGAGGTCTTCTCGCAATTCAAGACTTATCGTTCGGTGATGATTACGCTGCCGGTTTCCATATTTCTGGTCGTGCCTTTGGTGTTCGTGGTCACGGCAGGCGAGATCGATTTGAGCTTTCCGTCAATTGTGGGGCTGGCCTCATATGCCTTTGTTTCGATCGTCGATCAGGGTGGGGAACCTGTGCTTGGCATTGCGGTCGCCATAGTGGTTGGCGCGTCTCTGGGATACGTCAACGGGATACTTGTTGTTCGCATAGGCCTTTCGGCGCTAGTGGCGACGCTCGGCATGAACTTCTTCTTGCGCGGCTTCATCAATATTCTCGTTGAAGGCTTCTCAATCGCTATCCCTGAGATACGCGGCACTTTCATTCACAGCTTGTTAACTGACGATACGATTATCATTTCGGGCAACCAAGGCATACCCAATCAGATGCTTTGGGCGCTGGCATTCGTGGCGCTTGGCGTCTTCCTCTACAACAGGCATAGTTTCGGCGTGCGGGTGCATTGCGTTGGCGACAATCCCGAGAGCGCTGCCGAGATGGGCATTAACGTAAATCGCACGCGGATCCTGGTCTTCGTCTTCACCGGCATCGGCGCGGCAATGGCGGGCATCTTCTCGGTAATGATCAACTTCGTCTGGTGGCCCACCACTGGTGATGGATTGTTGTTGCCCGTATTGGCCGGTCTTTTCGTCGGCGGCACGCCAACCTGGGGCGGCATTGGCACGGTCTTCGGCGGCGCGATTGGCACCTCGATTGTCGCCTTCATTGAGACCGGTGTGATTGCAGCCGGCTTGACCGGATTCTTTACACAATTCTTCTACGGTTTGATCATCATCCTCTCCTTGATATTCCAACGTTTTAACGGCGGCCGGGTACGCTGAGTCATAGTGTTCATTTAACTGAAGAGCTATCGTTATGAAAGTGATTCAAGTGGGCATCGGCGGCATGGGCAATGCCTGGCTCGGCGCGGCGCAGCGGTCGCCTCAGGTCGGATTCGCTGGCTTCGTCGAAATCGATAAGGAAATCGCGAGAGCGCAATCCGAAGCTTACAATCTGGATCGCGCGCTGATATTCGAGTCTCTGCCGGCCGCGCTGGAAGCGGTGGAAGCCGATGCCGTGATCAACGTGACGCCGCCAGAAGTTCACCGCCAGATCTGCGTCTGCGCAATGGAAGCCGGATTGCCTGTGCTGACCGAGAAACCGCTGGCGGGCAGCTTGGACGACGCCAGAGCGATCGTCGAGACCGCTAACGCGACAGGCATATTGTGCAGCGTCGCCCAGAATTACCGTTATCGCCCGCTGACACAGACGATCAAGGCGATCCTGGCTGGCGGCGAGTTGGGCACGGTCGCGGCGCTGCGATGCGAATTCTTCCGCGGTCCGCATTTCGGCGGCTTCCGCGAGCGGATGGCACAGCCACTGATTATTGATATGTCCATCCATCATTTTGATTTGATGCGGCTCTTCCTCGACAGCGACGCCTTGTCTATCTCCGCGCGAAGCTGGAACCCGCCCTGGAGTTGGTTCGATGGCGATGCCAGCGCCGCCGCGCAGATCGAATTCGCTAACGGCGCGCAAGCCTCATACATCGGGTCCTGGTGCTCGCAGGCGCTGGAGACGAGCTGGAACGCCAATTGGCGCTTCGAATGCGAGCGAGGCGCGCTCCTGGTCGAAGACGATCGCGTCACCGCTCAGCAGCTCTTGAGCGTCGATGAGGGCGCGCGAGGACTCGCCAGCCAACACGGCGAAGTACGCGCGATTTCGCCCATCGGCATGGAACGCGAAAGCCAGGATTATCTGCTGCACGAATTCTACGAAGCGGTAATGCGGGGCGAATCGGTCGCCACGACGGCGCAGGACAACATTCATACAGTGGAGTTTGTCTTCGGCGTGGTGGAGGCTTGCGACAGCGGCGGCTTGATCAATTTGTAGCTGACGATTGAAGCGTCCCGCCTAATCGAGGGCGTCCTCTCGTTCTGGCAAGCGGCCCGTCAGCGCCAAGCCTTCCAGCAAGCCGGCTACGCGCGCCTGCTCGGTTTCGACGCCGCGCAGACGAGCTTCCATCGCGTCAAAACGGTCGTTCATCTCTTTGCGCAACTGTTCATTCTGTGAGGTCATCTCTTTGCGCAACTGATCGTTCTGTGAGGCCATCTCTTTGCGCAATTGTTCATTCTGTGCGGTCATGTCATTGCGCAACTGATCGTCCTGTTTGATCATTTCATTGCGCAACTGGGTGATTTGCCCTTCGATCTTGTCTTCGAGCCGTTTGTTGTCCTGGCGCAACCACAAGAAGAACACGCCGCAAATCGTGAAAATTGGAAGCGCGTTTTCCAGCACATTCGCCCAATCCATGGCGCATCCCAACTCCGCATTCCTAGCTCATCAACACTCAGTATAACGTCTATTTGAATCGCCGCCAAATAGCGCGCCAGCCCTAGTCGAAGTAGCTGTCCCCGTTCCACAGCAGCGACTTGGCGACTTCGTCGTTCAGCTCCACGCCAATGCCGGGTTTCTCCGACACGGTCATGACGCCGTCCTGCACAAAGGGTTTGTCGCCATCGCAGAGATCGCTCCACCAGGATATCCCGCGGGCGTGAAATTCGAGGAAGAGGAAATTGGGCGCCGCCGCCAGCACATGACAGGCGGCCATCATGCCCAGAGGCGATGAGACATTATGCGGCGCGATCGGTATATAGTGGGCGTCGGCAAGGTCGGCGATTCGCTTTCCTTCGGCGATGCCGCCCGCTTTCGCCAAGTCCGGCATGATGACGTCGACCGCTTTCTTTTCAAACAGCTCCATAAAATCGAAACGCGTATATTGGTTTTCGCCGGTGCAGATAATGGTCGAGGTTGAAGCCCTCACCTGCGCCAGGGCATCGACATTCTCGGCCGGCACCGGCTCCTCCAGCCACATCAGCCGCAGCGGTTCCAGCGCGCGGGCGAAAGTGATCGCCGAGGGCAGATCGAAATGGCCATGGCAATCAATCGCCAGGTCAATCTCAAAACCGATCGCCTCGCGCACGCCTTCGACCAAGCCGATGATATGTGTCATCTCCTGGGCGCCGACCGTCCAGTTGAAGTCATCAAGCTTGCCATGCCCAGTATAGTCGACATCAAACTTGACGGCGCCGTATCCCTCGCTCACCGCCTCCAGCGCTTTTTCGCCGAAGGACGCCGGGCTGTCGTCTTTGCCAAAGTGGCAGTCGGCGTAGAGACGAATATCATCCCGGAACTTGCCGCCGAGCAGCTGATATACGGGAACGCCGAGCGCCTTGCCGACGATGTCGTGCAGAGCATTGTCGATGCCGGTCAGCGCGAATATCAGCGGCGCGCCGCTCGCCCCGCCATAGCGCCCGGCGCGCCGGATTTTCTCGTAGAGCATATTGATATTGAATGGGTCTTCGCCGATGAGCAGGTCTTTCAGCGCCACGATGGCATGTTTGGTGGCGAATCCGCTGAAGCCGGGCCCGCCGGAGTTGCATTCGCCCGTGCCGACGATGCCTTCATCGGTGTAGACGCGCACAAACGTCCAGACGCTGCCGCCGCTATCGGGTTCCTGTCGGCCGATGACACAGGCTTGTACATCCGTGATTTTCATGTGGGCTCCCTTATCTTTTTTCGCCAGGACGTTCGTAGGGGCGCCTCGCCGAGACGCCCGCACGACCCGGAGCGCGTTTCGGGCGACCTGACAGGTCGCCCCTACTGATTCCATTGGCTAATGATGATACTGTTTTACACTCGCCATGATTCCTGCAATCCGGCGAGCGATTTCCACGGGAACGGGCGGGTTGAAGGGCCCGCCTGTTCCACCGGCGACGTCATCGAATCCGCTACAATTTATCGCTTCCATGACGGCTGAATAATTATAGACGCGCTCGTTCATGAAGCGGATATCTTCCAGCGGCGAGATTTCCTCTTCGATTTGACGAGCGGCCTCATAGTCGCGGCAGCGCTGCGTATTGTTGATCTCGTCCGAGGCGCGGGCGACTACGATGTTGATGCCCGAGGTATGCCCCTTGGCGCCCAGCTCAGCCGCCGCAGTCGAGCGGTCGCCAATGCCCCAGATGACAATTTTGCTCTCGTCCAGCGCCTCGGCGAAGGGCGTCACGTCGTCTTCGTTCGTGCCGATTTTGACGCCGATGAAGTGGGGCGAGTCTTGAATCAGCCGGATGATCATGTCGCGGTCGCGCCGGCGCCGATAATAATAGAGGAAACGCGTCCCGTGCTCACGCGCTTGCTCCTCAGCGAAAGCCATCAACGTCTCGTAGAGACCAGCAGGCCCATAGGTTCCGCTGAGCGGCATGATGAGGGTGACATCGGGTGGGCGTTTCAATGCGGCGAGCCGCGCGATCAAGTCGGCGGCGGCCGGCAAGGGATTGGGAACAACCGCCGCCATTAAGGCGCCCTGCCCCGCCATGCGCTGACCGGCGATATCAAGCAATTGGACCTGATCGTCATAGCCGATATGATGCACCAGGCTGGTGCCGGCGATGGAAACCACGCGCGGTCGGTCCCCGCTCAAATGATTGTTGCGCATCAGATAATCGATGTTTTTGGCGTGCCCCGCATAGTCGATGCCGCGACCGCTGAAAGGGATCAGCGGGATGCCGATAACGCTGTTGAGCGCGTCGAGAAGCGCCGGTGTTTCGATTGTCATGGTAGTCCCGTCATGATTGGATGTTGGGGCGAGCCAAGAATCGCCCCAACAGATTCAGATGAAGAGGATTCACCGCACAATCGTGTGCGATTGCTCGCGCATGTATTGCTGCAGGTAGTACCAACTGCCCGCCGCTTTGTTGCTGCCGGTGCTGCCCTTCCAGCCACCGAAGGACTGATAACCGGGCCAGGCGCCGGTGGTCGCGCCGGTCGCGCGATTGACGTAGAGCACGCCCGCTTCGATATTGTCCAGGAACCACTCGACCTCGGCTGCGTCTTCGCTGTAGAAGCCGGCGGTCAAGCCCAGGGCGACGCCATTCGCCAGGCGCATGGCTTCGTCGGGGCTGTCGACGCCGCGGACGGCGACGATGGGCGCGAACATCTCGTGCTGCCAAAGCCGATGATCATCGGGCAGATCGGTCACCACCGTTGGCGCGACAAAATAACCAGGACCCATATCGAGGGTTTCGCCGCCGGCTAGAATTTGGCTGCCGCCCAACTCTTCGATATAGCGCTGATAGGAGTGGTAGGCGCTTTCGCTGATGATCGGACCCATGTAGGTGTCGGCATCGGTGGGGTCGCCGACCTGAACATCGGCGGCCAGGTCGACCAGCTTGCCCAGGAATTCGTCTTTGACCGCGGCATCGACATACACGCGCGAGCAGGCTGAGCATTTCTGCCCGGTCAAGCCGAATGCCGAGCGCATAATGCCGAGCGCCGCTTTGTCGAGATCGGCTTTGGCGCTTACGATGGTCGGGTTCTTTCCGCCCATCTCGGCGATGACCGGGCGGTAGTAACCGGCGGCGGTGGAAAAGGATTTGATGATGCTCATGCCGACATCGTAGCTGCCGGTGAAAGTCAAGCCAGCCAGATCGCTATGGACCGTCAGCGCCATGCCCGGTTCGTCGCCGCCGAGCAACATGTTGAAGACACCCGCGGGGACGCCCGCGTCGGCGACGCACTGGGCGATCAGGCAGGCGGTGAGCGAACCCTCGGCCGCGGGTTTGAGTACGACTGTATTGCCGGCGATGAGCGCGGCGCCGGTTGGTCCGCCGGTGAGGGCGGCCGGGAAGTTGAAGGGACCGATGACGCCCCAGACGCCATAGGGCTTTAGCACGCTGCGGTTGACGTGCTGGTCGCTTTCGCTGAGTAATTGGCGGTCGAAGCCTTGATTGTCCTTCATCGCGTCGACGCAATAGCGGATGAGGTCGGCGGTTTCCTCAACATCGCCAATCGCTTCCAGGCGGTTTTTGCCGATCTCCATGCTGACAGCGGCTGATATTTCGAAGAGGCGCTCGCTGATTAAATCGGCGACGCGATTGAGCAGAGCGCAGCGTTCCGCCCAGGGCGTATCGCGCCAGGCGGGGAATGCCGCTTTGGCTGCGGCGACTGCTTGATTCACCTGGCCGGAGGAGGCGCGCGGAAAGACGCCCAGCAGCCAATCTGTATTGATGGGCGAGCGATTCTCGAAAGTTCCGGCGCCGTCGACCCATTCGCCGTTGATGAGCATCTGGTAGCGCGCGCCCAGATTGTTCTTCAAGTCGGCGACATCCTCTTCAAAGTATTCGTGCAGCAGCGGGTCGGGGCTGCCCAGTGTGGAATAGGTGACCTTGATGTGTTTGCGCGGCTTGGCCATGGTTCCCCCTTGTTTGGATGCGCCTGCATCGCCTGTCTATGCCTCTATTTTACTCCATGAAAGGGGCAAAGTGACAAGCCGTTTGCGGGCACTGGGATGGGATTTGATAGGTTGCGGCGGAGGCGGGCGCGGGCTTGCGTGTCAGGTCAAGTCGTCGCTGTCCATCCGGCGCTTATTGATGCGTTCGATGCGCATGATGAGGCGCTCATCGACATCGGGGCAGGCGGCGACGGTATCGCGCGTCATCCAATCGTTTTCGCTGAGTTCGCGCTGTTTGGCGGCGAGCAGGGGCAAGACGGCGGAGAGGGCGTATATGCAAAAGTGCTTGCCGGCCGGGATGCGGAGTTTGGCGCTTTCTGTCAATTCGAAGTAATCGCCGACTTGCAGCCCACAGACGGAGCGGCCTTCGATGCGTTCGACGGTGACGCGCAGGTCGTAGAGCTCAAACGGGCGATTCACAGTACGCTCGGACTCGTGTATGCCATTAAACTGTTTTATCCAAAATAACCGAAAGTGTGTAGGGGCGAGCGCAGGTGGGTGTGGTGAATGTGTTGATATATCCTTCGTTTCCCCCACCCTAAATCTTGTTCCCCC
>JAPPFH010000037.1 GCA_028875185.1 Chloroflexota bacterium | reverse complement strand
GAGGGATTTAGGGTGGGGGAAACGAGGGATATATCAACACATTCACCACTCCCATGACGCGGAGAAAGTTAGAGTATTGCGGAAACGTGGAATGGTGAGCTTATCTCGCTTTTTCACCACAGAGGAAAAGAGGCAGCACAAAGAACACAGAGATATTTTTGCGCATTATGACGGTCCGTACCTACGCGATCGACGGTCGGTGTCGGCGGTCTGTGTCTACGCGAGCTACGCGACCGACGGTCTGTGTCTACGCGAGCTAGGCGACCCAATCCCGCCACATCTCGGTCCGTTCTTTCCCCATCGCCTTTAAGTAGACGCTGACCTTGCCGTAGAAGATCAGCAGCGCTTCCCGCAGGATATCCAGGCTGATGTGCAGCGGCACTTCATAGCCGTCGCGATTCATCATTTTGCTTGCGACGTCTTCATCGGTGATTGACTCCAACACCGCTTCCAACTGCCCGTCCAGCTCGGCGTACCAGGCTTGGAGCTTAGAGACGCTTGTCAAGTAAGCGTCATCGTTTATTCGATAGCTGAAGTCGATGCTGAAGGTCTTGAAGGACTGCGCATAGGCATGCTGTATTTCGCCCAGTTCGCTGCAGAGCGCGCCCAATGTTGGATTCTCGCCACCGAGCGAGAATGCGAGATCGTCATCGCTCAGGCTGGCCAGCAACTCATCGCGCAGCGGCGTATACATGCGGTTCAGATCCCAGAAATGCTTGATATCGGCGTTCATTGAGCCCTCACCCGATAAGTCGACATTTAGCGAAATTATAGGATGCTAATCAGTAAAGACAAAAGAGGCAGCCTGCTAGGCCGCCTCGTCAATAGTGACAAATTGCGGGCGACTCAATGAGTCGCCCCGACGCTTTCACAATGTACGAGCCGCTTACGACTGCGCGGCTGCGATTGCCCGCTTAAGGAAAACGCCCGCCATCTGCTGACGGTAGCTCTCCGGATAGGCGATGTCACCCGCCAGCCAATCGGCTATGTCAGATTTGACCGCCTCAGCCGCCGCGTTCACCGCCGCGTCATCGACCGTCGTGCCAGCCAGCGCCGCCTCCGCGCCCGCGCACTTGACCGCCTTGACCGTCGCGCCACCGACCGCGACATCCGCCTGCGCGCAAGTGCCGTCATCCATCTTCAGGCAGACGGCGACGCCCACAATGGCGTAGCGCGAAGCCGGATGCGGGAACTTTACATAGGCGCATCGGCAGTCGCTGCAGTTGGGCAAACTGACACTCGTGATCAGCTCGCCATCGTCCAGCGCCGTCTCGAAGAGATCGACGAAGAAATCTTCCGCGCCGACGCTGCGGGAACCATCGGCGCCCTGGATATTGATCGTGGCGCCGCAAGCCACCAGCACAGTCGGCGGGTCAGAAGCGGGGTCGGCATGGGCGATATTGCCGCCGATGGTGCCGAAGTTGCGCACGGCTTGGTCGCCCACTTGCCCGCAAGCGCTGGCCAGCCCGGCGCACATCGTCTGCACATCAGCGGACGCAGCGATTTCGGCATGCGTTGTCGTCGCGCCGATGCTCAAATCGCCATTGGCGGAGATGCCGCTCAAGCTGTCGATTCCGCCGATATCGACCAATTGCTCGGGCGCGTCCAGCCGCAGCTTCATCACTGGCAGCAGGCTGTGCCCGCCCGCCAGAAACTTGCCATCATCGCTGATCGAAGCAAGCGCTTCGTCCACCGATCCCGCCCGCAGGTAATCAAATTTGTTGGGCCACATATTTGTTTTCCTCCTCCGTTTGTCGTTGAGGCGGGGGATTCACAGCATCGCCCCTGCAAGTTTGCCATTCAATGGGCGAATTGAAGCGTCGCCGCACTCATTCCTCTGCTTATTCATTGAGCAGGTCGCCAAGCCGCTTTGGCTTTTCCTGTCCATTTGCGTCCTGTATCGCGCTCCACACCTTCGCAGCTGTCAGCGGCATGTCAATCTGCTTCACGCCCAGCGGCGCCAGCGCATCCAGCACCGCATTGTAAACCGTTGGCGTGCTGGCGATGGTGCCGGTCTCGCCGACGCCTTTGACGCCAACCGGATGATGCGGCGACGGCGTTACCGTCTCCCCCAGTTCAAAGTTCGGGAACATATCCGCCTTCGGCATGCAATAATCCATCATTGAGCCGGTCAGCAATTGGCCATCGTCACTGTATATGGCGCCCTCGCAAAGCGCCTGCGCCACACCCTGCACAACGCCGCCGTGGATCTGCCCGGCGACGATCTCGGGGTTGATCTGCGGTCCGCAGTCATCGACCGCGATATAGCGCTGCAGCTCGATTTCGCCCGTTTCAGCATCGACTTCAACGACGGCGATATGCGTGCCGAAAGGATAGACGAAATTCGGCGGATCGTAGAACTGCGATTCCTCGAAGCCCGGATCCATACCCTCGGGCATATTCCAGGCGAGATGCGCCATCAGCGCTACATCCTGAATGCTCTGCGCTTGGTCGGGCGAGCCTTTGACCGAGAAGCTGCCATCGGCGTATTCGATGTCATCGACATTCGCTTCCATCAGATGCCCCGCCAAGACGCGCGCCTTCTCCTTGAGCTTGCGCGAGGCTTGCGCCAGCGCCGCGCCGGTCACCGGCGTCGTGCGGCTGCCATAGGTGCCCCAGCCCATCGGCGTCTCGGTGGTGTCGCCGTGGATGACTTCAATGTCATCGACCGGGAAGCCGAGCTCCTCAGAAATAATCTGCGCCAGCGTCGTCTCCGAGCCTTGCCCATGCGGCGAAGCGCCGATCAGCGCTTGCACTTTGCCTGTGGGCGTCACGCGCACGGTGGCGCTCTCCCACAAGCCGCCCTGGAAGCCAACCGCGCCTGCAACCTGGCTCGGACCCAAGCCACACATCTCGGTGTACGTGGTTACGCCGATGCCGAGATAACGCCCTTCCGCCGCTGCTGAGTTCTGCTGCGCGCGGAAGTCGCCATAGCCAGCCATATCCAGCGCTTTTTCGAAGGCGGCCGGATAATCGCCGCTGTCGTAGATCAACGTGGTCGCGACTTCGTAGCCATCTTCAAAAGCCGGGATCAGGTTCTTGCGCCGCACTTCAACCGGGTCCATGCCGATTTCGCGCGCCACATTATCGACCATACGCTCGAGCAGGAAGGTCGCTTCCGGGCGCCCGGCGCCGCGATAGGCATCAGTCGGTGTGCCGTTGGTCATCACGCCGATGGATTCGCAGAATACGCTGTCCATGGTGTAAGGACCGACATAGAGCAAACCGTGCAAAATCGTCGGGATGCCCGGCGCCGCCGTCGATAGATAACCGCCCATGCCGGCGTAAACCGTCGCCCGCACGCCGAGCAGTGTGCCATCGTTCGCCGCCGCCATCTCCACGTGCTGCACATGATCGCGCCCGTGAATCGTAATCAAGTAGTTCTCGCTGCGCGTCTCCGTCCATTTGACCGGTACGCCCAGCTTCATCGATGCCCAGCTGACCAGCGCCTCATCGGGATAGCAGGGGATCTTGCTGCCGAAGCCGCCGCCGACTTCCGGCGCGATCACCCGCACCTTGTTCTCGTTCAAGCCGGTCACAGCGCTGATGATGAAACGGTGAATATGCGGGTTCTGCGAGGTGCACCAGAGCGTCAACTCTTGCGTCGCCGGGTTATACTGCGCCATCGCAGCGCGCGTTTCCATCGCCGTCGGCAGCAGGCGCTGCTGCAGGATGCGCTCCGATACGACCACATCGGCCGCGTCAAATACCGCATCGCTGGCTTCCCGATCGCCCATCACCCAGCGGAAAGCGATATTGCCTTCAACATCGTCGTGAATCAAAGGCGCGCCCTCGCCGGCCGCCTCTTCCGGATCGATGACAGCGGGCAGTTCTTCGTAATCAACGACCACGGCATCAGCCGCGTCTTGCGCCCGATAGCGGTCATCCGCCAATACAATGGCGACGCCATCGCCGACATAACGCGCCTTGCCCTTGGCTAAAGCGGGATGTTCCGGCGTTTTCAAGTCGCTGTCGGGGATCAGCCAAGCGGTTGGCAAGCCCGCCAAGCCGTCGCCGATGTCCTCGCTGGTATAGACGGCGACTACGCCATCCATCGCTTCAGCCGCCGAGCTGTCGATGCTCACGATATTCGCATGAGCATAGGGGCTGCGAACGACCGCCATATGCAGCACGCCCGGCAGCTTAATGTCGTCGGTGTAGCGCGCTTCGCCGGTTATCAGGCGTGGGTCTTCCCGGCGTTTTATGCCACTCCCAAATATGCGAGTGCTCATCATACGCCTCCTAGCTTCCGGCGGCGGCGTCCGCCACCTGTTTGACCGCCTTAACGATGTTGTGATAACCAGTGCAGCGGCAGATGTTTCCTTCGAGGTAATGGCGAATATCGCTTTCGGAGGCGCCGGGATTGTCGCGCGCGAAAGCGGCGCTCGCCATAATCATGCCCGGTGTGCAATAACCGCATTGCAATCCATGATTCTCCCAGAACGCGGTCTGCATCGGGTGATGTTCGCCATTTTCGGCCAAGCCTTCGATGGTAGTGACCTCCGCGCCATCGGCTTGCACCGCGAGCAAGGTGCAAGACTTCAGCACTTTGCCGTTCAAGTGGACGGTGCAGGCGCCGCATTGGCTGGTGTCACAGCCAATCTTCGTGCCCGTCATATCCAAGTCTTCGCGCAAAAAATGGACCAATAGAGTGCGGGGGTCGACATCGCGCTCATGAACGACCCCGTTAACCGTGATTGCGACTTGCATAAATCCCTCCATTTCGTGACCAATATTTTCGCGGTTTCAGTAAAGGTCGCGTCATTATAACTTGCCTGACGCGAAAATGTAACGCACCCACGGACAAACCTCAAAATAGCCCCGGGCAAAATCAGAACCTTCGCTGGGCAAAATTGTAACTTGCTTTGCGTTAATGCGCTACAAATTGTAAAACTGGCGCTGGGCAAAGCCTACGGCGAGCAAGCATATCATCAAGAATTTCACACAGAAGCGATTGTGAAACAGGCATATATCCCTCTGTGTTCTCTGTGTTGCCTCCATTCCTCTGTGGTGAAAGTATGTATAGATCTCGACAGAAGACGAGCGGTCACACTTTGCCGCCAGTGAGGAAACCCGCCAGATGATGTTTCCAGACCGCCGCCAGCGTATGCGTGCCGTGACCGCGCGTATGCTCGTCAATCGGCAGCAGCGCAGCGCGTCCGCGCCTCACCTTCCGCATCGCCGCTTCCATGATGCCTAACTCCGGCGGATTGACCTGATCATCGGCCGAATTGATCGCTAGCAGCGGCGCCTTGATTCGCGAGAGACCCGGCGCGGGATCGTAGTCTTCGGATGCGGCAAAGGCGTAAAGCATATCGTTGACGTCTAGCGCGGATGCGGATGCGCGGATGCGTTCGGCGAGAAAGGCATCGGCGGCTGCGCGCGTCGGCGCCTCCTTTTGCCACTGCAACGGGCAACTTGTCATCATGACTAGCAGATGAATCGCATTGATCAAGCCGGGCGGCTGCTCGTCGTAATTGCCGTTGTTCCAAGCTGGCTCATTCGTAATCGAATCCATGATCATCTTGCGGATCATGCGGTTGCGCCCGGCGATTTCAACCGGCAGCGACGCCAGCGGAACCAAATGATCCATGAAATCGGAATAATGGATGCCCCAGAGCCAAGTGTGCATGCCGCCCATTGACGTGCCCATCACCAGATAAAGGTGGTCGACGTCTAAGCCATCCGTGAGCAGAAGGCGCTGCGCCCGGATCATGTCAAGGTAGCGGTATCGGGGAAAGTCCATTCTCAAGCCGTCGCTCGGCTTGCTCGAGCCCCCGTGCCCAATGCCATCCGGCAATATGATGAAATGCTTCTCGGCATCAAGCGGCTGTCCGCGCTTAAACAACTCGCCCGCAAAGCTCGGACGCAGAAACTGCGCGCCGCTGCCGGTCGTGCCATGCAGGATCAGCACAGCATTGGCCGCCCTGCCCTTGCGGTCGTGGCGCATCTCGCCTGCTGTGCGGTAATGAAGGCGCAGCGAGGGCAAGACCTCGCCGCTATTGAAGGCAAAATCGCGAATGGTGAAGTCGCCCGCGCGCCAATCCAAGCGCGTCTCTCTCACAAGTTAGCGCGTAACGATTGGCAAGTTGTAACGACGTACGAATGTGCGGCCCCCGCGCAGCATAACCAGATTGAACCCGCCCGGCGTCAGGGGGTCGGCGATGCCTTCGCGCGCACCCGGGTAACCCGCCAGGTTGGACCAGGTCGATGGGCAGCAGACGTACAGGACGCCATCCACCAAGGTATCCGCCTGTTGGTGAATATGCCCGTGAAAGACGCCCGCGAGCCTGTCGCGATGCGCCCGCAGAACGCGCTGAATTCGCTCGCCATTTTGAATGCGCATCTCATCGTCCAGCCAGGGCACGCCGGTCTCCACCGGGGAGTGGTGCATGGCCGCGATGATCGGCAGTTCGCCCAGGGCGCCTAGCGTCGCGGCGAAGCGTTCAATCTGCTCGTCGGGCAAGCTGGGCGCGTGGGCATCGCCCGGTCCATTGCTGTCCAACGTGACGAGGTGATAACCCTTCACCTCGATATGCGAGTCGCGGAGGACATGCAGCTTTCGCCCATCGTGCAGTATCGACTCCATAAGCTCGACGGAATCATGATTGCCGGGCAACATGTACAGGGGTCCCGTCAACTGCAGCAGCAGCTCGCGCGCGCGGTGATAATCCGACTCATGGGGATCGGCGCAGACATCGCCGGTGTGCAGGATGAAGTCGAATGGGAATGGCAGCCGCTGAATCGCTTCGAGCAGCAGTTTAGTCCCGCGAATGGGATGGGCGACAGCATCCGGTATCCAGGGCGGGTGATACGCGGGATCGCCACTGATATGCGTATCACTGATGTGCAGGAAAGTTAGCATCTTCAGAGTCCGTCAGATAGGCATCGGCAAGTTGTATCGCCGCAAGAACGTGCCGCGCTCTCCAATCATCACCAAACTGAACCCGCCGCGCGTATCCGGATCTGTGATGCGCTGAGGCATCGCCGGATAGGCAAAATTGTTGTAGTACGATGACGGGCAACAACTGTACAATATCCCATCTAGCTGCGTATTTGCCACCAGATGAACATGGCCGTAAAAGATGCCCGCGATGCTAGCCGCGCGTTGCTTGAGCGCCTGGTGAATGCGGCCGCCTATTTGCGGGCGCATCTTCTCATCAAAGTAATCAATGCCGGAGGGCGTCGGCATGTGATGCAAAGCAACAATCGTCGGTTCGTCGCCGATGGCATTCAGCCGCTCTTCTAGGAATTCGAGTTGCGAATCAGCCAGATGCGGCAAATGGGAACCTTCGTTGACGCTATCCAGTGTGACAAGATGCAGGTCCCCTATCCGCACATGATCATCGCGCAATACAAACAGTTTCCGTCCGTCATGCAAGATTTCCCGCATGAATTCAATGGAATCATGATTACCCGGCAGCAAATAGATCGGACCCGGCAACTGCATAAGCAGATCGCGCGCGCAATAATAATGGCTGGCATGCGGATCGTTGCATACATCGCCGGTGTGCAGAATGAAGTCAATCTTGAATGACAATCCCTTTATGACATCCAGCAGCGCTTCGACGCCGCGATTCGGATGACCATGCCCCTCGGCAGTCCAGCGCGCATGATCAGGCGGATCGCTGCTGATATGCGTATCGCTGATATGGAGGAAAGTAAACACGAGCGCGGCCTCACATGGCAAGATTTAAAGACTGGCGCTTCGGCGATTTTAGCCTAGTCGATGTGTTTGTCAATCGCAGCCGCCAGACGCCAAATCGATCAAGCGATCGCGAGCGGATTCACCCATGATCCGGTGGCGCCGCTCAACTTCAAGGGCGCGATGATCAACAGGAATTCGTAACAGCTGGCTTCCGCCAGTTCATCAAGATTGAGGTTTTCGACGTGCGTGATGCCATTATGCACGAGCAAGAATCGGTGCACCGAATGATCCATCGGCGGCATCGCCTCCACCGCCATATTATCGGCGCCAACAAGCGTCATGCCCTGCGCCACCAGAAACTGCGCCGCGTCCAGATTCAAGCCCGCCTGCGCATCGCGGTAAATCGGATCGCCAGCGCGCAGCAAGCGATAAGTGCCGGTGCGGACAAGCACGGCGGTATTCTCGCCGATATCGCTCCCCTGCTTTTTCAGCGCTCCGCGGATGTCGTCCGCGCCGATCGCGTAGGCGGGCGGCAGCATCTCCACGCCTTTGCAGGCGGCCACATCCAGCAGCAGGCCGCGCATGATTATTGGCGGCATCCTCTCGATGCTCAAATGCCTCTGCCCGGCGGATGTGACGCATTCTCTGGCAGGCAGCGTCGCGCCCAGGCCATTGTAAAGGCGCGGTTCGCCGTCACTGGCGGGATTGCCAGCAGAATCCTGCTTTTCCGCGATGTGGCAAAGCGCGTCAATATGCGTGCCAACATGGATCGACATGCGGATCGTCTCGGCCGCTGCCGAGGCTGGTTCAATCGCCGATTCATCGTCATGCCGCAGATGCGGCGCGATTGAATACGATTTCATCGCCGCTCCCGGCGTCAGCATTCCCTCTTGAAAGTCGACCCCCAAACTGTAGACCACACCGGATTTAACCAGGCTCATCAGCTCGGGCGTCAAATGCGGAATCGGCAATCTCCCATAAGCGGATGCGCTCATATCCACTCCTTATGCGCTGAATTTAGTCAATATAGTGTTGCAAATCTCGCGCGCATTTCGCGCTCAAGAGCGCGCCTGGCGCGGCAGTGGGTCAAGCGGCAGCCCGCTGGGCACTTCGCTTGGCGTGAGATGGCTAAGATTGCGCGCCGCCGGGTCAGTAAGCGACAACAGAAACGCCACCAGATCGGCGACATCGTCGTCGTTCAGCGGCAGCCCCGCTTGCATCGGCTTCGCAACCGAATGCGCCTGACGGGTAAAATCGTAGGGGATCACCTGGTCCTGAAAAGCGGGCGGCAGCTGCTTCGATGGTTCGTAGACGATGTTCGCCCGCCAGGGATCAGCGTGATGCCAGATCACATCAGTCAAATTTCCGTAGGCGCCGCTGTGAAAATATGGCGCGGTCAGCTCCACATTTCGCAGGCTCGGCGTACGAAAGCGATATTGGTCGCGATAATCAAAGCTGACGTTGGCGCGGCCAAAATCGTCCAGACCGTCTTCGCCATTGTCTTTGCCCGGGCCTAACTGCGGCACGAGCAAATTGTGGAAGTCCATGTCCGTGAAGAGATTGCCGCTGTGGCAGGCGGCGCACTTCACCGCGCGATCCTGCGCGCCAAAGAATAGCAAGGCGCCCCGCTTCTGCGAATCCGTAAGCGCATGTCGATCGCCCGCTACATAATCATCCCAGGCGGAAGCAGTGAAAATGAGCTGGTTTTCAAATGCGGCGATGGCTTCGCCCAATTGCCGAATTGTAATATGCGGCGCGCCAAAAACGCCGGCGAAGCGCGCCGCATATTCTTCATTGCCGCGCAGGCGCTCCAGCAACAGCAGACGGATAACCATCGGTGGAAAGTCGCCAAAGGCGACGCCGGCCATCTCATGCTGCGATGTAATCGGGAAAAGCGCCTGCGCCAGCAGCGGATCCTTCAAATCAAGGTCATTAACCGCGTCTTCCAGCGTCAGAACGGCATCTTCCGCCGCCCGCCGCTCTACACGCCCATCCCAGAATTGACTGTTCAGCAAGGAGCTGTTGAGGACCGTCGGGCTATTCCGCGGGATGAATACATCAACAAATGGATTGACGATGGGCTCGCCATTGGCGGCGTCCGAAGACGCGCTTGTCTGAATCAACTTGAGGAAGGAGCGGCTCTCGCCCAGCCCATGCCCGCCAGCGCCGATCGGCAAGACACGCCCGTCCGTCATGGCGAATTCCGGATGGTGACAGGTGGCGCAGGCGATGTTCTGATCACCGGAGAGGATGGGATCAAAGAACAGATCGCGCCCCAGCCGCGTCAATTCGCTTTCCGGTTCGATTAAATCCCGCCCGGGATAAGGCGTCAGCCCCTGCGCGTCAATCACGGCGCGCAAAGCTTGATCGAAATCGCGTATCTCGATGCTTTTCGCCTCAGGCATGTCGCGCGGCGGGAAGCGCCGCGGGGTCTGCGGCTGCGGCTCGAAATCCACGCGCAATACGCGCCCGGCGTAAGTCTCCGTGATGTAGAGACCGCCGTCAGGCAGCGGCAATAAACCAACCGGGAAGTGCAAATCATCCAGAACGGTCTCGAGCATGCCTTGCCCATTGATGCGGCTGAGACGCCCGCTAGGATTCTGTTCAAGCAAATCGGCGAAACAATCATTGGGCGGCGCCAGCAGAGCAAACTCCAGAATCCACAAGTCGCCAGCCCCGTCGACAGCCACATCAATCGGCATATTCAATCCCGCAACAAGGGTCTTTTGCCGCCCGTCTCTAGTTATCTCTACCAGCTTCCCGCTATTGGGCACATGCGGGCAGCCGCCGAATAGCGTGACGTAATGAGAATCGCCGTGGCGCGCCAGCCCGGTCGGCAGCGCTTCAAGCCGCCCCCCGGCATGATCAGGATTCTCCAGCGCCGCAAAGCGATGCAGGTAACGGATCGAGCCGTCTTCGCCTTCAACAGCCAGCCCATTGCCGGCAGCGTCCGTCGCCAGTGGCGCGCCACTGTGGTCAAAGGCAATGTCGAATGGATGTAGCAGAAAAACGCCGCCACGTCCGGCTTGCCGGCGCGCCAAATCGGCGGGAGCGAGCGCGGACGCCGGCAAACCCTGCGCCATCACGCGCGGCAAGCTATAGAACTGCGAGCCGGCCAGCGCCAAAATGAGCGTCTCAGCATCCGGCGAGACCGCCATCACCGGCGCGCTAGGAAGATTGTCGTTGGAAAAGGTGCTGGGAATGCCGGAGATTAACCGACCCAGCGAGCCGTCCCGCTGCAGCAGACTGACGCCAGCGCTGCGCTCGCTGCGTCCGCCCGCTTCGGCAATCAACACCGAACCATCGGGCAGCAGCGCCATACCTGCGGGAAAATACAGGCCTTCGGCAACAATGCTTATCTGCGGCTCATCTTGCGCCTGACCGGCAAAGCTAATCAAGACGAATAAAAATGAAAAAACGAGTGTTCGGATTGGCATAGCTGGTGACACGAACTTGCCAAAGACTTTTCAATAGTTTACCACAATTTAACAGGCTGAGCGAAACCTTGCGCGCTTGGGAGTGGTGAATATCGCGGATATTTTCCTCTTGGCGAACACTGCGCAGTTTTTTTCACCACCGAGGACACCGAGGACACAGAGTTTTCTTGTTTGATTGGCGAAGTTTTGTGTCGGCTGAATTCACCACTCCCAATTGATTTTGTCCCTTAGTCTTTTGGATGCCCCCTTTGCTGGCCGCCTCAGCGCCCGCAATTCCCGCGCGTGTAGACATAATCGCCGCTGATCCAGCCGTCGGTCGCCCAGAGGCGCACCTTGAAATAGCCGTAACGTTTCTCGCTGGCGGGCAGCCATTTGCGGAGGCCCGTCACGCCGATGACTGTGCCGCCGGGCGGGCTCTCGCGGAACTTCACATCGGCCCAGGGCCGCACCTCGCAGCCGCTCAGGAATTGTGTCTGGCTGGGCTTTGGCGGGCTTGGTTCTGGCGGGCTTGGCTCTGGCGGGCTGGGCTCTGGCGGGACTACCGGCGGCGGATCGCCGCGCAGCAAGACGACGGTGCCGGCGCGGTCAATCTCGGCGCAGGTCATGCCATCGCGCTGATAGGCGGGCAGGTCAAAGAGCTGGCGCGGGGCGTAGGCGGCGTCGAGGAAGACGACTCGTCCCGGCTGGTTGAAGCAGACTTCGATGCCGGGCGTGATATAACTCCAGAGGTCGACCGCGTCCAGGATACCCTGCTCAATGAGGTCGGCTCTGCCCACGCCGATGTGATCGACTTGCCGTCCCTGGGCGCCATCGACCCAGTTGTTCACTAGAATGCCGGGCGGCAGGTAATTGAGCGTGTCCGGGATGGGCGTTGGCTTGGGGGGGACATACGGCACAAATTCCTCGTCGTCATCGTCATCATCGTCGGCGCAGCCAACGTAGCCTGGCGGAGCGGGCAGGGTCGGTAGATTGAGAGCGGTGGTCACGGCAATCTGGAGGCTTGTACCATAGGCATTTTTGGCGCGGATTAAGAACACCTTGTAAGCGCTATTGGGGAGGAGACAGGTGTAAGTAATGCTGTCGACATCGCCAAAATTATGCCAAGAGCCTTCCCCGGCGCTACTCACTAAAATGAGGTTGCGAACTCCTTCATAACTGGTGGCGCCGGGGGATTTTGTCCAGGTGATGGTGATGCTGTTATGCGTGACGCGGCTGACTTGGACGTTTGTCGGCGGCGGCGGGAGTTTGTTGGGTCCGTCCAGCGTGTTGGCGCGGACAAGGACGTGGCTGGAAACGCCATTGGCATTCTTGGCGCGGAGGTTCATGGCGTAAGCGCGATCGGCGATGAGCCCTGTGAAGATATAAGTGGCGACATCGCCGACATCAAGCCATTCACCGAAATTACCTGGATCGCGGTTGGTGCGGATTTCGTAGCTGGTGGCGCCGGCGGATTTTGTCCAGGTGATGGTGATGCTGTCGTTGGTGATGGCGCTGGCGGAGAGGCCGGTGGGCGCTGGCGGGGCGCTTTGGGCTTGGGGGGAGGGCGCAAAGAGGCTAAAGGAAGCGAGCAGGCAGCAGCGAAGAATTAGAACATATATTCGGGGGGGGGGTAAGAATTAATTGGCAAGATTCTAGCCAGAGGAACTAATGAATGGACAAGGGATAAGCAAGCGGCGACCATGATCTGCATCTCCTGCGGGAAAGGAATTTCCGATGTTGGCAGAGAATAACGCAGGTTGGGATGGAAAGCAAAAACTCGAAATTGATGGGAGTGGTGAATTCAGCCGACACAAAACTTCGCCAATCAAACAAGAAAACTCGGTGGCCTCGGTGGTGAAAAAACCCTGCGCAGTGTTCGCCAAGAGGAAAATATCCGCGATATTCACCACTCCCGGCTTGGGCTCATGCCCGCCAAGCTTGGGACCAGTGGCTTGCGAGTCCGCGGCTCGCTCAGCCGCCCATCAGCGGCAGCTGCATCAGGTTGCGCGTGTAGTCTTCTTTCAGCCAGACATAATCGGGATCATCGTAGGACGGCGTCTTGCGCTCGTCATCAATCAGCTCGCCCGCCAGATAATTCAAGAAATAAAGATTCGAGCCGGGCGCCGCTGAGGTGGAATGAAATCCTTGCGTGACCAAGACAAGATCGCGATCGCGGACGGCGAAGATTTCTTCAAAGTCATTGTCGCGCCGATAATTGCGATGCAGCGCCACGCCGTTCGCCGGATCGGCGCGGAAGTAATAGGTCTCGTCCAGATGCGCCGAGCCGCCATAACCGTCGTGGCAATGAGGCGGATAACCCGACCAGGCGCCGCCCGGCACATAGACCTCATAAAGTATCAGCCGCTCAGCCGGCAGCGGATGGGCGAGCGTGTGATGCACCTGGCGCCGCGCCGCGCCACCGCCGCGCACCTCGGCTCTGATTTCATCGGGCGCGAATAAACGCAAGGGATACTTGCCTTCAGCCGGCGCCGCGCCTAGCGCGAATTCGAAGCGGCTGTCGCTGACCACGCCAAATTCCTGCCCCGGCGGGACATATAGCACCGCTGGCTTCTCCTGAAAGACGCCGGCGCGCTTGAGCGGATAATCGCCCGCGCTCGTCTTTACCGTCCCCGCGCCCTCCAGCGGAAGCAGCGCAAGTTCGGTCTGCGCCGTCTGATGCAGGTAAACTTGCTGACTTTCCAGCTTGACGATGCGAAAAGACAAGTATTGCCAATTCGCCGAATCCGGCGTGACATCGAGAACGATCATCCCGCTATAATCTGATTTCAGGTGATTACTCATGCGTTAATTCCCCCTGTCGCTGATGAAAGCTTCGACCTCGCGCAGATACGGAAGGGCGCGCGCGCAGCCATGCCGCGATACAACCAGCGCGCCACAAGCATTGGCGAAACGCGCCGCCTCTTCCCAAGCCCAGCCACGCGCCCAACCATAGATCAAGCCGCTGGCAAAGCCATCGCCAGCGCCAACCGTATTGACGATCTGTACCGGGAATCCCGGCACATCCGTTTGCGAACCATTCGTGTAGAGACGCGCGCCGCGATCCCCGCGCTTCAACACCAGGGTGGCATCGCGCTCCCCAGCGCAGTCCCGCATCAAGTGACGCAGGCTTTCGCTATCGCTCACGCTCTCGCCCGCCATGACCGCTTCCGGCGTCGGCGAAAGCGCCGCAAAAAACTCTTCTTCGGTGCCGATAATGACATCACATAAGGGCAGCGCGCGCCGCAGATGCAGACCAAAAGCGCAGGGATGCGACCATTGATCAGGCCGCAGATCAAGATCCATGAATGTGGTGACGCCGTGCAATGATGCCTGCTCCGCCAGATACAAGCTCACATCGTAGGCGCCGCCGCGGCTCAGCGCCGTGCCCGATAGAGACAGCGCCCGCGCCTCAGCGAGCGGCAGCGCCTTCGCGTCCTCGATCGTCAGGTGGATATCGGCCGGATTTTCGCGATAAAAGAGCAGCGGAAAGCGATCGGGAGGCTGCACGCCGACTACCGCCATGCCGGTCCGCCGGCCCCTTTTGACCGGGATGAAGTCGGTATTCACATGCTCATTCGCCAAGAAATGGCGCACGAATTGGCCAACGGGGTCATCGCCGACGGCGGTGAAGGCGATGGACCTCAAACCCAAACGGCTGGCTCCGATTGCGATATTGACCGGGCTGCCGCCAACACCCGTTTCGAAGGCGGTGATGTCATGAAACTCAGCGCCGATATCGCGGGAGAAGAGATCCAGCGAGACGCGCCCAACCGTGATCAAATCAACGTTCATGCGGAATGCCGCCGTATTAGCGGGAGCAGCTCGCCCGCTTCAATCGCCTGCAAACAGGCGCCGACCTTTGGCGCCAGCCCGGGCACAGCGGTCAAGTCGCGCTCCCATAGTGCCGTATTGCTCAGGACACGCTGAACGAGGTCGTCAGTCGAATCCGCTTCCGTCCATTGCGCTTTGAACCACGCGAGCGCCACGGGGTCATCGTTCAGCGGAATCGGCTCGCCGCGCCATTCCCCACGATACAAGCGAATGAAAGCGGCAAATGCAATAACCAGTCGTTCGGGCAGCTCGCCCTTTAGCGCGCAATAACCCAGCAGCGACGGCAAAATGCGCTCCTTGACCTTCGCCGAGCTGTTCAGCGCAATCGTCAGCAGGCGATGATGTATATGCGGATTGCGGAAGCGATCAAAAACGTCGCGCGCGAAGGCTTCGAGTTCGTCTGACGGCGCCTCCGTCACCGACGGGATGACCTCTTGAAAGATCAATTCCGAGATGAAAGCGGCCAGCGCCTCATGCTCCATCGCCTCGCGCACCGACTCTAATCCGAGAAGCAGACCCAGCGGCACCAGGGATGTATGCGCCCCGTTCAAAAGCCGCACCTTGATTGCGCGGTAGGGCGCGGCATCGTCCACGACGTTGACGTTGAGCGGCGTCCGCGTCTTATCCACCGGAAACTCGTCCAGCAATCGCGGCTCGGCTTCGATGATCCAACTGTGATAGATCTCGCCCGCCGCCAGAAGCCGATCGTCGTAACCCAACTCGGCGTAGAGTCGCTCGGCCTCCGCCTGCGGGAAGCCCGACACGATGCGGTCGACCAGTGTATTGCAGAAAGTATTATGCGCCTCTAGCCATTCGCTGAAACCAGGTTCGAGCCGCCAGAGAGCGGCATACTCCAGAATGAATTCCCGCAGACGCGTCGCGTTGTCGACGATCAGTTCGGTCGGAATGATAATGCAGCCGCGCTCGGGCGCGCCAGCAAAATGGCGGAAGCGTTCGTACAGAAAGCGCGTCAGCTTGGCGGGAAACATCGCCGGCGGTTCATCATCGAGCGCATCGTCCGCGGAAAACACAATGCCGGATTCGGTGGTATTCGAGAAGATGAAGCGGACCTCCGGCTGACGCGCCAAGGCCAAGTACGCGCCGAAATCTTGATACGGATAGACTGTGCGCTCAACGGCGCTGATAAGCCGCGTCTCTTCAACGACGGCGCCATCCCGAACACCGTGCAGATAGGTTGTAAACAGGCAATCCTGTTCGTCCAGCGCATCGTAGGTCCCCGGCGTCGCTTTCACGATGACGATGCCGCTGCCAAAGTCGGTCTCGCCGTTTAAGATGTCCACCACCCAATCAACGAATCCGCGCAAGAAATTGCCGCCGCCGAACTGCACAATGCGTTCAGCGTACCGTTGTCTATCGGGATGAAGCCGGTTAGAAAGCCGAGGGATCATGGAAATCAGTCCAATCGATAAGTCGTTTTCGCCAAGTCGTAGGCAAGGGCGCGAATCATCTCGAAGGCGTCTTCTTCGTCGATGAAGCCGCGCGCAAGCTGCCCGGCCAGCCAATCCGCGCAGACGCGCCGCCAGACATCGTGCCGCGTCGGAATCGACGGGTAGGCCCGTGTGTCGTCATTGAAGCCGGCCAGATTATAGATGCCGGTCGTCTCTACCACAGCGTCCAGGAAGCGCGTCATGCCTAGCCAGCTATCGAAAAACCACCAGGGCGCACCCAAGCGCAGGATCGGATAGTGCCCGGCCAAGGGCGCCAACTCGCGGCTGTACGTGGTCTCATCAAGATTGAACAAGACGAGCGTTAGATTCGGATGTAGCCCAAAGCGATCAAGCAGGCACTTGAGATTCTTGGTGAATTCGCTGCGAATCGGGATGTCGGCGCCCATATCAGCTCCGTAATGGGCGAAGACCTGCGGATTGTGATTGCGCCAAGAGCCGATGTGCAACTGCATCACCAAGCCGTCTTCGCTGCTCATACGCGCCATTTCGACCAGCATATGACCAGTGAAGCGGGCGGCGTCCTTCGCCGTCGCCTCACCTTTCAGCGCCCGTCCAAATATCGCTTCGGCTTCGGTCGCGCTCAGCGCTTCGGTGTATGCGGTCAGCGCGGCGTGATCGGTGGCGGTGGCGCCCATCGATTTGAAGAATGCCCGCCGCCCCTCCAGCGCCTGAATATAGGTGGCGAAGTCGTGGATATCGCTGCCGGACACATCGCTAAGCTTCGCAATATTGTCGTGCCAGCCGGCGGCGTCAATGTTCACGACCGCGTCCGGTCGAAAGGTGGGGATGACCCGCCCGCCCCAGCCGGAATCGCGAATCGCCTGATGATATTCCAAGGTATCGGCGGCGGCGTCGGTGGTCGCCAGCGCCTCGATATTGAAGCGCTCAAACAGCGCCCGCGGACGATATTCCGCGCGTGACAAACGCTCTTCGATCGCATCGTAGATCACGTCGGCATTGCGGCTATTCAGCTTGAGTTGGATGCCGAAGACATCCGCAAGCTCATCACGCAGCCAGATGCCGGTCGGCGTCGCGCGGAAAAGACGCCAGTTGGCGCAGACAGTCCGCCAGATCGCCCGATGATCTACTTCCACGCGTGCTGTAGAGCCTCCCCCAGATGCTTCGGAGACGGGCGGTTTAGAGTGAATCCCAAGTTCTTCTAACGATATGCCCTGCGAATAAAGCATGCGTAGGACGTAGTGATCGGGGATGATCAACAGGTTGACCGGGCTGCCGAAGTGATAATCGGGGTCGGCAAATATGCGCGGATCGACATGACCGTGCGGGCAAATCAGCGGCAGATCCGCAACCGAATCATAAAGCGCTAGGGCGGCGCTGTTCCGCGCCGGATCAGATGAGAAATAACGGTTTCGCATAAGCGCATCACTTCAAGCTGGCTGAACAAGCGGCGCTATTGTACCACCATGCCCGCGCATTGCGAGAAAGTGTAGGGCGACTGGCGTTCAGTGTCGGCGGTCAGTGTCTACTCGACCTGCGTGCCCTACGCGACCTGCGCGACTGTTTTTTCGCCCATTCCGCTCTATTCTGTTTTACAGTCACAGCTATGGACCCCTGCTATTCTCAGTGCTCGACTTCTGCGGCACGCCCATGTTGCCGTCGCGCAGCCTGCCAAGCAGGAAATATCGCCAGATTCAAGAAAAACCACTACTATATCTATACTGTACATATACAGCATCGGTTTTTTGGCGAGTTTCCAGCGAGTTTTCAGAGAGTCTTCAAAGAGTTTTCAGAGAGTTTCAGGGAGATTTCAGGGACGCTCTAGCGATTCTTCAAGGACAGGTGCGGGCTTCCTAGTGGTCCGATCGAAGCTGCCGAGAGGGCTGCGCCAAGGGCATATTGGCTATGAAATCGAGCCGAGCTCTTACCAGCGGACAAGCCTTACAAGTTATCTTTCCGCGAGGGAGATCATAAATAAGGCGCCGGCGCGCCATTATCCTTGTACAGATAACAAGCCACCGTCTGCCCGTAGCCGCCGGCATAATCGCCTGGCGTCGCCTCGCACTCAGCCATCGCGTGGGGGCAACGATGGCGGAACAGACAGCCGGCGCGGTCATCGCCCGGCGACAATTCCTCCAGCGGTATCTCCACTGTGCCTTCCCAGCGCCGCTCCGGGTCGGGCCGCGGAATCGAGCTCACCAACAGCTGCGTATAAGGATGCTGCGGATTCCGGATCACGGTCGTGGCATCGCCCACTTCGACCACGCGCCCGCGATAAAGGATGAATATTTGATCACTGATCTGATGCGCCGTCGCCAAATCGTGGGTGATGTACAGCAGCGAGATGCCGAAATCATCGCGCAACTCTTTCAGCTTGGTCAAGATATTCGCGCGCAGCGAGGCGTCGATCATCGACACCGGTTCATCAGCCACGATGATCTTTGGTTGCAGCAGCAGACTGCGCGCGACCACGATGCGCTGCCGCTGGCCGCCGCTGAGTTGATGCGGGTAGCGCCCCAGCACCTCCCCAGCGCGCAATCCCACCTTGTCCAGCGCTTCTTCCATCAACTGTCGCGCATAGGCCCGATTTTTCGCCAGCTTGAAGCTGCGTATGGGCGTCAACAGCAGACGATCAATTGTGTAGAAAGGATTGTAAACCGCGAAGGGGTCTTGAAAAATCGCTTGCACGTCCCGCCGATAATCACGCCGTTGCTGATTCGACATCGCCCACAGGTCTTGCCCCCGGTAGATGACGCCCCCGCCCGTTGGCTTGATCATGGCCAAGCCCAGCCGCGCCAGCGTGGTCTTGCCGCTGCCGCTCTCGCCGGCGATTGCGATGATTTTGGGCTCGTCATCGCGGATCGTCAGATTGAAGTTTTCCAGCGCAACTACCCCGGCAGGATTGCGCTTGTTGCCGCCAAAGGACATGGTGACATTGTCAAATTCAAGCAGATTCTGCGAGTCTGACATCATGAGGCCGGCTCTTCCACCAAATGACAGGCGGCGCGCCGATCGTGGCTGAAGCGCCGCAGCAAAGGAACTTCCAGCTTGCAGCGCTCCACCGCCAGTGGACAGCGCGGGTGAAAGGCGCAGCCCGATGGCAGCTCGAGCAGCGATGGCTGGCTGCCTGGAATGGCGGCCAACTCTCGTTTCTCCTCGGGCGACGGCAGCGAACTGATCAGCAGTTTGCTGTAGGGATGCTGTGGATCGCTGAAGAAGGACGATATCGGTGAGACCTCGACCATCTTGCCGGCGTACATAACCGCCAGGCGATCGGCCGACTGCGCCATCAAGCCCATATCGTGCCCGATGATTATCATCGCCGCGTTCAGCTGTTCCTGCACATCGTTCAGCGTCTGCATCACCACCCGCTGCACGACAACATCCAGCGCGCTTGTCGGCTCGTCGGCGATGATGACGCTCGGCTCCAGGATGATCGCCAGCGCGATGCAGACCCGCTGCTTCATACCGCCGCTCAATTCGTGCGGATACATGTCGGCGACGCTGTCGGGCAAACCAACGCGCCCCAGGAGCTCGCCAATATGCTTGGCAATCTGCCCCCGCGTCCAGCCACGCTCATGCGCTTCGATCGCGTCCGCCATTTGATGCTTGATCTTGACCACGGGATTCAGCGAGTTCATTGAGCCCTGTGGGATCAGCGACAGCTTGCTCCAGCGTGTTTGCCGCATCGCTTCGCGCTCTAGCGCCAGGATATCGCTGCCATCCAGCAAGGCTTCACCGCCCATGATGTAGGCTGGCGGTTTATGCAGTTTCATTAACGCCAGCGCCAGCGTCGTCTTGCCCGAGCCGGATTCGCCGACGATGCCCAGCCGCTCGCCCGGGTAGAGCGAAAAGCTGACGTCATCTACCGCCTTAACTTCCTGCTCGCCGGTCATGTACGAGACGCGCAGGTTCTTGACCTGCAGGGCGATGTCTTGGCTCATCCCGTTCTCCTCAAGCGCGGATTGACGAATTCATCCAGCGCGGCGCTAACCAGGAAAAGCCCGACAAAGAGAATAATCAGAACGATAATCGGCGGCAGCCACCACCACCACAAGCCGTTAATCAATGCTGAATAGAGCTGCGCCCAGTAAATCGTCATGCCCAGCGTCGGCGTGCGCTGCGGTCCCATGCCCAGCACTTCCAAGCCGATGCCCGCCAATATCGCCCCCGATGTCGCGCCGACGAAGCTGGCGGCTGCCAACGGCAGGATATTGGGCATAATTTCTTCAAAGATGATGCGAATATCGCTCAAACCAGCCAAGCGCGCCATATGCACGTAGGGCTGTTCGCGCAGGGACAGCACTTGCGCCCGGATCGTCCGCGCAGGAAACATCCACGAGAGCAAGGCGATGATGAGCGCCATATTCTCAACGCTCATTGTGCGAACAGAGGCCGCCACCACCAGCAGAATCGCCAGGGGCGGGATCGTAAGCATGGTATCGGTGGCGGTGCTGATCACCATATCAATCCGGCCGCCGAAGTAACCGGCGATCAAACCGAGGCTGGTGCCCAGCACAACGCCAACGATTCCCGCCAGCAGACCCATCCTCAAGGTTTGTGGCGTGCCAACCACCAAAACCGCCAGCACATCGCGCCCACCGCCGTCCGTTCCCAAGGGGTATTCGGCTGATGGCGGTTTTCTGGTCGGAACAGAGATGGGGCGCGCCTTATCGACATCGATAAACTGCGGACCCAGCACCCCGAGCAAAAGCAGCGATCCGAGCATGACCAGCCCCAGAAGCAGCTTCGGCGTCCGCCAGATGTAGCTGCCAGCCGCTTTCCCACGGCGAATGAACGTTTCGATCATGTTTGACTCACTTCATCGCCGCCCTAACGCTCGATGCGCGGGTCCAAGAGCGGATAGATCATATCCACAATCAGAACGGATACCGCCACCGTCAAGATCAAGAAGAACGTGACGCCTTGCACCATATAATAATCCGAACTGCGCAGCGCGTTATAGAGCAGCCAGCCGATGCCGGGGTAATTGAACACCACCTCGACCAACACCGACCCGGAAGCCACCGTGCCGAGCGCAATCGCCAGCGATGTAACCTGCGGCAAGAGCGCGTTGCGCATGGCGTAGGCGAAGAAGATCCGCCGGTCGGGCAAGCCTTTAGCCTCGGCAAGCGTCAAATAATCTTCGCCCAGCACGGTCACCATCACGCCGCGCATGCCCAATGCCCAAAAGCCGACGCTCGTCAAGACGATAGAGAGCGCTGGCAGCATGCCATGGCGGATCACATCCAGCAGAAAATCCAGATCCAACTGTGGTATCGTGCCGGAGGAATAAGCGCCGCCCAGCGGCAATAATCGCATGACAAAGGCGAATACATAAACCAGAATCAATCCCAGCAAATAATAGGGCACCGCCGAAAGCACCATGAACATGGGCACAAATCGCTTCATGAAACCGGGGGCGCGCGGCCAAGCCATCATGGCGCCAAAAAACGAGCCAGCGGCGAAAGACATCAAGGTGGATATGGCCAACAAACCCACTGTCCACGGCAAAGCGCGCAGCAGCGCCCGTTCCACCTTCTGTGGATAATAAGAAATGGAATGCCCCAAATCAAAGCGCAGGGTGTTAAAGAGAAAACGGAAATATTGAATGTGGACCGGCTGGTCGAGGCCGAAGCGCGCGCGATAAGCGGCCACGATTTCGTCTTCGGCATCGCCGCCGGTGGATGCGCCACGGGCGCGCAATTCTTCCAGCACGGCGCCGATCGGATCGCCCGGCGCCAGCCGCGGGATGATGAAATTCAAGGTCGCGGCCAGTATCACCACGACAAAGAACATGACAAGCCGGCGCAAGAAATAGGAGTGTTTCAAAAGCTGTGCCCTTCAGGCATTGTCATGCTTTGACTCGGAATCCATTGAAAATCAAACTGCAGCCGCTCGCAAGTCCCAACTTGGCTCACAAAAATAACGGACCCGCGAAAACAAGAATCTGTAGGGGCGAGCCGGTGGCTCGCCCGCTGATTTCTAAGTTTTGGACGCGGGCGACTCACCGAGTCGCCCCTACAGTTCAAATCAAAAGGCGGGCGCCCGGAACCCAATCGAAGTCCCAGGCGCACTAGCTTGATACGGCTACATGCCTGCCGGCTCGATCTCGGTGATCATCAGCAGAGCGGTCTGCCACCAGAAGCCGGGGTGGACGTAGTTATTGTCCGCCGTTGGCCAGTTCGTCCAGTAGTGATTGTTGAACGGGGTGAGCAGCGAGGCTTCGGTCAGCGGCATTGCCGGCAGTTCCGTCAGCCAGATCTCGATCGCGGAGCGGAAGAGATCTTGCATCGCCGGATCTTCGCTGGCCGTCAGCTTCATTTCATCGACGATAGCGTCATAGTCGGCGTTCTCGAAACGCGTGCGGGAGCCGGTGACGTCGTCGCCGAGCGCCGCGGAGTGGCGGCTGTGGAAGTTATCCAGCGTGCCGTAAGGATCGCGCACGGCGCCGCAAGCGACATCGATCCAGGCGTTGGCGCCGCCGGTGCGGGCCGTCTCGTTGAAGGCGGCGTTGTCTTGCAGCTTGAAGGTGGCGTCAAAGCCGGCGCGCTGCAGCAATTCAGCGATGACCGGCGCCATCTTGACCTGGAAGGTCTCGCCCTGGCGGATAGCCAAATCCATCTGCACCGTATTGCCGTCTCCATCAACCCAGAGGCCATCGCTATTCATGCTGAAGCCGGCGCCCGTCATCAGTTCATCGACCTTGTCCTGGTTCTGCTCCAGGGTGGGATGCGCTTCAAACAGGTCGGCGCTGGCGTTCATGTATTCCAGCAAGGGCGGGTAACCGGGCATGATCCAGTTGATCGTGCTGGTCATGCCTTCCCAAGCGATATCGACCAGCGCGTCGCGATTGATCGCGTAGCTCATCGCCCAGCGCAAGTCCGCATTGTCGAAGGGCGAGACGGCGTTATTGACCACCAGATAACGCGGGCAAGGATCGAGGTAGGCATAGGGCAATTCGCTGTACCAGCCGGTGACAGCCGGGTTCTGGGCGACCACCGTCTCGAAGGTGCTGCGGCCCATCAGCCACATGGTATCCAGCTCGTTGTTGATGGCCATGGCGGCGCGGCGCTCTTCGTTGCCGGCAGCCAGGAAAATGACGCGTTCCGGCGCGGGCAGATCCTTGAAGCCAGTCTCGGCGCCCCACCAGTCATCGCGGCGATCCCAGACCGATTCGGTCTCGTTGGAAATGACCAGGCGATAGGGACCCGTGCCCACCGGATAACCCGCGTCCAGATCGAAATTGGTGAAAGTCAGCGGATCTTCCTGCATCGAATAGATATGCTCTGGCACGATGTAGGTCGACCAGTAGATGCCCACGCCGAACGCGTTGAACAGGTAACGCGGGTTGGGACCGTTGAGGGTGATGACGACGGTCAAGTCATCGGGCGCGGAGACGTCGCTGACGAAATCGGCATGACGGTCGCTGAAGCGCGCGTCACGGTTTTCCATCAGGAAGTTCAGCGTATAGAGCACGTCATCGGCGTTGAAATCTTCGCCATCGCTCCACTTGGCGCCAGCGCGCAGATTGATGGTCAGCTCGGTGTAATCGTCGTTGAAGGCGGCGCTTTCCGCCAGCCAAGGCACGAGCTCACCCGATTCATAGTTGTAATAGAACAGGGCTTCAAAGCCGACCTGGTTCATACCGGCGTGCCCGAGCGAGCCGTTCGCCAGCGGATTGTAGTTCTCCGGCGCCGGGTTGCGCACGCTGATATTCTCGATGACCAGCGTCTTGTCACGCGGCACTTCCGTCATCTGCGCCGTGCTGACGGATGCCACCATCCCCAGCATTAGGCTAACGATTGCAAGCAGCAGAATTATTCTGCGACTCCTGGAATTGAACATGGTACTTCTCCCAAAATATGGATATACAAAAGGGGTTCAATGGCAATCTGGATGAGCCAGGTCACCAAATCGCCGTCAAGCGTATCAATTGATAGGCAACAATACAATACGCTAAATGCGTGGCAAATCGGTAAATTTCGCGGGAGTGGTGATTTTCATTGATAGCGCGACAAACCCCCATCCCCGAAGGTCTATGTCTACGTGACCCGGCCCCTTGCCGTAGTGCAGTGTCTACGCGCGCCCCACAAGGACTG
>JAPPFH010000009.1 GCA_028875185.1 Chloroflexota bacterium | reverse complement strand
GCCTGATGCGCATCAACCCGATTGGCGTGCCCGAGCCCTGGGCGGCCGAGAGCGTGGTCTGGGAAGACCCGCTGAATGTGGTCGTTACCTTGCGCGAAGGCATGAAATGGCATGATGGCGAAGATGTGCTTGCCGATGACGCCGCCTATTCCTTTGAAGCGGCGCTGGCTGGCACGACGCAAACCGACGAGGACGGCAATCAAAAGTTCCAGCCTGAAGCGCCTGACTATCACCCCTTCGTCCGCAATGTCGCCAATATCGAAGTCATTGATGATCTATCGCTGCGCTTTACGCTCAATTCGCCGTCGGCGGCTTTCGAGACCAGCTCGCTGGCCAAGCTGAATTTGATCCCCAAGCATATCTGGGAACCGATCATCAATGACCTCCTGGAGAGGGATGACGCCGACGTCGAATCCATACAGGAAGAGATTCCGATCGGCTCCGGTCCCTTCAAGTATGTCGCCTATGATGTCAACGAGTTCGTCTTCCTTGAGGCTTTCGATGATCACTGGGCGCGGCCCAATATCGATGCCTGGATTATGAACGTCGTGCCCAACCAGGAAGCGACGCTGGGGCAGATTCAGTCCGGCGAAATGAACTTCCTCTGGGAGTGGCCCGGCGACCCCAGTGTGCTGCAAAGCATCGTAACTGATAACGAGCACCTCGATCTGTTCTCGGCGATCAGCATCGGCATGAACTACTTCGCGTTTAATGTGCGTTATGCGCCCTTTGACGATGTGACTTTCCGTCAGGCGATTGCGCATACGATTCCGCAGCAGTTCATCATCGACAACATCTACAACGGCATGGCGGCGCCGGCGGACAGTTTCGTTTCGGCCGCGCTGGAATACTGGCGCCAATGCGACGATTTGCCGACATACGATTTCAGCATTGAAGGCGCGCGCGCCCTGCTTGAAGGCGCGGGCTACAGCTGGGATGACGACGGTCGCCTGCATTACCCAGGTGGCTGAGCTATCCGTCGGCAATCTAAGGGGCTAGGTAACGGGTCAGCCGGTGGCTGACCCCTACACACAATGCCAATGACGATAAATTTAGGGGCGACCCGCTGGGTCGCCCGCAAAAGCTAGTTTAGCGAGACATAAGGCATGAGCCGCGGCGTCGCATTCTACATTTTGGGGCGTTTCCTGCAGAGCGTGATGGTGCTCTGGATCATCGTCACGATGCTCTTTTTGCTCTTCCGGCTGGCGCCGACCAACCCGATGGCCAGTTACATCGATACCGAATTCACCGAAGAGCAAGAAGCGGCAATAATGGCGCGTTTCGGCCTCGATAAGCCGCTGGGCGAACAGTACATCATTTATCTGGTCAACCTGCTCAAGCTCGACCTGGGCGACACCTTTCATTACGCCGGCAAGTCGGTGCTGGATATCCTGGGCAATGATCTGCCGAATACGATTTACTTGACGCTGACATCGCTGCTGCTGGCTTATGCCGTCGGCGTGCTGGGCGGCATCGTGATGGCGGCCATGCGCGGCCGCATGATTGAGCGCGTCGGCACGACCTTCACGCTGATGACGCGGGCGGCGCCGCAATTCTGGGTCGGCATGTTATTGTTGACCTTTTTCGCCTTTCAATTGAAGCTGCTGCCCTCCTCCGGCATCGGACCGCCGATGGTGCGCTATCGCTGGGAGACTGAGTGGGACAAATTGCTGTCGCCGGTGTTCTGGCGCCACATGATCCTGCCGACCTTCACATTGGCGCTTTATCTGCACGGGCTGCCGCTGCTGCTGATGCGCTCGAATATGCTTGAAGTGCTGGACCAAGATTATGTCACGATGAGCCGGCTGGCGGGCTACAGCGAGTGGCGCGTGATGATCCAAACGGCGGCGCGCAACGCCATGCTGCCGGTGCTGACCGCGCTGACGCTGGGCATCGGCTACAGCATCGGCGGCAATGTGGTGATCGAGCATGTATTCTCCTGGCCCGGGCTGGGGCGGACGCTGGTGCGGGCGGTCCAGCAAGCCGATTATCCGCTGGCGCAAGGCGCATTCTTTTTGATAGCGGTCATTATTGTCTTTATGAATTTCATCGCCGACATCTTGTACAGCCTGCTTGACCCGCGCGTCGGGGCGTCGGCGCAGGCGCAGGTAAGTTAAGGCGCGGCTATGACGATCCAGCAGGAAGCGAGCGTCCGTGGAGAACCGCCGCGAAAGGCGACGATGCAGTTCCGGCAAGGTTCGGCGCTCCGCCAGCTTTGGGAGACCAACCTCGAAGTCTTTCAGCGCGACAAGATGGCGCTCTTCGGCTTGTTCATCTTTGCCGTCTTCACCATCGTGGCGGTATTCGCGCCGCAGATCGCCCCGAACGACCCGCTGGAGCCGCTCAAGAATAACGAGGGCGACTGGATCAAAGACGCCATGCCCTACTGGCTGGCGGAACCGGGCGCGGACGTAGCCAAGGGCTACACCAACAGTTTCCTTTTGGGCACGACGAATATCGGGCGCGACATTTATTCGCAATTGATTCACGGATCGCGTTCGGCGCTGCTGGTTGGTTTCTCGGCGGCGGCGGCGGTGGCGGTGATCGGAACCGTGGTCGGCTTGCTGGCCGGCTATTACGGCGGCTGGGTCGACGCCATTCTGATGCGCGCGGCTGATGTGGCTTTTGGCATCCCCTTCATTCCCTTCATCATTGTGATTTCCGCTTTTCTTGATCCCAGCATCTGGAATGTGGTGGTGGCGATGGCGGCGCTATTGTGGCGCGATACGGGGCGCGTCATCCGCTCGCAGGTGCTCGTGATCAAAGAGCAAGCCTTCGTCAGCGCGGCGCGCGTCTCCGGCGCCAGCAACTTGCGCATCATCTTCGTCTACATCGCGCCGAGCATCTTGCCGCTTTCCTTTCTTTATGGCTCCTTCGCCATCGCCTGGGCAATCTTGACGGAAGCGAGTGTCAGCTTCCTCGGCTTTAGCGATCCGGACACGATAAGCTGGGGTTTCATGCTGCAAGACGCCTTCAATTCGCTCGCGCTTTCCCGCGAGGCATTCTATTGGATTGTGCCGCCGGGCTTGTGCATCATGCTGACGGTGATGGCCGGATTCTTCATCGGGCGCGGGTATGAGGAAGTGCTGTTCCCTCGTTTGCGAAGGATGTGAGGCGGTTGCAAAATCTTCGGTGAAAGCGGGTCAGCCACCGGCTGATCCAGATAAGGTATCATATACGATTGTATTTGGGGGGTGAAATTTACCGCTGTTAATGAGGGCGGGTCTAAATGTCCATGCGGAAAGGAAGATGGCATGCATGAGAATGTCGATCTCGCCGATGACAATGATCTGGAGAAAGACAACATTAATCAGCCAGATTATTCGGATATGTAGTTGCGAGACATTCGGTATCGGCTGAATGTACTAGACCACAAGCTCGACACGGTGCTGAGTAAACTTGATGCTCAAGATGAAGTCATTTGTCGGTCAGACTCTAGGTGGGAATCGATCTCTGTCTTTCTGGATTCGATTGCAGGTTTCATGGAAGCTATAATGGAATACATGCGGACAATCGGCGACCATTGCACACACCTTCGCGGACACCTTGCCAAGATTCTTAGGCTTATGCATTTACGCGCGCAATGGGATTTGTCCGACGGTGAAGACCAAACAGTGCTTGAGCGCATGGAGGAAGTATTGAATGACGCCAAAATGGAGTAGGATGTATGAAGATATTCGGTGAACCGCCGAACGCGGTTCGCCCCCACGGAGTGGAAGGGAGCCAGGAGCAGAAGTCTGCTTACCCTGGCGCCATAGCGATGGAGACAGACGACGTGTCTCAGGTTGACCAGCCACAGCGTCGTACGCAGCAGACATACCAAGACGAATTGTCTGTGATTGATGTTCCAATGCCGAGGAGAATGTTTATGGAACAGATCAAAGAAAAGTGGGATTCAATACTGATTCTTGTCGTTTTGCTCGGCACACTGCTTGGCATTATCAATCCTCGTTTTGACGCCTTAGGGAGTCGCTTCGATACCTTGGAGGCTAAAGTAGACGCGAATACGATTGCTATCACTCAACTTGACGGCAAGATTGATGCCGTAGAGACGAAGTTCGACAACAAGTTCAAAAACCTAGCCGACATGATGATTGTGGCACACACCAATGGCGATGTCACGGAAGCAGAGCTAGTCGCGATCTGGGAACGCGTTATTGAGCCATAGCATAGCGAAGCTCGCTACAAACCGATTGACATGACTATCCTCTCCATTCGCGATCTCAAGGTCAACTACCACACGCAGGACGGTACCGTTCAGGCGGTGGACGGCGTTGATTTGGAGCTCAATGAGGGGCAACACCTCGGCTTGATTGGGGAATCGGGCTGTGGCAAGACGACCCTGCTCAAAGCGATTGTGCAGGTGCTGCCGCGCAACGGACATATCGTCAGTGGCGAGATCAAATTCAAAGGCATGGATTTGCTGACGCTGCCGCCGGCTGAGATGCGCCAATTGCGCTGGCGCGAGATCGCCACGATTCCGCAAGCCTCAATGGATTCGCTAAATCCAGTGCAGCGCGTCGGCAGCCAGTTGATGAAGCTGCTGCGGGTCCGTGGCGGTTACAGCAAGAAGGCGGCGCGCAAACGGGCGGTCGATCTCTTCGACATGGTGGGCCTTGATACCGAGCGCCTAATGCACTATCCGCATGAATTCTCCGGCGGCATGAAGCAGCGCGCCGTCATCGCCATGGCGCTGGCTTTGGAGCCGAGCCTGCTCATCGCCGATGAGCCAGTCACCGCGCTTGATGTCATCGTGCAGCATCAGATTCTCGAGGTGCTGCGCGAATTGGAGCGCGAGCTCAATCTAACGGTGATGCTGATCACGCACGACATATCGGTCGTCGCCCAGGTCTGCGATTCGGTCTCGGTGATGTACGCCGGGCGCATCGTTGAAGAGGCGCGGTCCGAGCCATTCTTCGCATCGCCAGCCCATCCCTACAGTCTGGGTTTGCAGCAGGCTTTCCCCAACCTTGCCCGCCCGCGCGATGTGCTGGTGTCGATCGAAGGTTATCCGCCCGATCTGCGTGAGCCGCCCACGGGCTGCCGCTTCGCCGAGCGCTGCCCCTTCGTGCAAGCGGACTGTCATCATATTGACCCAACCCTTGAGGACGTGGGAGAGGGTCGTAAGGCTGCTTGCTTGCGCTCCAGTGAAATGGACGCCCTGCGCGCGCGCGCGGAAGACCCGACGCTTTGGCAGAATGTCGAAGTGGCGCGGGGGTTTCATACCCCCCATCCCCCGGCCCCTGGTTCCCCCCAACAATCCCCCCCGTTCGGCGGGGGGCGTCCCACAGGGAGGGAAGGGGAGCATGGATTGCACGAACTCTCCATTGGCGACGAAAGCCCCTCCCTCATTTTGGGGGAGGAGTTTGGGGAGGGGGCAGAAATACCCCTGCTCGAAATGAACGACGTCTCCAAGCGCTTTAAGATCGGCGGCGGCTTGGCTGGATTGCTGCGCGGTGATGAAGAGCAGACGGTGTACGCAGTTAACAATATCTCGTTCACCTTGCGCCGCGGCGAGAGCCTGGGCTTGGCGGGCGAATCCGGCTGCGGCAAGTCAACCACGGGCAAGCTGCTGGTGAAGTTGATCGACGCCAGCGATGGACAGATCGTATTTGACGGCGACGACCTGTCCGGCGTTGACGACAAGGAATTGCTGGGCTTCCGCAGTCGTGTGCAGCTCATGTTCCAGAATCCCTTTGAAGCGCTTAATCCGCGCTTCACGCTCTACCGCTCCTTGACTGAACCGCTAATCATCCACGGCTGGAAAGACGAAAATGAGCGTACCCAGCGGGTGGTGGAGACGCTGGATCGCGTCAACCTGCGCCCGGCGGAGGTCTTCCTCGACAAATACCCGCATCAGCTTTCCGGCGGGCAATTGCAGCGGGTAGTGCTGGCGCGCGCGCTAGTCTTGCATCCTGATTTCTTGGTCGCGGACGAGCCGGTTTCGATGCTCGATGTTTCCGTGAGAGCCGGCATCCTCAACACGACGCGCCGGCTCGCGCGCGAGCTTGGGCTGGCGACGGTGTATATCTCGCATGATTTATCGCTGCTGCAATATACCTGCGACCGCATCGCCATCATGTACCTCGGCGAAATCGTCGAGATCGGACCCAGCAACGAGGTCATCAATAATCCGCAGCACCCCTACACGCAAGCGCTGATAGCAGCCGTGCCAGTGCCCGATCCCACAATCGAGAATCCGCCGCTGCGAATCCGCGAAGGCGTGCCCCGCCCCACGGAGAAATTCACCGGCTGCCCATTCGCGCAGCGCTGCCCCGAGGCGATGGAAGCTTGCCTCAACATCCGTCCGCCGATCATCGCCGACGAACGCGGGCATGAAGCGCAGTGCCACCTCTACGGCGAACATCGGGATTCGCCCAAGCTTGAGCACGAGATTCCGGCGGGTCATTAACGACAGTTTCGCGGCGCCATCTCACGCTGACCAGAATCGTTATATGATAGACTGATAATCTATCTGTTCGATGGCTCGCCAGCCCAGGCGCTGCGAGGAGGACTCTTTGGCGTGACCGGCAGCGGAATCGCAGTTTCTGCAGATTCTTTGGTTAGCTTCCTTTTCATCTCGACCTATCTGTGCGCAAGCTTGGTCCTTTGCTTGAAGCTGCTGCCCCGGCTCTCAAGGTCTGGCAAGCGGCTGGCAAGCGTCATGCTCGCAGCGCAAGTCATCGTGATCGTGATGTCGCTGGTTACGGGTCCAAAAGGAGACTTTCAAGCCTGGCTGTGGAGCATAGGCAATGAATGGACAATTGAGTCCGTCTTGTCGTCAACGCAATTTGCGCTTGTCGGGCTGGTAGCGCTGCTGATCAGCTGGCTAGATACCGCAGAACGGCCATGGCGCCGGCTCTACATTGCCGCGACCGCAATGCTATTCCTTTTCCTCGGGCTCGACGAATATTTCGCGTGGAAAAACTACATATATTTCTGGACTGTTTCCTATTTTGCGGTTGGCATATTGTTTGCAACGTTTAAACTAATCGTCATCGAGACATCACCGGGACCGGCGCGGCAATGGTTGATCGTTCTGGTATTAGGCGCAGCAACGGTCGCTCTGGGTGGCATTGTCTTTGACAATTTCATGCCCTCAATTTGCGATGTTAATCTTGGTTTCATCAGGCTTGATGGCTGCGCGAATTACAACCTATTCGAAGAGCTCCTGGAACTATTCGGCGGTTGGATTGCCGCGCTCGCCGTGCTTATGCGCTTGAAGGAAGTCATACCATCAGAATCAGCCCGTGTCCGCTGGATACTTTACACTTTCCCAGCGCTGTGGATTCTGCTGCTTTTACAAAGCGATGCCATTCATCCATTGAAAGACCAGATGAATTGTCAGCCGGCAGCGGTTGAATTCGAGTCGGGGGTAGCGTTGCCGTGTTATCAAACCAAACTGGGCGCCAATCATCTGACCTTAAATCTGTACATATCGCAAAGGGATTGGGACTTTCAACAGTTGGGCTATTCGCTGAATATTGTGGATCAGGCCAGCGGCGAATCAATTGCTAGCCAGGACAAAATGTTAAATGAACAACAGGAATTCTATGTGACGCCTGGCTTTGCGCCCGCCTACAGGCAGTGGGCGGCTATCCCGCTTCCGGCAAATAAGCCGGTGAATCGCGCACTGTCCATTGTGCTGTCCATTTGGCGGAAAGAGGGCGACAAGTTCCCGCGCCAGAGGATTGTCGCGAGCGATCATCAGACAATCGGCGACACCCAAGTCGTATTGGGCGAAGTTGTGTTTCCGCCAGAAACGACGAGCTCCGCCTTTGGCGTCTTTAGAAACGGATTCATCCTGGTCGCTGTTGAGATGCCCACAACGGCTCAACCTGGTGACAGAATGCCAATCACGTTTTTCTGGGCAAGCGAAAAGGACGCCAATGAAGATTATTCACAGTTCCTGCATCTCAGGCACGAAGCAAGTGGAGAATGGTGGGTCTATGACCAGCAGCCATTAGGTCCCAGGTTGCCCACGCGGCTGTGGTATAGTGGCTTTTCCGACAGTGAAGTCTGGCATGTTCCGCTGCCTGATGACCTCGCGCCGGGACGATACGAAGCATTTACGGGCCTGTATGGCATGCGCGGCGAGCAAAGGGTGCCAGTCAAGTCGGCAGGTGGGCAGCCCTGGCCGAACGCTCGCGCAAGGCTGGGGGTTTTGACAATTGAATCATGAGACGTTTTAATGGCGTCGAGACGGTGAATGCGCAATGTATGAACGACTGAATTTGGTTGCCCGAAGCTATGGAAAGCCTTGACCTGTTAGTCTCAGCCGACGCCTTCATTCGCGTAGTCGTCTTCCTCCTTTACGCGCCGATCTGCTTGATCGCGCTGCGCTGGCTCGTTCCTGGCCTGTCACCGACAGCCCGACTGCTGGCGCTTGTCATGCTGGCGGCGCAGATTCTGCTCCTGGCGGCTGGACTGGAGAATATTCCGAGATGGGACACCCGGGGCTGGCTGCTGGGTTTGGATCAGGAATGGAATTTCCCCAGCACATTTGCGTCGGCGCAGCTGGCGGTTGTAGGCGGCGCGGCGCTTTTGACGGCGCTGCTGGCCCCCCCGCGCCAGAATCTCTATCGCCTGAATCTTGTCGTGATCGGCGCGCTCTTCTTGCTCTTCGCCTGGGATGAGTACTTTTACCTGCACGAAGGCAACATGCCGTTAAAACTCGCCTATGTGACGGTGGGCGCGCTGATCGCGGCGGCAAGCGCGAAGTTGGCGCTGAGAAGGTCTGGTCGCGCGCGCCTGTGGCAGATCAGTCTGATGGCGGGCATGGCGCTCTATGTGTTCGGCGCTGTGGTGTTGGAGCCCTTCCACGAATCCGACCTCCAGTTTTTCTTTTTGGAAATCGAAGGCTCTGTACGCGTTTATAATCTGGAGGAGGCGCTTGAATACCTGGGCGTATGGCTGGTCCTCGTCGCCGTCCTCGGCAAATTATCGGCGGCGAAGGGAAGGTTTAGCCTGCTCGCGCGGCTCTTTCTATTTCTTTGGCCCGTTTTGTGGACTGCTCTGCTCACCCGAGATGCCTGGCTGCCCCGCGTTGAGCTCCGTTTCCTGGCGCAGCCCGCCGCCGTGGCGTTCGAGTCAGGGACGCAATTGCTCGGCTACCGGCTGGAAAGGGACCGGGAGGCAGTCGTTCTCTGGCTTTATCCCTCCGCCTGGCGAAGTCATTATCGCGAGACCGGGTTCTCCGTGCAACTGATCGACCAAGCCAGCGGGCAATCTGTCGCCAGCCGCAGCGTCCACAGCGATCTGCAGTTCTACCTGCTGCAAATCCCGGCAGTCGCGCACGTCTATCGACAGAAGATCGTCCTTGATATTCCGCCGGATACGCCAAAGAAAAGGGCATATTGGCTGACGCTGGCCATCTGGCGTGAACGCGGCGATGACTTCGTGTTTCAGAATGTGCAATCGAGCGATCACAAACTGCTTGGCGACAAGCAAATCGTCTTGGACGAATTCGTATTGAGGGCTGAGGACGCGGTCCCCTCGGCAGCGCCCCTGGCGGATTTTGAAAACGGCATCACGCTAAGCGCCGCTGAACTGCCGGAGCGCGCCTCACGCGGCGCCGCGCTCCCCATCCGATTCACCTGGACCGCAGCCGATGCGCAAAACGAGAGTTATGTTCAGTTTTTCCACCTTGGTCATCAGGCTAGTGGGGAATGGCAGGTGTATGATCAACAGCCATTGGGCGCGCGCTTGCCGACCCGGTTCTGGTATAAGGGCTTGACAGACAGCGAAACCTGGCAGGTATCGCTGCCCGCGGACCTGGCGCCCGGGCTTTATCAGGTATTCACCGGTCTATATCGTCTTGACGATCACGCGCGCTTGGCAGCGACGGATTTCAATGGCGAGCCCTACGTCGATGCCCGCGTGCCCCTGGGCGACCTGCTAATTGAAGATCGGGAATGATATGCGCGCCAACATAAGCGGCGCGGATGCTGGTGCAAATCGCGTCCCCTCTCATCACTCAACCGCCAGCAGCTGGCCCTACGCAATGTGGCGGACTCATCTGTTGATCTGATGGACAGCTTGGAGAGTATAGTTTCAGCCGATGGCTTGACTGGACTATTCGTCATCATCCTTTATGCCGCGGTTGTTGTTTTCAGCTATCGTTGGCTCTTTCCGAAGCTCGCGCCGACATACGCTCGCATTAGCGCCGGTTTTCTATTGGCGCAGGCGCTTGTGATCATGCTGGCTTTGCATCTGCGCCCAGCCGCCAGCCCCGCCTGGTGGTATTGGGATTTGAACCGGGAGTACAACATCGCCAGCACACTGGCGTCGCTGCAGTTGGCGCTGGTTGGATGGGTTGCGCTGATGACGGCCTGGCTTGCCCGCGCCGCGCCCGCCTGGCGCCGTCTCTATTTGATCGCGATTGCCGCAGTATTCCTGATCTTGGCTTGGGACGAATACTTCAAGCTGCATGAACAGATGCTGCATTGGAAGCGATACTACGCCGCGCTAGGCATAGGCATTGCCTTGTCAACGATAATTGTGGCGCTTCGCTCTCCACGGCGCATGTGGAAATGGCGCCTTTGCCTGCTGGCGGGCTTGGCGACGAGCGGTACCGGCGCAATCCTCCTTGAAGAACTGCCGTTGATTTGCGGCGACCTGGGCTGGATGCGCCTGAATGGCTGCCTGGCATTTGATGTTTGGGAAGAATGCCTCGAATTTATCGGCGTCTGGCTGGCGCTGGCGGCAATGCTTGGCGGTATTGCTGACTTAGCGCCCAACCCGAGGCCGCGCGTTCAAACCACGCTCATTGCGTTTCCGGCGCTTTGGCTTATCCCGCTCATCATTTATACGGGCATTCCTCAATTTGAACGCCACTTCTTGGCGACTTCCGCATCAACCGATTTCGAATACGGCCTGCGCCTGCATGGCTACCATATTGATGGCAGCGCTGAGTCATCTAATATTCGACTTTACGTTTCTGCCAAGAGAGGGATCTACGCGGACATCGGCTATTCGGTTCAGCTTGTAGACCAGATCAGCGGCGAGATGGTCGCCAGCGCCAGCGAAAAGGCGGACCCATCGCGCGGATTCTGGATGCTGCCGCCTGGCGCATCGCCGCTTTATCGACATGCGATGGACCTCTTTTACCCGCCGGACACCGACCCCAACCGCCCGCTTTGGATCACCCTTTCTCTATGGCGCGAGCGCGAGGCCGGGCGCGCGCTTCTTAGAATTATCGACAGCGACCGCAAACAACTGACTGAGACTAAGGTCATCCTGGAGTAGTTGGCTGTTCTAAATCCACTGCGCGCCTATGCCGACGCGGCTGTGGTATAGTGGCTTGGCGGACAGTGAGACTTGGGCTTTGCCGCCTCCGGAAGATCTAGCGGCTGGTTTTCCGTCGATGACCGCGCCGCTGGGAGAAGTGATAATCGAAGCGCGATAATCCGGCGCTCGCGCAGACACGAGGAGAGACCACATGCTCATGATGAGCGCAGCCCGCTTCCACGAACATGGCGAGCGCGATGTGATTCAAGTGGAGCGCGTGCCAGCGCCGCAGCCAGCCGATGATGAGGTGCGGATCAAGGTTGCCGCCTGCGCGCTCAACTGGCTTGACGTGGGCGTTCGCCGCGGGCCGCAATTCGGCGCCTTGCCCCTGCCCTTGATCACGGGCGTTGATGTCTCCGGCGTCATTGACGATGTGGGCGCCGGAGTCAAGAACTGGCGCGCTGGCGACGATGTCACCTTTTATTCCCTCGTGACCTGCGGCGATTGCGAGTTCTGCCGCGCCGGCGAAGTGACCGTCTGCCCCCAGCATAGAATTATCGGCGAGCATATGAATGGCGGGCTCGCCGAATTCGTGGTCGCGCCAGCGCGGAATCTGATCGCCAAGCCCGAGCGCCTGACTCATGTTGAGGTGGCGGCGCTGCCGGTCGTGTCGATGACGGCTTGGCACATGCTCATTACCGTAGCGCGGCTGCAGGCGGGCGAGACCGTCTTCATACCCGGCGCTGGCGGCGGCGTCGCCTCAATGGCAATACAAATCGCCAAATATGCGGGCGCGGCTGTCATCGTCAGCACGTCTACGCCGAAGAAGATGGCGCGGGCGCGCGATCTGGGCGCCGATCATGCGGTCAATTATCGAGAGGCTGATTGGGTTGAGCAGGTGATCGCGTATACCGGCGGCCGCGGCGTCGATGTCGCGCAGGATCTCGTCGGCGCGGCTACCTGGTCAAGTTCGCTGCATACCTTGGCGCGCAATGGCAGGCTGGTTGTCTGCGGCTCGCATTCGGGCAAGAATTTCGACCTGCGCATTCCCCAGATTTACCATCGCCAGTTGAGCATACTGGGATCGAATGGCGGCACGTATAACGAATTGCGCAATTGCCTGGCGCTGGCGAGTCAAGGCGCGCTCAAGCCCGTGATCGACCGCGTGCTGCCGCTTTCAGAGATACGCGAAGGGCACCGCATCCTGGAAGAGCATGATCATTTTGGCAAGGTTGTGATTCAAATTGCTTAGCGAGCGCGGAAAAGAAGGCTTAAGGGAGCGAAGAACGATGAGTCGGCAGCCCAATATTCTCTTCATCATGACCGATCAGCAGCGGAGCGATACGATTCGCGCGCTGGGCAATCGCGAAATCCGCACGCCAACGCTCGATTCGCTGGTGCAGTCCGGGACTGCCTTCACCAATTGCTACACGCCGTCGCCCGTATGCGTGGCCGCGCGCAGCGCCACGATCACCGGCGTCCCGCCGCATTTGAACGGCTGCGCGTCCAACAATGAGTCGCCGCTGCACATGCAAAGCATCATGCAAGCCTTGGGCGAGGCTGGTTATCGGACCCATGGCATTGGGAAGATGCATTTCAACCCGCAAGTGGACGCAATGTGGGGCTTCGAGAGCCGCGATATCTCTGAAGAAGGCGCCAGGATACGCGGCGGCCGCAATGATTTTCACGACTATCTCGCAGAAAATGGCTATGGGCATGCGCTCGAGCCGCAAGGCATGCGCAGCGAGATGTACTACATCCCGCAGCCATCGCAACTGCCGCCGGAACATCATCACACAACTTGGGTTGCGGACCGCGCCATCGACTTTCTTCAGCGGCGCGACTCTACGCGACCCTTCTTTCTCTGGACGAGCTTCATCAAGCCGCACCCGCCTTTCGAAGCGCCAGTCCCCTGGAATAAGCTCTATCGCGCAGCCGATATGCTGCCGCCACACCGTCCCGCAGGCTTTGAGCAATTGCTGACCTATTGGAATCTTCATCAGAATCGCTACAAATACCGCGACAAAGGCTACGATGAAATGCTCGTCCGCACAATGAAGGCGATGTACTACGCTTGCATTTCCTTCATCGACTTCAACTTAGGGCGCATCCTCAAGGCTTTGGGCGACGAAATCGAGAACACCTTGATCCTCTACACGTCCGATCATGGCGAAATGCTGGGCGATTTTGGCAGCTTTGGCAAGCGCGCGATGCTGAACCCGGCCGCGCGAATCCCGCTGATAATCCGCGAACCCCGGGGGGCGAATGCAGGCCGCGCTGTTGACGCGCCCGTCAGCTTGCTTGATGTATTCCCCACATTCGCGGCAGCCGCGGGCCTCGACATGGATGATCCATCGCCCGAAGGCGCGGACCTGCTCGACTTGGCTGCCGATGCCGGCGAGCGCAAAACTGTCTACAGCCAGGTGGGCGAAGGCAACGTGGGCTTGTACATGATCGCCAGCCGCGACCTGAAATACGTCTATTCAGCGGCTGACAACAAAGAGTGGCTGTTTGACTTGAAGATAGATCCGCAAGAGACGAAGAATTGGGCCCGCAATTCGCGCTACGCCAGGCGATTGCGCGAAATGCGGGAGGCGCTTATCGGGCGCTTCGAACGCGATGGCTATGACATGGCGGTTCGTGATGGCGAATGGCGCGAATATGAGCCGCCAGAATTCCCCGACCCCAATGGCGATGATGGTCTGCTCTTCCAGGATGCGCCACACTTGCCGGAGCTCCTGAGCGCGTTGGGACCATATTACGAACCATGAATATCAGCGGCAAATTCTTGCTCTTGGCAGTCATATTCAGAGCCGGCGCGAAACTCAATCTAACCATCTCTCTTTACAATTCCGTCTAGCCATCTGCTAGAATCGCGGCAACTGACAAAAAACGAGTGAAGGCGGCAGATACAAAATGATGAGAATAAGCGCGTTCGGCGATGAGATCGCGGTCGATTTTGAAGCGCAGTTGCGCGCCTTGCAAGAGCTAGGGATTCCGCTGATTGACATCCGCGCCGCATGGGGCGTCAATTGCTCCCAATTCACCGGAGACCACATCGGTCGCGTCAAGAAATTGCTCGCGCGATACGATATCGCCGTCAGCTGCATGGGCAGCCCAATTGGCAAGTCTCCTATCGTTGACCCGATCGCGGTCGAAAGCGAGCGCCTCAAAATCATCGGCGAAACGGCGCGCCAACTGGGCGCGCGCAATATCCGCATATTCAGCTTCTACCCGGATAACGATGTTGACGATGCGGCGATACAGCATTCAATAGACCGCCTCGGTATGCTGGCTGATATCGCGGGCGAGAACGAACTTCAATTGCTGCTCGAGAACGAGAAAGGCGTGGTCGGCGATATACCCGAGCGCTGTCTCCGAATCATGCGCGCAATCGATTTACCGCAACTGCGCTTCATTTGGGATCCAGCCAACTTCGTGCAATGTGGCGCCGTCGACCAGGTCGATCGCTGGTGGGATGAGCTGCACCCCTACACCGGATATATTCATATTAAGGACGCGCGGCTGGCGGACAATTCGGTCACGGTCGCTGGCGATGGCGATGGCCAGCTGCTGGAGTTGCTGACGCGCTTGCGGGAGAGCGGTTACCAAGGCGTGCTGTCACTGGAGCCGCATCTGCTGGAAGCGCGGCATTCGAGCGGGTTCAGCGGCGCGGACGGGATGGCGGCGGCGGTTGACGCGCTGCGGAAGCTGATGGCGGTGGCGGGGATAGAGGAGGGGTGAAACCCTTCTCGCAACGCTCCCAAATTGCGGCTAAGCGGAAGGCAACAACTCTAAGAATGGACAGTGCCGCGGACGGTAGATCGAGAAGTCGCGCCGATCAAAGGTGGCGATCCGGGTGATGCCCAGTCGTTCGGCAATCGCCATGATGCAGCAATCGACGATATCAAATTCCGCGCTGGCATATCTAATAGTAATCTCGTGCATTTGTGGAATGTCATCAGCAGATATTGGTACATACCGCGCATCAAACGACTGAATCGACTTAAGCAACCTCTGTACGCCGGCGTACCCAAAATCTCGCCGGAACAGATAACTGAGTTCCGGCAAGACTACATCCGGCATCATTAACTCGTCGGTATTCGCAAAAGCAAAATTGACAGCTTCAATATGGCGAGCCTCGCTATGATTGAAAAGCGCGTAGACAAAACTTGAATCAACAATTACGGGCATGAAGTGCGGCGTTTCTTGAGGTAGTCGGCGTATTCGGTGTTCAGTATCTCGCGACTGCGGCCGGAAGTATCAACTGGTTCATTCGAAGCCATTCCAGCCTTAAGCGCTACCTGCGCGAGCCTGGCCAATGACCCCGGTGGATACTCCTTTTCAAGTTTCTCGATCAGCTCCGTGGTCGACATTCCACGCTGCTTGAGGTGTTCGGCATATCTCGTATTCAGGATTTCACAACTGCGTTCGGAAGTATCCACCGGATGCGGGGTAGCCAGATTGGCTTTTGCGGTGTTAGCTGCCAATTCAGCAAGGGTGACGCCTTTTCGCCGCTTGACATCGTAGCGCTCAAGCATCGCTCCGACTAACTCATCCATTGTTAGATCGCGCTCTTCGGCGAGCTGTTTAAGATGCAGGCCAACTTCTTCCGAGACTTCAATGTTCATGATAGGCATCCTCTTGGCAAGAATTTAGCAAGCCATCAACCACATTATACCGAGATTAACGGACTACCCGAAGTTGCGCGGCTAATCCTCAAGCGGCGCAGCGCCCAAAATCATCACATGCACCTCGCGCGGACCATGCGCGCCTTTGACCAGTTGATGCGCGATATCGGCCGTCTTGCTGGGGCCGGTTATCACAGTGGCGCTGCTTGCTTTCGTAAAGGCGGGATAGCCGGCGGCTCTTTGCGCATCCTGCCAAGTCTCCAGGTCGGGGGTAATCTGCTCTTTTTGCATCAACACAATATGAACGTCCGGCAGCAATGAAGCGCTGCGAGAACGACCGGGGCCACTCTCCAGCACCAGGCTGCCCGTCGCCGCCAGCGCCGCGCTAACGCCGCTGATGCCCACGCGAACATCGCCGGCATCGGGAGCGGCCACCGTCACACCGAGCGAATCCAGCATCCCGTGCAATCCCGCAAATGGCATTTGGCTAGCGTCCCAACTCAATACGGACCGGTCATCGCCGATCAATTCCATGATTTGTTCGAATGCCGAGTTTTCATCAAGCTGATAAACGATACAGCCGACCGCTTCGGCTTCGGCGATGAACACTTGCAATTGCTCCCCCGGCGAAAGGTCCTGCGCCGGGATCATGTGCCGCCGTTCGGCTATTGGCTTAAGCTCGCCGAATGGTCTCGGAGCGCTGCGCAGCTTGCCCAGTATCTTCTCACGCGCGCTCATGAAAGTCCCTCCCTCATTTTGGTAGCGGGATACAGGGTGGGGGCGCGTTCCTTCCACAGCTGCCGGAATGGCTTGGGCGCGAAGTCGGGAAAGTCTCGATGTTTGCTCCAATTGCCCAGAGGGCCGGGCATGTAGTCGCCCATAATGGCTTGACCCGCGCGCGCCGCCTTTCCTCCAAGAGCGAAGCGCGCCGGCGATGTCATGCCGATCGCCCACATTTTCATCGCCGCGTCCCAACCCGCCTGCGATTCGCCCTCGCGCACCAGATCCCAGCGCAGATCGAGCAGCATGCGCGGCAGGTCGATATCCACCGGGCAGACCTGCTTGCAACTGCCACAGAGACTGCTGGCGTGCGGCAGCGGGGTGGCTTTCTCCAAGCCGACGAACAAAGGCGTCAATACCGCGCCGATGGGACCGCCGTAAACCCAGCCATAGGCGTGCCCGCCCATGGTGCGATAAACCGGGCAAGCGTTTTGACAAGCGCCACAGCGGATGCAGGACAGCACTTCGGTGTATTTGGTGGCGTAGATATCGCTTCTGCCGTTGTCGACCAGAATGACGTATGCCTGCTCCGGTCCGTCGCCTTCGTCAGCGCGCCCGGGTCCATTCAGGATATTGGTATAGACGGTCATCTTCTGCCCGGTGGAGCTGCTGGGCAACACCTGCGTCAGCGTGGCGTAATCTTCGACCGTGTCAACGATTTTCTCGATCCCGATCAGGGCGATGTGGACGCGCGGCAGCGAAGTGCACATGCGGCCATTGCCTTCGTTCATCACCAGACCGATCGATCCCGTTTCCGCGATGAGGAAGTTGCCGCCGGAGATGCCCATATCGGCGTTGAGGAAGTCATCGCGCAGCATCCTCCGCGCAAAAGCCACCATCTCCTCGGCGTTATCGGTCGGCGCCATATCCAGTTCGCGCACAAAGACATCGCGGATTTCCGCTTTGGTCTTGTGCATCACCGGACCGACAATATGGCTGGGCGTTTCACCCGCGAGCTGGATGATGTATTCGCCCAGGTCGGTCTCGACCACGCGCAAGCCAGCCGCTTCCATGGCGCTGTTCGTGCCCAGCTCTTCGGTCAACATGCTTTTGCTTTTGGTAACCGTATGCGCCTGGTGCCGGCGCGCGATGTCGAGCACCAATTGATTGGCTTGCGCCGCATCTTCCGCCCATTCCACCTGGTAGCCGTTCTTTTTGAGATTGCGCTCCGCCTTTTCCAGCAGATCGGGCAATTCCCGCAGGGCGCGCCGTTTCGCCTCGGCTGCCTGCTGCCGCATGAATTCGCCGTGTTCATCGCCATGGGCGAACATGGTATCGAGACGCCGGTAGTACGCGGTTCGGGTGCCTTCGCCGATGGCATGCTGCAAATCATCGTTGTGCAGCGCGATATCGGCCAGCGCGATGAAATCGTTGGATTGCACTTCCAGCGTCATGCCCGTTCACCTCCCAGCGCCTGCGCCAGCACATCAGCCAGGTGAACGACGCGCTTGCCGGATTTCTTCCGAGACAACCCGCCATTCATCTGCGTCAGGCAGCTGACATCGCCGGTCACGATCGTGTCGGCAGCCGACGCATTGATATTGTCAATCTTGTTTTGAAGCATCGCGTTGCTTATATCCGGCATCTTCACGCTGAACAAGCCGCCGAAACCACAGCAGACTTCGCACTCGTTCAATTCCGTCAATTCGGCATTGCCGAGGTGACTAATCAGATCGCGGGAGGCGCCCCCCAGCCCCAGGCCGCGCAGCCCATGGCAGGCATCGTGAATCGCGAAGGACCGCTTTTCCGGCAGCGTTAGGTCGAGATTGGCGATGCCAAGTCCTTCGACCAGAAATTCGCTGAACTCCCAAGTAATCGAAGCCATGCGCTGCGCCTGCTCGTAGGGTTCGCCATCTTCGGGCGTGAAGAGATGCGGGTATTCATGCCGCACCATCGCCGCGCAGGAGCCCGAGGGCGTGACGATAACCTCGGCGTCTTTGAAGGCTTTGAAGAAGTGCTTCGCCACCGTGCGCGCCTCAGCGCGATAACCGGCGTTGAATGCCGGCTGGGCGCAGCAGGTTTGGTCCGGCGGGAAGTCGACCTCGACGCCGACATGCTCAAGGATGTCGACCACGGACATGCCGGTGTTTGGATAGATCATGTCGACGATGCAGGTCACAAAGAGTGAAACTCGTTTGCCGATTGGCGATTCGCGCGCGGGCAGCGCCATGCGGTTCACTTTCGCCTATAGCGGACAGCGACAAGCGCGAGTGTACCGAAAAGCCGTGGACGATGCTATAGATAGTCGCCGCAGTCGCTGCCAGCTATACACCTAGGCTTGGGTTCTAAACCACTTTCGTCTCCAATAGCAGAACTGTTGCCAGCGCCGCGGCGACGCATTTTCAAGACGCCGATTCATTAGAGCAGTCAACTGCACTCGTTCTTCAGTCCGGATATCACCACGCGCTATCAGGGATTCGATGATGCGCTTCATTTGTCGCTTCGCCATTCGCCGATCACGCCAATTCAGGTTCTCAAACTGTCTCAATGAACGAAAGCAGCGGAGGGTTTCATCACTTACACCGCCCAGTAGCCTTTCAAGCAGGACGCGCGCACCGGCCAACGATTCCCGGCGTTGCACGCCGATTGGCAGATTTGAGGTGTTATTGCTATGCACGCGCTGCAGATGAAGCACTTCCTGGATATTCGCAAGCCGGACGGATGCGCAAGAAACCAGCGTTGCCAAGAATCCCGGCTCAATTTCGTGCCTGACCGCCTCATTCCAGCCGCCGATTGCATCAAGGAACTGCCGACGAATCATCAACGTGCCGCAGGATATATGCCTGAGCTGGCCGGTATATACATTAAAGATGATCTCAGCATGTTGTGGCGGGCGCTCCCGCACCGCTCCAAGAGCCAAATCATGACGAGTTTTGCGGACCATAACACCGACGGCGCCTATTTCTGGGTTGTTCTCCAGAAAGTCTACCTGCTTCTTCAATCGAGCCGGCAGGCTGACATCATCCGAATCCATGTATGCGATGTATTCGCTTTGAGCGATGTCAAAGCCTCGATTGCGAGCGCCTGCCATACCCTGAGTGCAATCTAGGAAGACTGTTCTAACGCGCGAATCTCGCGCTTCATACGCTTTGATGATCTGCGCACTGTCATCACGCGAAGCATCGTCAACGAGAATTAGCTCGAAGTCGTCGAATTCTTGTGTCAGAATGCTGTCAATCGCAGCGCCTAGATACTTGCCGTTATTGTATGAGGTCAATATGACTGATACTTTTGGCACGCCCATTGATGACCTTTCATTCCGAGTCTCTGAAGTATAGCAATCAATTGTCTAATCACACTGGCATTTGTAAACAGATTCAGCTGTCGAGGGGATTCAGCCATGCCAGAGAGAGCCTCAGTCGACCTCGTTTACCGGGCCTGGCGCGTGCGCCGGCGAAGTGTTGGCGTCGCGCTGAGCCGAACGCAATAAGCGCCAGGCGAAAAGCTGCATGACAAGCGATAACAGTTTTTGTTACAATCGCCGTCAAACCTGAATTGAGCAAAGGACTTGACAATGGCGGATTACAGCCCCCTACCAGAACATAAATTCACCTTCGGCTTGTGGACGGTCGGCAATATCGGGCGCGACCCCTTCGGCGATGCCACCCGCAAGCCCATCTCGCCAGTCGAAATTGTGCATATGCTGGCGGAGGTCGGCGCTTGGGGCGTCAACCTGCACGACAACGACCTTGTGCCTATCGACGCGACCGCCGCCGAGCGCGATCAGATCGTCGCCGATTTCAAACGGGCGATGAGCGAAACCGGCATCGTCTGCCCGATGGCGACCACCAACCTCTTCTTTGATCCGGCCTTCAAAGACGGCGCCTTCACCAGCAACGATCCCACGGTGCGCGCCTATGCCCTGCAAAAGACGATGAGTTCGATGGACCTGGGGGCGGAGTTGGGCGCGAAGGTTTACGTCTTCTGGGGCGGGCGCGAGGGCACCGAGTGCGATAGCGCCAAGAACCCGGCCGATGGCGTCAAGCGCTTTCGCGAGGCGATCAACTTCTTATGTGAATACTCGAAAGACAATGGTTACGGCTACCGATTCGCCTTGGAGCCCAAACCCAACGAACCGCGCAGCGATATCTATTTCCCAACCGTCGGCAGCATGCTAGGCTTCATCGCCACGCTTGATGATCCCGATATGGTTGGCGTCAATCCCGAGGTGGCGCATGAGCATATGGCGGGCTTGAACTTCCTGCACGCGGTGGCGCAAGCCTGGGAAGCGGGCAAGCTCTTCCATATCGATCTGAACGACCAAATGTTTGGCCGCTACGATCAAGACTTCCGCTTCGGCAGCATGATGATCAAGCAGAACTTCCACCTGGTGCGCTTTCTGGAAGATGTTGGTTATGACGGCAGCCGCCACTTTGACGCCCACGCCTACCGCAGCTCGCAATACGAAGATGTCAAGGAATTTGCGCGGGGCTGCATGCGCTCTTATCTCGTCTTCAAAGAGAAGGCGGCGCAGTTCAATGCCGATGGCGAAATCCAGGCGCTGCTGGCTGAGATCAACACTGATGACGGCAGTTACGCCTATCTCAGCGAGGGCTACAGCAAGCAAGCTGCCGATCAACTCAAGGCGACTGCGTTCGACCGCGCCGGCATGGGCGCGCGCAACCTGCCCTATGAGCGGCTGGATCAGCTGACCTTTGATGTGCTGCTGGGCGTGCGTTAGACCCGTAGAATGAGGAAATGTAGGGGCGACCTATCAGGTCGCCCGTCAATTTTCAGCATGGGACTTGCGGGCGATCCAATGGATCGCCCCTACATCGGTTGTGAATATTGTAGCGAACGCTGGGGAGAAAGGCTTTTTGCATGCCCTACTTGATGGGACTTGATATCAGCACCACCGGCGCCAAAGCGTTGATCATTGATGAAAGCGGCGCGGTCATCGCCTCCGCCAACACGCCCCAGCCCATCAGCCAGCCCAAGCCGCTATGGAGCGAGCAGAACCCGGCTGACTGGTGGGATGGCATCAGCGCCAGCATTCGTCAGGCGCTCGCTGAATCGGGCTTGCGCGGCGGCGACATCAGCGCCATCGGCCTCACCGGGCAGATGCACGGCTTGGTGCTGCTCGATGGAAACGGCAAGGCGCTGCGCCCATCGATTTTGTGGAACGACCAGCGCACGCAGGCGCAGTGCGACTATATGACCAAAGTCATCGGCGCCGATCGCTTGCTCGAATTGACCGGCAACCCGGCTGTCACCGGTTTCACCGCGCCCAAGATTCTTTGGGTGCGCGATAATGAGCCGGATGTCTACGCAAAAGCGGCGCAGGTCTTGCTGCCCAAAGATTACATCCGCTACAAGCTCACCGACGTCTACGCCACCGACCTGGCGGGCGCCGCCGGCACATCGCTGCTCAATGTCGCCGAACGGGCTTGGTCGGCTGATGTATTGGCAGCGCTGGAGATTCCCGCCGAGTGGCTGCCGCCAGTGCACGAAGGCACGCAGATTACCTCGACGATCAGCGCGGCTGGCGCGGCGGCAACCGGGCTTGCGGCGGGGACGCCCGTCGTCGGCGGAGGCGGCGATCAGGCGGCCGGCGCGATCGGCATGGGCTGCGTCAGGCCAGAGGTGATCGGCGTCACCGTCGGCACATCCGGCGTCGTCTTCGCCCCGCTCAGCCACTACGCCTACGAGCCTGAGGGCCGCCTGCACGCCTTCTGCCACGCCGTGCCCGAGACCTGGCACTTCATGGGCGTGATGCTCAGCGCCGCGGGAAGCCTGCAATGGTATAAGGACACCTTCGCGCCTGATTTCGATTTCGACAGCCTGCTGTCTGAAGCAGCGGCAATCCCCGCTGGCAGCGAGGGGCTCTTCTTCCTGCCCTACCTCACTGGCGAGCGCAGTCCGCATCCCGATCCGCTGGCGCGGGGCGCTTTCATCGGCATGACCAGCCGCCACAGCCGCGGGCATATGACGCGCGCGGTACTCGAGGGCGTGGCGTTCGGCTTAAAAGATTCCTTCACGCTGATTGATCAAGCGGGCTTGCCGGAGCAATTCGAAGTGCGCATCAGCGGCGGCGGCGCCAAGAGCCCGATCTGGCAGGGGATCATCGCCGATGTGCTGGCTGCGCCCTTGGTGAACATTAATACAACCGAAGGCGGCGCGCTGGGCGCGGCCATCCTGGCGTCAGTTGGCGCGGACGTCTTCGACGATGCGGCGTCGGCATGTGAGGCGATGATTCAAACGGGTGAAACGGTGGCGGTCGGCGGCGATGCCGAAACCTATGCCGAGCGCTACGAGATTTATCAGTCGCTTTATCCGACGCTGAAAGAGACCTTCGCGCGTATATGAACCGATGATGAAGCCAGTGACCCAAAGCTTCGTCCGCGCCGGCGGCTCATAGAGACGCGCCGGTCTGCGGGGATTCGGCGCATCGCCCGCCCCTATTTGTATACGAAGCCCTTCTCATCTTCGCTTGAGGTTCGCGTCGCCCCTTCCGGGTATGCCCATTCAGATATTTTCCGACCAACGTACACGCAGCCGTCTACAAGGCGATTCACCAGCGGGATATGGTTTGCCAGTGAAGCGATACCCGGCAAAAACGGACTGACGTCCAGCGTTTGGAAGCCCGCCCGCTCACAGAAGAAGCGCAGCGTAGACGGCGTGAAAGCATTGATATGATCGCTGTACAGGTATCCGGTTGTAAATTTTCGCAGCGGCGGCGCCAGGCGCAGCGCCGGCATCAGCGGAATCGTTGGCACATATATGGCGACCAGACCGCCAGGCTCCAACAAGAGCGCCATACGCCGCAAGAAAATGTGCACGCTTTCGACATGCTCAAGCACAGCCGAACACCAGATAGCCTCCACTCTTGGCAGATCTGAAATTGGATCATGCAGGAAATCGCGCTGATAAACGGTCAAGCCGATGCTCCGGGCAAATTGTGATTCGTAAGGTTCGATGTCAATCCCGTACGATCCCTCTTTGCAAAACATGAGGGTCGTGCCGTAGCTGCAGCCAATATCGCAGACCACTTTGTCTACCAGACGAAATCTTCGATTCACTTGCTGAAACTTCTGACGCGGACCAGGCGCAAACCATTTGTCATAAATTCGCCTGTTTTCTTCAGGCGAATAACATCCGCGCTTCAGAATCATTTGCTTCATCCGCGCGTCCGGTTTCAATTGTCGCATCGTAATGCCTCACAACGCGTGTGTTAAAACGAGCACGCGCGTCGACTCCGGCAGATCCTCTCGGCCCAGTTCCACTTCCCAATTCGACTGAAAATCGATATCGGACTCATTGAAGTGGCGCAGGAATGCGGTGATCCACTGCATATTGCGCGGCTTGTAGCGCAGCGTGCGGAAGTGCATGGGAATAACCAGCTTGGGCTGCACGCGGTCGATCGCCTGCTTGAGATCGGGCAGGCGGATCGTCGGCACATCGCCGGCCAGCGCCAGCAAAACATCCAGCCCGTCAAAGAAGGCGAACTCCTCTTCAGTGAAGGGATTGCCAATATCGCCCATATGCCCGATATGGATGCCATCCATCTCCCAACGATACATGGCGCATTTGTCGGGCTCGTGATACGGGTGCTCATACATCTCCGACGATTCAATGCCGCGGAACACCATGCCAGCCGCTTCCATTTTGCCGCCGCTGCGCGCCACTTCCAACATGTTGACGCGCAGTGGATCGCCCAAGATCAGATCGGAGCGATCATGAAAGTCGTCATTCAGCGACGAGGTCAGCACCACGTCGGGAACATCAGGAATCGGCTGATACCCGGAAGTCTCTGGCGTGTAGGGATCGGTGATTACCGATGTGCCATCGCTGGCAGTGATGATGAAGGCGGCGTGTCCATACCATTTGATCTTCATTTGTCTAATCTCCATTTGAAGGTCGCTGTCGCCGGGCTGTGTCGACGGGCCCTAGGTGTATAGTATCGTGTTATCATGGTGTTATCTCTAAGTGCGACAAGGAGG